>NZ_JBKFGG010000026.1:0-123170 GCF_056171975.1 Paenibacillus terrisolis | reverse complement strand
AAAACGACCATAAAAAAAGGCCAACCAGAAATTCTGGCTAACCTGATAATACGAAGACCGCTATTTTAAGTGTCGGAGGGATGAGAAGGATGCGCGTTTTGGGGCGTCGGTGGCCAGAGCAAATAACTTGTTCTGACGCAAATCCTCAAGTCGATCCGGTACCTGTCCAAAAGCCATTACAGATGACTTTCGAGACTCGGAGTGATATTAAATAGACAATATACGTCTCTTTTGTTTACTTTGTATGTGTAATGTGTTATTCTTCATACGAACCGCAAAACGCGCACTAATAACCTATATCCGAGAAAGGATGAAGAATAGCATGTCGAAAGTATGGCTTATTACCGGAAGCTCCCGGGGACTGGGCAAAGAGCTTGCCATTGCGGCGCTGGAAAAAGGTGACCGGGTCGTCGCCACCGCACGCCGTCCCGAGCAGCTTCGCGAACTGTCGGAAACATATGGCGATCGGGTTCGCACCATTGAGCTTGATGTCACGGAGGCGGAGGCCGCTCGTGCCGCCGTACAAACAGCGCTGGACGAATTTGGAGCCCTCGACATCGTTGTCAATAACGCCGGATACGCAAACAGCGCACCGATCGAGGAGATGGACGATGAGGACTTTCGTGCGCAGATCGAAACGAATTTATTCGGTGTAGTGAATGTGACGAAAGCCGCTTTGCCCGTCCTCCGCAAACAGCGCTCGGGCCACATTATCCAGTTTTCGTCCATAGGCGGACGAGTCGGCGGAACGCCCGGAATGGGAGCGTATCAAACCGCTAAATACGCGGTTGAAGGCTTCTCCGAAGTATTAAATAACGAAGTGAAGCCGCTTGGCATCAAAGTCATCATTGTCGAGCCGGGCGGATTCCGCACCGATTGGAACGGTTCGTCGATGCGCAAAAGCCCGGTTGGCGCGGATTATGAAGAGACGGTCGGCGCGCTGCATCGGTTCCGCGAATCGTTTGAAGGGAAACAGCCCGGGGACCCGGCCCGCGCCGCGAAAATAATTACGGACCTGGTGCAGCTTGAAGAGCCGCCGCTCCGCCTTTTGCTCGGTTCGGATGCCCTTAGCGCCGCCGACAAAGCCTCCAAAGCCCGCGCTGCCGAAGCCGAAGCTTGGGCCGAACTCAGCCGTTCAACCGATTTTCCTTTATAATTTCCTGAATGCTGATATGAGGGTTGGTGTACCTTCCTTTTTTTATAGTAGCTTTACCGTATTGAATCGCTTTCGAGGGGCAGTAGTGAACGCACGCCAGGCATTGGGTGCAGCGCTGTCCCCATTGCGGTCCATCCGTAACTTTAATATTGCGAAGGTTGCATACCTTTTCGCATATACCGCAGCCGGTACAGCGGTCATCCGCAAAAAATTTCGACGCGTCCGAAGCATGTTTGGCAAACATAGGGTTGACCACTCCGGTTAATATCCAAGCGAATCGGCCTTTTTCGACACGGAACTCCGATGTTCTGCGATGAATCGCTTGGTTAATGTCCCGCAGGACTTGGCTCGCCGAGATCAGTTTTTCCTGCTCGATCTCTTTGGAATCCACGTCGCCCATTAAAATATAGTTGTTCGGCATGACGATGGAGAATCCGCCGTTTAACGTAATTCCCCGTCCCTTCAGCCTGGCCTTTACGACCTCCATGGTATTACCCGCGCTGCCTCCGCAGGTAGCAACGGAGAATACGTAATTTCCCCGGTAATGATTCAGCTTGAGTTTTGAGATAAATTCAAGTACGATAGGCGGCGGCCCCCATGCATAAACCGGGTGCACGAATCCTACGATTTCATTTTCTTTCAGATCGTATTCGTAGCTGCTCCCCCCGCCGTTAACCGCCGCGGATATGGACACCAGTTCTTCGGCGCTTTGGCTGGCGATATGTTTGGCGGCAAAAAGTGAATTGCCCGTCCCCGAAAAATAAAATATCATCGTTTACCCCTCTTTCGTTCCGTTAGAAAGTCCCCATTGCTGCAAAAGCTATTTCAGGGCATGTTTAAGCGCATCTTCCACCGACTTAAGGTAAGCCTTCGAAGTAATCGTCGCTCCGCTGATCGTATCTACCTGTAAAGACTGCGACCGGACAACCCTTCCGAACAATTCGTTCGAGAATTCGGACGTGCGTTTCTCCTTGTTCATCAACACCTTGATATCCGTTACTTTGCCCGAGGATATAGTTACCTGGACCTTATTGGCTCTCATTTTGTACTTTCCGCCTTCGTACTCTCCGGTATAAGTACCGTCTTTGAGCTGTTTGAAATTCACGTTAGAAATAGGCAGATTCCTACCTTCACGCCGCTCCCCTTCCGTAAAAAGCATTGCTCCGCCCGCTCCCGCCACCAAAAGAATAACCAGTCCAATAATCCACATTTTCAATCTCCCTTTCTTTTTCCGGATGTTCCGCTTTTCTGTCATATCGACCCTCTCCTTTCATCTCTCCAGAATATATGTCTTCATCTCCTCACTCGCCCGAAAGCGGTCTTTCAGTCCCGGAGTAACGTGAATCCGCAAGTCGCTGTCCACGAAAATAGCCTCTGCCTCCGGAAAGCTCCCCAAAAGCTCCATGCCTCTATTGAGCCCGGCGACAAACAAGATGGTCGACAACGCATCGGCAGCCATAGCACTGTCCGTAATCACAGTTGCGCTTACCAAACCCGATTCCGCCGGATAGCCCGTGGAGGGGTCCAAAATATGGTGGCGCCGTTTCCCCTCGCCGTCCACAAAGTAACGCTGGTCATCGCCGGATGTGACTACCGCCCGGTCCGTAACCGAAACGACGCCGGCCAATCTCTTCTCATGTCTGGGATGCCGGATTCCCACACGCCACGGCGATCCGTCCGGCCTTGCCCCCAACACGGCCACGTTTCCGCCGATATTTGAGAATGCCGATGAAATGCCGAATTTCCGGAACACCTCCAAAATTTTATCGCTGGCGTACCCTTTCCCGATTCCTCCGAGGTCGATGGATTGTCCCGGTTTGGAAAGCCCTGCTGTCATTGCCGAAGAATCCAACGCTATATCCTTATAGTTCACCAGAGTAAGGGCTTCCCTGATCCTCCTCTCTTCGGGAATACGTGACGCATACTTGTAATTCCACAGCTTTACCAAAGGTCCGATAGTAACATCGAACAAGCCCAGACAACGGCGGGAAAAGCCAACGGCAGTCGATAACACTTCATAGGCTTCGGTGCTGATCCTTTCAGGCCTTTTGCCGGCGGATTCGTTGATTCTGCCGACCTCGCTGCCCGGAATAAACCGGCTCAGCATATTTTCCAGCCTTTCCGCCTCAGCTTCTGCGGCACGCAGCGCTTCCTTGGCAAGTTCGCCGAACGCGTTATGCAATATTTCCGTCCCCATCCCAAGGCTTATGGATTGGACGGCTACGGCTTGGCTCACGTCTTTCTCCTCCTATCTATGGCTTAACATGCCAAAATATTCCTGCATATTGAATGAACATTTTTATATTCATTCATTTTACGGTGCCGGAAATTTTTCCGGCCCGAACTCTCACTAAAACGGCTTCGCTAACCCTTTCATAACAAACTCCGTCATGTGATCCAACAATTCGGGGAAAAATTCAAGCCCGATTTCTTCTTTATGGGTATCGATATTAATCAATGCCCCAAAAATGGCCATGATCATCTCAAGCTTGATATCGCTCCGCATCTTTCCTTCTTCCTGCCATTTTTGAACCATTTCGGCCGCACCGCCGTATATGAAATCAACCGCATCGTTTCCCTGATCCTCGCGATATTGCTTTTCAATTTTGCCGAAGACGTCCCGGTTGTACCATTCTTTCAGAATGGGATTCGATTTCATTCCCTCGAGGTTCATCGACAGAAATCCTTTGATCATGGATAACGGATCCTGGCCGGGATCAATAGCTGTCACCATACTTTTTTTCAGCTTGACGTTCTCCTCCAGAAAAATGTCCATAAACAACTTTTCTTTCGATGAATAGTAGTTGTAGAAAGTACCCACGGCCATTCCCGCTTTTTTCGTAATGTCGGCGATGCTGGTATCTTTAAATCCCTTTGCGCTGAACAATTCTTTTCCGCAGCGAAAGAGTTCGGCTTTTTTGTCCTCCACTTGGTGTACCTCCAATTTAGTATATATACCGGATAGGTGAACGGTGAATGAATAATTTTTAATTCATTCATAATGTAAAGCAGATCCGCGCTTCTGTCAATCGGTATTTGAAATCACTTCGGATAACGGATACTATCATAGTAAGACGAAGAACGTCCCGATCCATTTATATGGAGCCGGGGCGTTTTATTTTTTGGGGAGGGAAATAGGATGACTTTTGAACAATCGCATTCCATCTTTATCGAACATCATCTGCGTCGGAGAAACGGTGAAAGAAAGGGGCGTTTGGAGCGAGGGCACCGGGAAGCCGAAAAATTGTTTTGCCGCAACGTTTGGTGGCCGCTTCGCGGTAATTTCGACGATTTGCATCCGGAGTATGAGGTTCTCGATTGGCGAGGGCTGTCGTACTTCTGCGACTTCGCCTGGCTTACGCCTCCGGTAAAGCTGATTATGGAAGTCAAGGGATTTGGAGCGCATGTAAAAGATATGGACCGGCAAAAATACTGCAACGAGCTGAATCGGGAAACGTTTTTGGCAGCGATGGGGTTTCAGGTTATCTCTTTTGCTTATGACGACGCCGCTAACCGTCCCGAACTATGCATAACACTTCTGCGATTGGTGTTAAGCCGTTATCAGACATCCTTTGCTCAGGTTGATTTCGATGATGTCATGGAAAGAGAGATTCTCCGCTTAGCCTGCACGCTAGGCCGCCCGCTGCGCCCAATCGATGTAGAGACTTATTTAAGCATAAATCATCGCACCGCGGTTCGAGTGCTTCAATCGTTATGTACTAAGGGGTTATTTGCCGCGGTCTACGGGGTAAAAGGCAAGCATATCGTGAGATACGAGCTTCAAACGAACGCGATACAGCGACTATGAACACCTATGACCAAAACCTGCAAAAATACATCTTTTGGAACCTTTTTGCATGCATGATGGTTGAATTCCTGCAAAATTGCAGTTTTTTGAGCATAGTAAGCTGTGATTTAGACGATAATGGCCTAAATTCCTGCACTTTTGCAGGTTTTCTCCAGAACGAGCCTGTAGAAGCCAAAAAGCTGCACTTTTGCAGGCTTTTTTCACGTACGTCGCAGTGAGCGGCTGTGAAAGCCGAAAATTGAGATATAGTAGAGGGCCGCAAAAATAGCAGTATCGTACTGCAATCGATTACGGATATCCGGAGCGGATCTGTCCCGGGATTTCAAATCAAGTCACGACCGATCCGCCGTTTGCAAACATAATTTGGCCGGAGATGTAGGAGGCATCGTCGGACGCCAGCAGCACATAGACCGGTGCCAGCTCGAACGGCTGCCCCGGCCGCCGCAGCGGCACCTCCGTGCCGAAGGTCCGCACCTCCTCCGCCGTAAACGCGGAAGGGATCAGCGGCGTCCACGTCGGTCCGGGCGCCACCGCGTTGACGCGGATACCCTGGTCGGCCAGAGACAAGGCTAACGAGCGGGTAAAGGATACGATGGCCCCTTTGGTTGCCGTATAATCGATCATGTTGGCCATGCCGGAAAACGCCGTGTCCGAGGTCGTGTTAATGATAGAGCTTCCTGCCGCCAAAAAGGGCAACGCGGCTTTGGTCATATCGAAGAATGAAAGGATATTCGTCTGGAACGTATTCATCAGTTGCTCCCTCGTAATATCCAATATGCTGCTTTGATGGAATTGCACGCCATGATTATTGACCAAAATGTTCAGCCGTCCAAAAGTTTGGATCGTTTGCTTCACGACAAAACGGCAGGCCTCCTCCTGACGCAAATCCGCGGCAATGGTCACGCACTCCCGTCCGAGCTCCCGGATCGCTTGCTTTGTTTCGGCCGCATCCCGATGCTCGTCTAAATAAGGAATGACCAGATCGGCGCCTTCCTTGGCGAACGCGATCGCCACCGCGCGTCCGATCCCGCTATCCCCTCCGGTGACGATCGCTATCCTTTGATTCAGCCTTCCGCTACCGGTATAGGCTAAATTGCTCGATATCGGACGGGGATCCATCACATATTCAAACCCGGGATGCCGGTCCTGATGCTGCGGGGGAAACACAACGGGAACGTTCGTGCAGCGGTGTTCCCAGCCCATATAAGGATACATGGGATACGGCATGGTCCTCTTCACTCTCCTCTCAATTTCTGTCGCTCCTCACCTATTTTTATGGACGGCCGAAACGAAAAATGCGGAGAACGTAAAGTTCCCCGCATCCGGTGACTACCGATTTTTCCAGTTATTCTTTTAATCCTTTGTTGGACGGCTCATGAAGTAATATACCGGCAGCCCGATCAAAGTAATGCCGATGCCAATCATCGATTGAACCGGATTGCTGATCACCGTGCTCCCCAAAATATACACGCCGCCCACGATACCGACCAGGGGCGTCAGCGGGAAGAGCGGAACGCGGTACAGTCCTGACCCGGCCGGTTTTCTCCGCCGCAGCAGGAATACCCCGAACACACCCATCGTAAAAAAGATCCAGAGTACGAAAATCAGCAAATTCGTCAAAGTATCAAACGTCCCGGAAAAGATATAGATTATCGCCAATAGTCCTTGAAAAATCAGCGCATTCGCCGGCGTCTGAAATTTCGGGTGGATCCGGCTGAGCATCCGTGAGAATGGAAGTTCACCCTTTTCGCCCATCGCCTGCGGAACCCGAGCCGCGGTCATCAGATAGCCGTTCAGCGCTCCCAATACGGACACGATGATGCCGGCCGTAATAAAGCTGCCGCCCCCGCCCCCGAATAACTTTTCCGCCGCGTCGGCACTGGGCGCCTTCGAGCTCACAATCGCCTCGTAAGGCAATACCTTGAAAATGGCGAAATTGAACAGCACATACACGAATATCACAAAAATAACGCCGATGGAAATGACCTTCGGCAGCGTTTTGGCCGGGTTCTTGATCTCCCCCGCCATATTCGTCACGCCGATCCAGCCGTCGTACGCCCACAGCGTGCCTAGCACCGCTACGCCAAATCCGGCGCCCGTCGCGGCCGAATGAATGCCGCCGAAACCCGGAGCCCCGCCGGAAAACAGCCCGAAACCGATAATCCCTACGACCGGAACGAGCTTGCCGACCGTCGCGATGGTCTGGATCATGCCACCGTATTTCGTAGCGATGACGTTCATGACGAGTATAAATATCAAAATAGCTACGGCGAGGAGTTTTTGTTCAAGCCCGTTCATCGGAATGAAAAATCCGGAATATGAGGCGAATGCAATCGCCAGTGCCGCCACCGAAGCCGGATAAGAAATGATCGTCTGCACCCAGCCGAGCAGAAAGCCGAATACGTTCCCGTAGAGCTCGCCAAGATAGGCGTACAGTCCGCCGGTCTTAGGAATCGCCGAGGAGATTTCCGCAACGGAAAGGGCCGCTGCCAAAGTAATGATCCCGCCGGCTACCCAAGCCAGGATGCTCATCCAAGGCGAGCCCGCGTCGCTGAGCACGATGCCCGGTTTGAGGAAAATGCCCGATCCGATGATCACGCCTACCACAATCGCCAGCGCTTCGATAAAAGTCACCGATTTTTTTAAAGCACGGTTTTCGTTTTGAGTTTCCATGAATTCACAATTCCTTCTGGCTGCCGTATTTTATATAGCCAAGCCCGCATCATTATACTTTACCCTGCATTTATTAATCAATCGAATTTTGTGAAAAACGGAACATTCGCTTCCGAATCACACTAAATAGGTCTGCATCATAGGATACTTCATCAGGGCAAAAGCCCATATCATCAAAAGAAAGGCAGGGAACGCAAGTGGCTGTATCTTATATGGATTTTACCTCCCCTAATGTTCAGTTCACGTATGATCTCAAAAACAATCCTTTTTTCATAAAGGATAGTCACAATTATATTAACGCTCTTGGAATCGACCAACTGAATACTTTGGGGAATACGTCGATTTTGGAAATCCGCCTCACCAGAGGAAATGTCGTCGAACCGCATATTCATCAAAACGCTTCGGAATTGGTTTACTGCATCGCAGGCTCGGCGGTCGTGTCCTTGATCAATCCCTTTACGAAAAAACTGCTCAATTTTCCGGTTCACCCGGGCCAAGTCGCCAATGTTCCGCAAGGGTGGTGGCATTACGAGATCGCAACGGCCGACGACACCAAGTTGATTGCGATCTTCGATGCGCCGGTTCCGGAAATCATCACGGCCTCCGATATGCTGAGATTAACGCCGGCAAGTGTGTTTGCCCATACTTACTGCCTTGACGAAAACAAAGTGAAAGAAGCGTTTGCCCCTCTGAAGGATACGGTCATCATCGGACCTCCCGCAAATTGCGTGAAGGGTGCCGAGAACAAACCGAACGCTCCGGTCGGCGCCACGGTCCCTGTGACTCCTTCAGCCCCGTCGCCGATGACCTACGCGCCCTCGGGTTACTACACTCGGGAATCTGAACAACAGCCGCCTCACCAGCAGGAATTTCCGCAGCAGTTCATCGGCAACGGATGGAGCCACCTGTACCGGAATGAGCAGCAGTAAGCTGCGCCAAATCCAAACTTTTGAAAAACTCAATCAAAAAAGCACTGCAGCCCGATTAGGTTGCAGTGCTTTTTTTTCACGTAAAGTGACCGGATCAAAGAAACTAGATGAGCTTCTCGATGGCATTCCCAATCTCCAGCGGATCGACCGGCGACTCAAATCGCTGAACGGGTTCGCCCTCACGGTTAATCAAGAACTTCGTAAAATTCCACTTGATCTCATTGTTGGTCAATGATTCTGGGTTATGTTCAGCCAGGATATCATGCAAAAATTTAGCGTTTGAGTTCTCGAGGTCAAAGCCCTGGAACGGCAGGCGCTCCGTCAAGTAAGCGAACAAAGGGTGTTTGTCGGGACCCAGGACGTCGATTTTCTCAAACATAGGGAACGTTACCCCATAATTCAAGGTGCAGAAAGCCTGGATATTCTCATTGCTGTCCGGTTCTTGTCCGCCAAACTGGTTGCAGGGGAATCCGACAATTACGAGGCCTTTATCCATATAAGTCTCATACAGCTTCTGCAAGCTTTCGTATTGGGGAGTATAGCCGCATTTGCTTGCCGTATTTACTACCAGAAGAACCTTTCCTTGATAGGCATCCAAGCCGATTTCCTGACCGCGGATGTTTTTCGCTTTGTATTCGTATATGCTCATTCCACAACCTCCTGCGAAGAAAAAGTTTGCCTTCATATGGTAACATACGACTTGCTCGTAAAGGCGTCAAGCCGATAGATTCCCGATCGCTGCATGGCCGATAAAAGCTTTTCTTAACGCCATCTTGAAATAGCCACTTGAGAACGAAGCTTGTCCATTTGCTCTTTTTCGGCCAGATCATCGGAATACGCCGTAGCGCTCCCGGCTGCCGCCCCCGTGCGGAACGCTTCAAGGAAATCCCCGCCAAGCGCCAGCGTACCGACAAATCCGGCGATCATCGAATCCCCGGCCCCGGCCGAATTCCTTACGGATCCTGACGGAGCGCTTGCGTGATAAACCGTATCCGCCGTAATGAGCAAAGCTCCTTCCTCCGCCATGGAAATCAGCACATGCTGCGCGCCATCCTCAAGTAGTTTGCTGCCATAGAACACAAGCTCCTCCCGGGTCTCAATCTTCACCCCGAACAGCTCAGCCAATTCGTGATGGTTGGGCTTCACGAGCAGCGGCCTATGAACAAGTGCCTGCCGTAGCGCCTCTCCGGTCGTGTCGATCACAAAATCGGCTCCAACCTGTATGCAAGCGCCGATCAAGCTCCCGTAAAAATCGCCGCCCAACGAAGGAGGAACGCTTCCGGACAAGACGAGAACATCCCCTTTACGCAGCGCCGACAGCTTTTGCAGCAAGCCCTCCGCTTCTTCGCGAGAAATTTCCGGGCCTTGGCCGTTGATTTCCGTCTCTTCTCCATGCTTCAGCTTGATGTTAATCCGGGTATCCCCCGCTACGCGCACGAAGTCGGTCCGAATCGATTCCGCCCGCAAAAGCTCCTCGATATGCCGTCCGGTAAATCCCCCCAAAAAACCAAGCGCGGTGTTCTCCACCCCCAATCTGCTCAGGACGCGGGAAACGTTGATCCCTTTTCCGCCCGGAAGCTTGAGATCCCGGGTCATCCGATTCAAAGCGCCCGTCTTCAAATTCGCAATTTCCACAATGTAATCAATCGATGGATTTAACGTAACCGTATATATCATTTCGACTCCCCGATTAGTTTAGTTTGAGTTAAGTTCCGCAGTTTAACGATCCCCAGCTGTTAACAGCGTACCACAAAAGTACCGTAAACCCTTTCAAAATCAAGCCCTGCCGCCAAAAAAGAAAGTAAAAATCCCCCGTAATTATTTTGTGGTAATTTTCACAAAGAAAGACTCACTTTTTCAAGCGAGTCTTTCTTCATCGTTATTGATCCGGTTATTTGACCAAAGCCAAAGCTAAGCCGTCGTAAGCCGGCAGTACCGTGCTGGTCAACCGTTCGTCGCGGGCGATCATCTCGTTGAACCTCCGCATCGCTTGCACGGACGGTCCGTTCTTCTCCGGATTCAGCGTACGCCCCCGCAGCAGAAGGTTATCCCCGGCGATCAGCGCGCCCGGATTCGCCAGCTTGATGGCGTATTCCAGATAGGCCGGATAATTTTCTTTGTCCGCATCGATAAAAAAGAAGTCAAACCGTTCGCCGCGCTCCTCCAGGTCCTCCAAGCTGTCCAGCGCGGGCCCGATCCGATATTCGGCCGCGCCGCCGTATCCGGCTCCTTCCAGGTTTCTCCGCGCCAGTTCCGCGTTTTCCGCTTTCAGCTCCAGCGACACGAGCCGGCCGCCTTCCGCCAGCCCTCTCGCCAGACATACGCCGCTATATCCGCCAAGCGCGCCGATTTCAAGCACCGACTTCGCGCCCGACAGCTTGACCAGAAGGGTAAGCAACCGGCCGTAACCGGGGGCCACCGACACATCGTTCATTCCGCTGTCCAGAATCGATTGGGTCACCTTGGCCAGAACCTCGTCTTTTTTATATAATTCTTCACTGTATTGTTCCGAAGTAAGCATGGATTTCGTCGTCCTTTCTATTCCATTTTACCCAGGTGCGGATCATGCCCGATTGTCAATGATGGGTAAAATGAGGTTTGTAACTTGTTGAACATTGTCCTATACTGAATTGTATGGTTTTTGCCGCTATCCCACAAGTTTTGAGTAGAGCTGGAGTTGATCTTCTAATATGTCAGGACCTTTGCAACTTATCGCAACCGCTCCCATGGGGCTTGAAGCCGTGGTAGCCCGCGAACTGAAAGATTTAGGATACGCCGATACCGTGACCGAAAACGGCCGCGTGACCTTCAGCGGAGATTTTATCGATATTTGCAGCTGCAATTTGTGGCTGCGGACCTCCGATCGTATTTTGATCAAAATGGGCGAATTCTCCGCCGTGACGTTCGACGAGCTGTTCGAAGGCACGAAAGCGCTGCCTTGGGAGGACTGGATCCCCGCGAACGGGGAATTCCCGGTGGAAGGACGGTCGCATAAATCGCAGCTCAGCAGCGTCCCTGCTTGTCAGGGCATCGTCAAAAAAGCGGTGGTCGAAAAGCTGAAGCAGTCGTACACCACCGAATGGTTCGAGGAAACCGGCCCTCGTTACGTAATTGAGATTAATCTCCTGAACGACAAGGCGCTGCTTACGCTCGATACGACCGGTCCCGCGCTGCATAAACGCGGCTACCGCAAGCAGGCGACGGAAGCGCCGCTTAAGGAAACGATGGCGGCCGCGATGATCCTGCTCAGCCGCTGGAATCAAAACCCGGCGCGCCCGTTCTACGACCCGTGCTGCGGCTCGGGGACGCTGCCGATCGAAGCGGCGATGATCGGCTGGAACATCGCGCCCGGACTGCGGCGCACGTTCAACGCCGAGAGTTGGCCGGCCGTGCCGGAAGCGCTCTGGCAGCAGGCAAGAGAAGAAGCGATCGACGCGGTAAAAGACGACATTCCGCTGAATATCGCCGGCAGCGACATCGACCCGGAAGCGATCGAAATCGCCAAAGCTGCCGCCAAAGCCGCCGGACTTGCCAAGGAAATCGACTTTCAGGTTCTTCCCGCCGCCAGAATCCGCCCCGAGGGCGATTACGGCTGCATGATTACGAACCCTCCTTACGGGGAACGGATCGGGGAAGAAAAGGAAGTGCGCCGGCTGATTGCCCAGCTTGGTCGCGTGACCGCCGAGCTGCCGACCTGGTCCTTCTTCACTTTGACGCCAACCAAGCAGTTCGAGCACGATTTCCAGCGCAAAGCGGACAAGCGGCGCAAGCTGTTCAACGGCCGCATCGAATGTCAATATCTGCAGTTTCTGGGACCCCTTCCTCCACGCCATTAGGCTTCGGTGGGAGGGTTTCTCCCTTTACGAAAGGAGTCAGGCTTACATATGAATTTTTCTTCAAACCGCGGGTTTGGCGGTCAGAGCCGGATCGTCAATCTGCTGCAATTCCGCAATCTGGAGTATCTTTTATTTATCGCCGCTATCTTTTTAAAACTGAGAATTCTCCACTCCAACCTGCATGCCTTGTACATCGACATGAATTGGCTGGACGACATCATCGCCGTCGGCTCCATTTTGCTCGTTTCCTTCTGGACGATATGGCTGCCCCGAAGAGGAAGAACGATCGCGCTGATTAGTCTTAATGTTCTGCTTACCGCTCTTATTTTTTCGGATTTGGTATATTACCGCTATTTCGGGGATTTCATTACGGTACCGGTGCTGATGCAGGCCGGGCAGGTGAGTGAGCTCGGCGACAGCATCCAGTCGCTGATTCACCATTCCGATCTTTGGCTAATCGCAGACTGGGGGGCCTGGTTTTTGCTCATGGTCTTTTTTGCCCTTCGCGGCAAGCCGCGGAGCGTCTCAAACAATCATTTCCATGCCGGATACAGCTTTTCCATTCGTCCGGCTTCCCGCAAGCCCAAACGCCTGCGGCCGTTTTTGAACGGAGTGCTTGTCTTTGTGCTTGGTTTTGCCATGGCGGTCGGGCCGATCACATTTTACGCGAAAACCTGGGCGCTTGGCTTGTTCCAGAACAACTGGTGGAACGTGTCCCTGTACAACGTTACCGGACTGCTCGGATTTCATTATTACGACGCCTCCAAATACATCAAAGAGCATGTCGGAGGCCCCAAAAAGCTGTCCGCGGCAGAAAAAGACGAAATTCAGCAGTGGTTTAAAGATACGCAGGGAACCCGTCAAGTGGAGAACGACACGTTTGGCGCTTATAAGGACTCGAATGTCATCGTCGTTCAGGCCGAAGCTTTTATGAACTTTATGATCGGCAAAGAAATCGGCGGGCAGGAGATTACCCCCAACATCAACAAACTGATGAAGGAAAGCCTCTATTTCCCGAATTATTATCATCAAACCGGGCAAGGCCGTACTTCGGACGCCGATTTTTCTTCGCAAAGCTCGCTGCATCCGCTGCCGACCGGCTCGGTATTCGTCCGTTACCCGGAGAACGATTATGACGTGCTGCCGAAGATTTTAAAAGACCAGGGCTGTTATACCACGGCGGCCTTCCATGCTTACGAGGGCAGCTTCTGGAACCGGAATATCGTTTATAAAGCGATGGGATACGACCGGTTCTACAATAAAAAAGATTACAAAATCGACGAACCGCTCGGCTGGTCGCTTGGAGACAAGTCCTTCTTCCGCCAGTCGCTGGATTATATGACGCAGGAAAAGCAGCCGTTCTACTCGTTCCTGATCACTTTGTCGAGCCATCATCCTTATTCGCTTCCGGACCGCTTGCAGGAGCTGGACACGGGAGAATTCGACGGAACGATTTTCGGCGATTACCTGCAGGCGGTCCATTACGTGGATGCGGCTTTGGGCGAACTCGTCGACGGCATGAAGCAGGATGGTCTGTGGGACAATACAATATTGTATTTTTACGGAGATCATGACGACTCCATCACGGACAAAGCCGCTTACGAAAAATTCCTCGGCAAGCCGCTTACCGATTTGGACATGCATCAAATCATGAATCAAGTGCCGCTGCTTGTTCATCTTCCTGACGGCAAGCACGCGGGTATTTACGACGAACCCGCCGGGCAATTGGATATGGCTCCGTCGCTGCTGCATTTGCTGGGCATTCCATCGTCGCCCTATTATATGATGGGCAACAACATGTTTTCCGGCCCGGATACTCAAAGAATGGTGGTGCTTCGTTCGGGTGCGTTCACGGACGGCAAGCTGTATTATATTCCTTCGGCCGACAACCGGTTCGAAAACGGAAGCTGCTATGATCTCGCCACGCGGGACAAAACCGATATTGATTCGTGCCGGGCTCCTCATAAGGAAGCGCTGAAGCAGCTTGATATTTCGGATACGCTCGTTACCTCTAATTTGATAGCCGATTTTAGAAAGAATGATGATGCCGGCAGCACTACCCCTTAAAGTTGGTTTATTCGGCATATTTCGTTTATCATGAAGGCAAGGCCAAAAATAATCGAGGTGAAGAGCTTGGCAAAAACGGGGATGTATGCAAAGTTTACGGCGAAGTCCGGACAGCGGGAAGCCTTGCTGCAGATCTTGCTGGAAGCTTCGGCCGCTATGCAATCCATTGACGAATGCGAGCTGTACGTAGTGAATATTTCGGAGACGGATCCCGACTGCATATGGGTCACTGAGGTATGGAGCGATGCCTCGGCACATCAAGCTTCCCTTGAAATGGAAGAAACGAAGGCAGCCATTCAGAGGGCCATGCCGATGATCGCCGGCGTCGAACCCATCCGCATCGTGCCTGTGGGCGGCAAAGGAATAAAGTAAACAAAACCGCCGGAGAGCGCTTCTCCGGCGGTTTTGTCCTGCCATCTATTGTTCTTTCGGTTTCTTGACGAACGGCGCGGCCTTGGCCAGCACTTCATCTTCCGTAGGAGCGCTGACGTAACGGCCGTTGATATAAACGAATGCCCGTTTGCCGCAAGGGCCGCAGTAAGACTTGCAGCCGATTTTGATGTCGGCGTCCGGGGCGAGCTTTTGCAGCTTCGGCACAAAGGTCTTAATTCGGATATGATTGCATTTATCGCAAATGCGAATATCGTTTGCCATGCTTGGTCCCTTCTTTATAAGGTTGTGCTGTTAGTGGTCACCGTGGTTCCCTTGGGAAGGGTTCGTGATGACAAAACCTTCTTCCGGAAAATACAAGTAGTCGATTTTGATGCCTTGCAGGAGCGGCTCGTTCAAATCGACGATCACGTCGATTTCTTTGTCGGTCGATACGACTTGGTCCTTTTCGCCCGGCTTGACCAAATCAAGGCCATAGTGGGCATGGTCGCCATGGGAATGAGTAATGAAAACCTTCAGCACCAGACCCTTGTTCTCTTCCTTTTCCATTTCCTTCTTTATAACTTTGGCCGCATTGCGGGTAATTTTGACGCTCATATGATCTCTCCTGTCTCTAATGAACTTTACAAACTTTACAAGAGTAACTCGCTAACATTCCTATTGTAAAGAATAGGCGCTCATCGCGCAAGCATAACTCCTCGAAAAGCTCTCAAATCTTAGCTAAACCGTTAGGCCTCAGGATATTTGCGGTCCGCCCGGGCGACAAACCAGTCCATCAGGAGCAAGGTTACCGCCATGTCGTCCAAGGGAATCCAGGGCAAAACATCGGGCAGCACCCAATACAAAAGCGCGGGCGCGATTAAAAGCAGCTTATCGGCGACCGGTACGCGCGAGGAAGTGAGCAGCCTGGGAACCCGGCGAAAAATGCGGGACCACCGCCGCAGCGACCACCAATTTTTCCATTTCATTTTGAATAGATTCCCCCGCTTTCCTTTCTTTCTTATCTATAAGGTACCCGATTTCCCTGATTTCAAAAAGCAAAAAATCCGGGGTTACCCCCGGATAAAATGAACGAGAACCGGCTCCAATTGTTGATAGATCAGCTCGAAATCCCCGTAAGGTAGCGGATTGACTCCTTCTCCGGCTTCTACCGTAAACCCCGGACGCCGGAACTCCTGAATAAACCAGTCTTTGTAACCCGCGTCGCTGCCGCTCAGCTTGACAGCCCGGTATCCTCCCGCCAGAGCCATGCGTTCGGCCAACCCTTCCGCTTCCGGCGGCTCCATATCCCTGTAATTCCAATAGATTTCCTTCCCTTGCGTGTGCAGCGAAAGCACTCTGCTAAATCTCTTTTCGCGAGTCAACCCCGCTAATGCCGCTGCCTCCGGCTCGCTGAGCGGCGCGGTGCCGCCGAAGTCCTGGGGAGAAGGCCCTTCGGCCGCTCGGCGGTTATGCTCCTCTTCCCAGAACGCCGGAAACTGATCGTTCAAGTCCACGCCGCGAATGTTGGCTTTCCATCTGCTGAAATCGCCCGATTCCCCGTTCCATTCGAGCAGCTTATCCGCATACGGACATCCGGACGGAATGCCGTCCTGCGCCAAATTGGCTCCGTCCGGATTGGACAAAGGGACAAACCATAACGAATACCGGGTCAACCAATCGTTTGCACCTTCGATGCTCCGTCCCGCGAGCCGCTCCACAAATCTCAGCAGCAGCGGCGCCGTAATCCATTCATTTGCGTGGACCGCCGCGTTCAAATGCAGCAGTTCCGGACCGCCGCCAAGAACAAGAGCGTGGATCGGTTTCCCAAGCACGCTAAATCCGACTTGCTCGCGGGACATTTTCTTATATCTTTGCAGCAGCCGCTCCGAATCTTCCAGAAAACGTCCATACCTGTAACCGCCCTCAACCTGCACGATAAAAGGCTGGGCCCCTTCCGTTGCCGAACTCAATCGCCTTCCCCCTCTCCGCCGTCAAAGGTTCGCCAAATATACGATTACCGCCAAGATTGCCAAATGAGCCGGGTAAAACGCCCGCCACACCCAACGCGGCAAGCGCCAAGCCTCCAACCTTTTCCACAGTGCCGGACCATAGGCAATAAGTAAGGTCGGAACGATGCTGGCCATCTGCAGCACCCATCCGTACGAGAAAAGATAAGCGAGATTAAGCAGCAGGTGCATGACCGGCATCTCGGCGGGTCTCGCATATTTGAATATAAGCACAAGAAGCAGTCCATATGCCCCGTAATCGAAAGGAAGCACCTCCAAAAAAACGCACATAACCAAAATGATGGCGACCGAGAGAAGCCCGGGCTTTACACCGTCAAGCACCTTAAGTACCAGCGAGGCCATAAAAAGGGTCGCCACGATATTTAAGCCGTTCGTATCAAAGGCGATTTGATAAGGGATTTGCGAAAGTGCCGCAATCAGGAACAGACGGAGCACGTATTTCCCGTAGTTCTTGGTATGGGCATACCCCTGCACAAGCGCATAGGCGTAAATCGGAAAAGCGATCCGACCAACGATCCGCCACACCATCTCACCCGGAAAAAATATCAGACCGATATGATCGATCAGCATCGTGATCATGGCAATCAGCTGCATACGTCCCACTCCTTTTCAACGTTCGCCGGTTAAATTTTTTGATTTTCATTTATTTAAATATTGTTTACACTTAAATCACACCAAATGGCCTGCAAAAAATGGGGGAGTGCCAATGTATTTGTTCATCGTCAATCAAAATTCAGGCAATGGAGGGGGGCTCCGTGTCTGGAATAAAATAAGCAAGCTGCTGCAGAAAAAGGGCATCCCTTATCAGCATGCGATCACGCATAGCGCCGAGCAAGCGCATACATTTTTGCGGGAGCGGCTGTCCGAAGCGAACACTTGGCACGCGGTAGGCGTCATCGGAGGGGACGGAACCATTCACAGCCTTCTGCCTGCGCTGCGCGGTTCGGGCGTACCGCTAGCCGTCTTTCCCGCCGGGTCGGGCAATGATACGGCCCGGGGATTTCGCATCCCGAAACGCACATCCGCCGCGCTGGACGTTATGCTCAAAGGATTGCCCCGGGTAGCCGACTTGATCTCCATTTCCGGACGAAGCACGCTCACCGCCCTGGCCGTTGGATTTGACGCCGAGGTGGCGCACAACGTGAACGCCAGCAACTATAAAAAAATATGCAATTTTCTGCGTTTGGGAAGATTGGCCTATCTGATTGGCATCCTTCATACATTAATCAAATTTCGTCCCGCACCGTTAACAGTAGAATGCGACGGGGTCACTTATACTTATTCCTCCGCCTGGCTAACCGCGGTCAGCAATGTCGTCAGCTATGGAGGCGGGCTTGCCATCTGTCCTGAAGCCAGGCCGGATGACGGATTGCTGGATATCTGCATCGTTCACGATTGCTCCAAGCTAAAGCTTTTGCTGCTTTTTCCGACACTGCTCTACAAGGGACATACCAAACTTTCCTTTGTTTCGATGCTTCGCGGCAAAAACATTTCGGTTCACAGCTCGCTTCCCCGCCTTGCGCTTGGGGACGGAGAGCATGTCGCCTCCACGCCGCTTTACGCCTCGGTTGATCCAGGGGTCCTTAAAGTCATGTGTCCTTTGCCCTGACGCGAATAAACAAGCTCTTGCATTAAAGAATCAAAAAACCTTTGGGGCGGTAACCCGTCCAAAGGTTTTTTGCCGTTTTCGATTAAGAAGGCGTTGACACCTGCCAGACAATCGGCGTCAATTCAATTTGCTCGCCCAGCCAGGCCAGAGCGATTTTCCGGAACATATCGGCGTCCCCGCTGCAGAAAAACTGGTGGATCGGAAGCCTATTTCCTTTTGCCAAAAGCCCTTTTTGATGAAGCACCGTGCTGATTTCCCTTGCCGTTTCGTCAGCTGAACTAATCAGCTTCACCTTGGGCCCCATCACCTGCTGAATCTGGCTCTTAAGATACGGATAATGCGTACAGCCTAGGATCAAGCAGTCCATCGGATGATTTTTGAACTCCGCTAGCGAATCGCGAACGACCTCAAGCGCCTTGGGGGTTTCATACAGTCCTTGCTCCACCAACGGAACAAAATCAGGGCAAGCTTTACTTGTGATTTCAATCGCCGGGTTCAGCTCTCTGAGGGCTGTGGTATAGGCTCCGCTATTCACTGTGCCCACGGTGCCGATGACCCCGATTTTTCCCGTATTGGTTGAGCTGATGGCCGCGCGTGCTCCGGGATAAATCACGCCGATCACGGGGATTCTCACCTTTGCCTTGATATAATCAAGCGCGGCCGCCGTAGCGGTATTGCAGGCTATTACGACCATTTTCGGATTGTACTGAATCAAATAATCTACGATTTGCTCGGTAAACAAGCGGACTTCTTCGGCAGAACGTGGACCGTAGGGAGCTCTGGCCGTATCTCCGAAGTAAATGATTTTCTCTCTGGGAAGCTGTCGCATCACTTCTTTGCAGACAGTGAGTCCTCCCACTCCCGAGTCTAGTATTGCGATGGCTTGCTGCACGAACATACCGCTTCCTTTATGATTATTTTAAATGACTATAACGTACTTTATGTCTCCATTACATAAAGCGTACCTAAATGTTGACCTATTTGGCCATGCCGAGCCAAATCCTCCGCTTCTTTCGCACGTACGCAGAAAAAGACCCGAACCGGGTCTTTTTCGCTTGACTGGCAAAATGCCGCGAATGTAACGATGCCCAAACTACTTGGTTTCTTCTTCGATCTCCGACGCCGCCGCCGCTTCGGCCTCTTCCGAAACCTCCGGCTCTTCCGGCACGGAGGAGACTTGTGCTTCCGCTACTTCGGCCTCTTCCGACGCTTCAACCGCTTCCGTCACTTTTCCGGCTCGACGCGCTTGAAATTCGCTGACTAGGGTTTCGGCCGTTTCCTTCACCTTGTTCACGACCTGAGCGCCCTGCTCGCTGACTTTTCCGGCAACTTCCTGCGTTTTTTCACCGACTTGACGAGCTCCGTCAGCAATATCCTTGCGAAGTTCCTTCCCTGCTTTCTGGGCGAACAATAGCGCCGTTACCGATCCCACGATTGTGCCGATGGCGGCACCCCACAGCCAACCTTTGTTTCCTTTGCTCACGACTCATCTCTCCTTGTCCGGCAATCCTCTAACCTTCGGCAACGAACCGTCGATCAGGGCGAATGCCTATATGATTAATCTATTATAAGCAGTTCTTGGTTGTCCGGTCACACTTAACGGAGCTAATTTTTGATCGCTTGTCAGGAGATCGTCCCTTCACGTTCCAGATAGACGAGCACGCTTCCGGCAAAATCCTCTAGGGCCGCAGCGAGTTCTGCGGAAAGCCGGCGCACCCCGCTGCGATCCCAATCCAAATAATCCTGCACCAGCGGTTTGCGCAAGCGAACCAGCTCGGTCAGGATCAAATAGAGATGGTGATCAATGACCTGCTCGTCCCGCATAATGTCGATGATGTCCTCATAACTGCTCGCATCGCGCATGATAAAACCGTCAATCAAATAGCTGCCGACATCCGTTACAACTTCAATCGCCAAATGCAGCGCGCGTTCTTCGGCGTAACGGTTCAGCAGCGCCTGTTCCTGCGCGGATCCGGTTTCCTGCAGAACCCGAATCAACTCCGGCAGGACTTTAAGTCTGCGCTCGATTTGCTCACGGTTCACATAATACACGGCAATTTAAGCTCCCTTTTCAAAATTCAAAGTCCACCACGGCCTGGCTTTCCCTTGCTTCCTTCATAATTCCGATGACTTTTTGATGCTCCGGATGAACCTGATAGCCGTTCAAATCATCCAGAGAATCAAATGTAGCCACCAAGGCGATATCATAAGAACGTTCGGATTTGACCACATCGGATCCAATTTCGAGTTCCCGAAGCTGTTCCACTTTTCCCTTCAATCCGCGCAAAACGTTCGCTATTTTTTCAATATTTTCCGGAGTTGAATCTTTCAGTTTAAACAAAACGATATGCTTAATCATAACTTCGTTCACTCCTTATAGGTCGAATCGAAAACTCGATATGTACAAAATATAACACACATTAGGGAGACAACCAAATTGCATTTTACACTCCTCTTACCCAAACTCTATAAATCTATGAACATATGATATATTGTCTCTTTTGCTAGAGACGATTCCGGCGGGAAGGGGGTGAACTTTCGATGAGTATGCTGCGCTTCCTGCTGAACGGGCCGATGCGAAAACGTATTCGTACGCTTCACGCCGCTTTTGAACTGCTGTCAAACCGTGTGGATCTTCTCGAACAATCTTATTCCAGCGCTACCTTTCCCGACACCGAGACGAGACGCAAGCTGGCCGAGTCGCTGGAGAAAAACGTTACGATTCATACGAGCGGCGGATCCGTCCTGCAAGGAACTTTGACTTCCGTGCAGGACGATTCCCTGGAGATCAAAGATGAATCCGGACAGCTGGTCATGATTCCGGCCGCAAGAATTACGTCTATCCGCTTTTAAACGGCATCATTTCCGGCGATTTTTGCCGGACTTTTTTTTATAAATTAACAGTTGACATCATGTCCGCGATTTTATACAATATAATAGTCGTCGCTCACGGGGCCTTAGCTCAGCTGGGAGAGCTAGTGAGTTTAATGTACAACCAAAAATCATCGAAGCAAAATTTACACTAAAAATAAATGCTGGTAATATATAAAAGAAGCCCAACTTTGACGTCGGGCTTCTTTCTTATTTTTCTAAATGTTGCCTGATATATTCGTCGGTGAGCTTTTGCAAAAGTTCGTCTTCATCAACCCCATCGCCGAAAGTAATACTGACCCACATTTTCGTGCGTTTATTAAACCTTCGAATGGATTGCTTCTCGGAATCCAACAAGTAGGTATGCTTCCCAATCGTTACCTCATTCCCCGGTGGAAACATTCCTATCTCCTCCCTACACTTGATGTCCTTCGGTTGGTACCGCAATGTCCAGAGCAAGGGCGAGTTTATAAAAGGCTTTCCAGCGAATTTTCACATAATAACCTTCGCTGATAGGCGGATTAAACGTCTGATTGTAGACTGTATAATCTTTGAGGTATTCGGCCTCTCGTGTCATATACCTTTCCGTTATCAGAAACTGTTCCATCCTCGGAAGCTTGTTCACCGCTCGCTCTATCCGTTCACAATACTTTCGTCTCGATTCTTTTGTATCCACGTTGTAAATGGCGATGCTCGCCGTCTGGTCACTTGTAACATTTGTAGGAGCATGCTCCTTGAGCTCATAACCAGCAGTAGTGCTCGCTTCTCTATCGTCAAATGTTATCCATTTATAAATGCGATACTTTTCTAAAGCGTCCTCTACTGCCCACTGCGTCTTTTTCCTATCTAATTCCGGCAAAAAATCATCGCCGAGTCTCATTTGCCCCAAACGCGCTCACCTCCATCGTAGGGGATACCCCGGCCGAAGCCGGGGCCTTTCGTCATCAGAACGGCAGTTCGTCGTCGTCCGGATCCTTATCATCCACGCCATCCATTGGATCGCCATCGTCGTCAAAGTCGAGCTTCGCCTGATTTGGGTCGTCCACGTCCGCCGTGCCGTCCGGGTTGATCTTACCTTTGAGGCCTTCCCGGTAGGACTTCTGGTGCTCCTCAAACTCTTCCAGCGATTCATCAGATTCAGTGATCGTCAACTCCACATCGGAGCCAGCCTTTTTGTAAAACTCGAACGCTTTTTCGGCGGAGGCGTCGCCTTTCACTTCGAAGTCCAACACAGTCTTTTTGGCATCCTTGGATGATTTCTTAAACTCAGCCGTCAGCGTATCTTCCACGCCGTCGATGCTGAGAATGACCACGGATCGCGTAAGCGCGTTGAGCTCCGGCTTCTTCTCGTCGTCGCCCTTTACGTAAAACTGCACAGATTCCTTTTTGCTGTCTTTCGTTTGCTTATTAAAACCGGCTTTTATAGTGATCGACATTTGATATTTCCCCTCTCAGGAATAATTTTGGAATAATTTCGGTGCTAATTGACAACATGCTTTGGCGCCTGGCTCATTGCTTCTGTCCATGCCGGGTTATAGTGATCGCCGCGGGATCGCGCCTGCCAGAGCAGGAATGCCTTGCAGAGTGATTCCTTCCAGTCGGACGTATAAACGAATAGCGGCTCGCCTGACTCATAGCTGGTGTCTCCGATCGTTACGAGGTGACGGATTGGTATCGGTGCGTCCATTCCCATTCGCAGCACGCCGACGCATTCCACGCTTTCAACGATTTCCCATAAATTTAAGGCGTGTTCGTCACTCCCTGAACAATTCCCAACTCCTAACAGATATAACGGGTCTTGATCATCGGTGACAAGTTCGTTGACTGCTGCTTCGACCATCTCATTCAACTTCCGACCGGGAGCCAAATTCATAATTTCGTCACTCGTCATTCCCCGCTCGCCCCTTTAATCACCTTGATAACAACGTCCGCCTGCACCTTATACTTGCGGGCATACCATTTGGAGAAACCTTCATCCGAAAAATCGGAATATATCTTTCGAAGGTCAAGTATGCTTTTACGTATTTCATCCGGAGTGCTTATTCTGGACATTGAGTATCACCGCCCTGTTCAAATCGTTGAATGATCTCTTCAACCACTTCACCAATGCCCAATTCATAGGTCCATTCCGCTTCATATTGACTCTTCGCCCATTCAAGAGCCGACCGCAGCCGCCCAATCTCCTGATTCTGCCGCTGGAACTTAGTCTCGTTGGCATGAAACTTGCAAATCCAGTGAGCGGCGTTTTCGGTGGCCTGGCGGAGCTGCTCTTGCAGGGAGACTATAAGTCGGTTTAATCGGTCAACTTCCGCCCAACCAGCCTGCTCAGAGGTGAACGTGAGCTCCAGCGGATCGCGAAGAACACTCACAAATGGGCGCCATTCGTGGATAAGGTCGCGCACCTCATTTACCTGCAGTTCCGTTAATCTTTCGCTCATCTGACCTTTCCCCCATGCCGATGCGGACGTGTCGCGTTGTACGCCATTTTCTCGGCAATCGCCTTTTCCAAATCAATGCCGTAGTAGCCGCAGGTGTCAAAGATGCGGATTATAGTATCCGCCAATTCGGAAGGTATGCCGCAGGGTTTCCATTCGCTGCCCCACTGTGATTCAGTAGTCACCGTTTCGATTTGGCCGTCATAATTTTTAGCCTCATACCAGGAATCAGTCGGCTTCTTTCCATCCCGATAGTCCTCCCAGGCCTCCGACAACTCCCCGTGCATATTGACGATCATTTCACCAAATGTAGGCTGCTTGCCGTCATACCAGCCCTTTTCCTTTGCCGCTTCGTGTGCTTCCTTCACCAATTCATTAATTGATTTCATGTCCGTTCATCCTCCCTTTTGTGTCGCTCTTTTTTTCGCAATGTTCATCATTGCTTTTTCCAAACTTCTTTTACTTCTGCGGTTCCTCCGCAATTCAAGCATTCATAAGTGGCCGAATACTTGACGGTATTCCCTATTTGTTCCGTGTGATATTCCAATCTGCAAAGTTTAGAAGAGTGACATAGGTCGCATGAACCTATAAGTCCAAATCCGTTAATATTTCTAAGCCACTTCATAAACATGTTGGCTTTATCGAAAACGGTTAATTTCCGTTTGATTGGTATCGCCCCCGCTTAACTGATTTCCCATATCGTTTTTTGTTCAGTCGGGTATCTTTCAGCCATCTTCCGGCGTCTGCTCGGTGTATCCCATCCCTGCGGCCGCGCCTGAGTCTGACCGATCACTCGCCATCCTGCTGCCTTGAGGCTCGTACCCGGCTCCGACTTTAGCGTGTAGGTGATCAGTCGGCAGTATCCGAGGTTGCGAGCTGCGCGCCAAGCTGCTGCATAAAGTTTTGAGCAGGCATCCTTGTAACCATCCAGTACACAAAGTCGGATTACCTCCAGCGTCATACCGTCATCATTGTGCCGGGCCACAGGCCGTCCGACCATTGCAACGCCGATTAACTCATCCCCGCAAGCCAGGCCGATTCGGAACTTATCCCGGTGCGGCGCCACATTATGCCGATGGTGTTTGTTTACAAATGCCTTTGCGTCCTCTAACTCAAGCGGTACAAGGTCATATTTCATGATCCTCCCCTCCTCCTCAAAACAACGTCATTTGCTCAACTGCCTGTGTAACCTGCGGCGCCCGCTGCACCGCGAACCGATCCCAGTTTGCAGCCGGCCATGCACCCGCTCTGTCCGCAGTTCGGAAATAGACCACTTCATGCCCGCTCGGGATTATCACATGATCAATGAACCGCGCAGGCCCGGGCGTAATCGTATGAAGGTCATGCGTCCAGTCGCCGGGTTGCGTTACTCTGATGTCCGCCAGCAGCGACATGCATTGTCCATGGGTAAGCTGCCGAGTCATGCCAATTCCTCAAAATCGAACAACGTTGGCATTTCGACCTCGGCTTCTGCAGCCTTCAGATACCCGATTCCGTCCCGGAAATACTCGGCGTTGAGCTCGATGCCGTACCCGCGCCGCCCCATCTTGACCGCCATGTATGGTACCGTCATCAGGCCGCCAAACGGGTCAAATACGAGGTCGCCGGGATTGCTGTACCGATTGATGATCCGCTCTACAATGTCGAGTTGGAGCGGGCAAACGTGCATTTGCTGGCGCCGCTGGCTTTGCGTAGTGTTGAGCGTCCGCATGCGGTTAATGTCGTCCCATACTTCATCAGTCCAGGATCCAGGGGCGACTACCATAAACGTTGCCGGCAGCTTGTTGTCTTGGTCGAGCTTCTTCGCGAGTTCAACGTGCTCGGCATAGTTGTACACGTTGTCCCTTGAGTATTCGCGATAGACCGCCTGCAGTTTGTTGACCGGTGTCGCGGCGAGCTCATCCTTACTTAGAAGCCGGTCGCCGCTGGATCGCCAGTACCCGTGAGCGTCTATTTGCCACTGCGCCCGAGTATATTCGTCCTTGGTTTTGGAGACAGGTTCGTCGGCGTATGCGCGGCTCGTGTCGCTCGGTAGTTTGCGGAAAAGCAGAATGTATTCCGGGCATCCTACGCCCATCTTGCTGCCATCCTTGCACTGTTCACTCCAACCGAGACGGTACGTTTGGTTGTTTTCTCGGACAACGTCGGTCACAATGGTGATCATTCCGAAATACCGGAAACCGTGCTTTTTATAATGCTTGATACAATCAGCGTGGAAGTCTTCCATCGTCGGCATACCATCGCCGGTTGCGTTACCGAATAGCACCCGATCCTTAACATGGATCGCCGCCACCCGGCCAGGCCGCAGGATCCGGAGCAGTTCCGGCGTAAGATGGTCCATTTGCTCGAAAAACCGCTCCGTGTCCTCGTTGTGGCCGAAGTCGTTATAGCTCGGCGTGTATTCGTAATGGTTTGAAAATGGGATGGACGTATGGATCAGATCGACGCTGTTGGCCGGCATACTCTCCGTTTCCAATACGCAGTCATTATTCACGGCCGTCCACCGCTCGCCTTGTAATTTCACGCGCTCAACTCCAATCGTGCGGGCTAGTTTATCAAGAACCGATGTCCCCGAAAGCCCGTATTTCTTGATGATCTCGACCATTTTGCTGACCAGGTAATCATGCTGCCGCCACTTCTCAAGCAGCGTCTTCATGATCTCGGATTCCGATTCCATGTAAATAAAATGGATGATACAGCGGTGTTGCTGCTGGAAGCGGTGAATCCGGTGAACCGCCTGAATCGTGTCGTTAAAGCTGTAATCTATCCCAGCAAAGATCGCGATATGGCTCTGCTGCAGGTTGGCTCCGGATCCTAATATCTCCGGTTTGGAAAGGAGAACGGTGTATTTTCGGGATTTCCAGTCCAATACGCGCTGCTCTTTCTCGTCATGCGACAGGCTGCCGTAGACAGAGGCGACGGTGATCCCTTCGGCGGTTAATGCCCGCTCGATGGCGTCTTGCTCGTCGTTGAGATGACACCAGACCACGATCTGCTCCGGAAGGTTCGCCTTGACGATCTCCACCACCCGGGCGACCCGCTGCCCGATGCTCTCTCGCTTCTCTCGCGCTGCATCTTTGAGCCCTATCGCCGCATCGCGGAGCAAGATCAGCTGACCATCCCGCTCGGCGCCAGCCTCGCTGTGATCGACTGGCAACTCGTGGTACTGGATGTTCAGCGGTGGCAGATCATAGCCCTCGTCGGAATATCCAAGGTCTGAAGGCTTCGCGATGAACAGCGCCCAGGTCGATACCCATAGCCAAAACTCATCTTCCTTATGCGGGTACAGCGTCAGGTTGTTGGCTTTCGTACTGTCCCGCTGAAAGAATCTCGTCAGCGCCTGGCCAGTGTCCATGACCTCCAAGAATCCGGCGTAATGAATCAGCTCCTTGTATTTGTTCGGGCTCGGCGTCGCCGTGCAGACCAGTTTGAACGGTACGCCTTTGAACTTGTCGAGGAACGTTTGATAGGTCTTGGTACCGTAGCCGCGCAGCACGCTCGCCTCGTCCAGCACACAGGCAGTGAAGTAAGCAGGGTCGATATCACCGTCGCGGACCCGTTCGTAATTCGTCAGGAGGATGGTTCCGGTGGCGGATTCAACCTCAGCCATAGTCCGGACGTACTCCGGTTTCTCCATCTCGAGCAACTTCAACGCATCGCTTTCGAATTCCAACTTCACACCGAGCGGGAGGACGATCAACGCACGGCCACCCCGGTGTTTAACAACCAGCCTGCTGAACTCCAACTCCTGAATGGTTTTGCCAAGCCCAAAGGCTTCGAACAGCGCCCGGCATCCGCCGCGCAGAGCCCAGACAACGCCATCCCGCTGATGTGGCTTTAAAACAGAATTTATTTCATCCGGGGAAACCGCGAATCCGGTCTCCCTGGCTATCTCAATTTTGGTTTTGAGGAAGTCGATGTATTGCATATCCCCCACCCTTCCTAATGCACAATTGCCGGCTGCTCTTCGCCATGCGGTGCCACCCATATCGGGTCCCAACTCATTTGGAATGTTTCTCGGGCTTCTGCCTGCGCCGCCGCCAACAGGACCGTATTTCCCATTGCCTCGGCTGCGTCGCAAGGAACAGCGTTTCCGATGTACTCCCGGGCCTTAGCGTCACTGCATCCCTCAAGTTGAAACGGTCGTCCGTCCGGAAGATACCGCGGGAATGTCTGCAACATCGCGAGCTCATACGTGGTAAGCGGACGGTGCCAAGTTCCATCTTCTGCAATCAGCAACCAAGCGCCACGGTCATTGTCGGCAGGGATTCGTGGGTCCGCCACTGCGGCCGATCCGGAATGAACATCTCCAGAACCAGTGACGGTTTTGCCGGGCGTATTCCATTCCTGAACGCCGTATGATCCTGACCGGGGCGAGCATCCAAGCCTCGAATCTGCAACAAGCGGTGCTCCCGCCTGAACATCCGAAACGCCTGTCACCGTCGCGGCCGCTTCGTCCATCTTCTGCATCCGATATTTGTCTGAATAGCGATTCTTGAGGTCTGATAGGCGCGGGTCGCTAATGCTGGCCGGGCTGTTCATAATGCGACTTGCTCCACGCACCGTCTTGCCTGTTTCGTCCCAACTTTGGACGCCGTAGCTATCCGGCATAAGGCTGGTGTTTACTCTCGGGTCAGAGACAGCCAGGGCGCCGCTTCCGAATCTGGTCCCGGTCACGCATGGCGCCGGTTCATCAGTCCGGACGATCCGGTATACTCCCGGGTGCCTGCCTTCTCTGTCCTTCAGCCGCGGGTCCGAAATCGATATGGCTCCGTTGTTCGGTCCGTGCGCCCCAGTAACGGTCGGCCCGGGTTGATCATTCCGGCAAACCCGGTAAATCGCCCCGTGGGTATTCTCCTTAAAGTTCACTCTGGGATCTGAAACGGCAGCAGCTCCATTACTTCGTCCTGGGCCGGCTGTTCCCGTAACGGTCCGGCTTGTCTTGTCCCATTCTTCGATGGCGAAGGCGCCACCGCGGGGCTCATGGACAATGCGATATTGTTCGTACGGAACGTCCTGCAGGTCTCTCCAATCTCCGCCCGCTTTGATCAGAGCTAACCGCACCCATGTTTTCCACTGCAGGTTTGGCAACCGATGGAGCGGTCCGCCCGCATCCGTGTCCCCGGGCATCGGCAGCGAACCAATAACGTCGCCAATCGTTTTAAGCGGCTTCTCCTCCGGGTAGTAAATGAAGTTTGGCACTTGCTCTTGGTCCCGAGACATAACCAGGAATCGGACTCTATCTGCTCCCAAACCGCCAATTTTCCCGAGGTTGTGATCTCCGCGCATGCTGACCGCAAAGCCGTACTTTTCAAGCATTTTTTTGATTTGCTTGAGAAGGTCTTTCCCACGTGTCCGAATTCGCGGGACATTCTCCAATTGGATAATCGCTGGGATACTGTCTCCGTAAAGTCTGCATGCTTGAAGCACAAGCCATATGCCGCGAACAGTAAGTTCGTTAAGTGCCTGATACTTGGCTGTCTTGGCTGATTTTTCCGGCAGTAAACCGCTCAGTCCTTTGCATGGGGGGCTAGTAAAAAGGAAGTATGGAACCTGCTGCCCCATAGCCACCCACATGTCCCAAGGGGTGACTTCTTTCCACTCGGGCGGCGGCTCTTTTCCATTCCAAGCAATGTACTGCTCTCGGGTGAAGAGGTCCATGCAAATTGAAGTCTTTTCGCCGGTGATTAAATCATGGTTATGACAGGCTACTGGATCGAAATCAACTGAACCAAGAATCTTGAATCGGTATACTTTGCCTCCGTATTCCAATTGAGATTTTTTTAAGCCCTTGCTTTCTCCGCCGATACCGCCGAATAGAATAAATGCCGTTTTATATTGGACTGTCTCTTGAACTTGCAATCTTTGAACCTCCCTTCAATTCTTCCGATCGATGCCGAGCGCGATTGCCATTTTGATCACATCAGATTTGCTCCGACCGAGCTTCTTAGCGACGGCTGTCCGTTTATGCTTCCGATAGTTTTTTATCATCCATTCCCGCTCTTCATCGCTTATTTGGACGCGAATGTTTTGGTTTGGCTTACGCCATGAAATCAGATCGCTGATATCATCAACGAGGCTATATTTTCCGTTCGCATCAGGGTTGACTAAAATGTGCCGCCGTTTCATCCCGGAAATGCTGCCGATTGCTGCCTTCGTTTCCACCCCAGCAGCTGCGGCGATTTCCTTATTTGTGTCGTATAGGAAATATGCTGTGAGAAGGTTGGCTTGAGTCTCTGAAATACATCCTTCGCTATAAAGCAAGTTGATTTTATCCAAATGGTCAGGCTCGTTTTCCGGCATGCTGACCTCTCCTTTCCTCGAAATAAGAACGCCTGTTCCGTCGATTGGGTGTGACCGCCCGCCGCCGCAGGTGTTCCCCGGCGTTTGCTCGTTTTCGGTTTTTGCCTTTTCTTTAGGTACTCTTTGTACCCGGCCGGATCGATGATAGACCATATGACCTCGCGCTGGTAAAGCAGGGGGTAATCGTCCATATTGCCCCCGTTTCGCGCCTTGTAGACGGCCTCGCCGATCTTCGCGATGATGTAGGCGTCCACTACGTCATTGCTAGGGTGCTGGTATCCGAAATGCTCGAGCGCAGCTGCGGCCATTGCTTCCTTTTTGGACTTCCCTTTGATCCGTTCCTTGCTTCCTTTCTCACCAATCCAGTTGCTAACGCCCACAAACTTTTTCACGGCGTCCGGGGCTACTTCATCAAAAGTGAGGCCTTTCCGGGTGATCATACTCTCCAGGCCACCGTGTATTTTTGCGGTAGTAACCACCCGCTCCGTGGCATAGCCGATGCCCTCTTTCATGACCTCGTCCCCGGGCTGTAGGATCCGGAATAGTTGATTTTCGAGTGAGACGCGCTGCTCTTGTGTAATCCCTCCCGGGGCCGACCTGCCTTTACCGACAAGCACCGTTTCAATGATCGGGTTCCCCTCGGCGTCCAGGACCACCACGCCGGTATGCGTCGCCGGATCGATCCCCACGAATCGCATCAGTTTGCCATCCTGTACGGCAGAATCAGGTACAGGCTATCTTGGTCGCCGCCAGGCTTGATGATGATCGGACTCATAGCGCCAGTAAATCCGATATGCAGCTGCTCGCTGTCGATCACCTTGAGCGCGTCCAACAGGTATTTGGAGTTGAAGCCGATTCTGATTGGTTCGCCCGCTATCTTTTCTGCTTCCAGTTGTTCAAAAACCTTGCCGATTTCAGATTGAGTTGATTCGATCCGCATCGCGCCGTCCTCCGCCGCTTCGAGCCGGACGATATTCGTTTTTTCTTCCCGAGCCAGCAGGTACGCCCGATCGATGGATTCCTCGAAAGCTTTCAAGTTAACATCCAGTTCGGTTTTAAACGTGGTTGGGATGATCTTCGACGTGTCCGGGTAGCTGCCGTCCAGCAGCCGGGTGAAGAATTGAACGGAACCGGAGCGGAATAATACTGTGCTGGCGCCAACTGAAATTTCCACGTCCTTATCAGAGATAATCTTGCTTACCTCGTTCAGCGCCTTTCCGGAGATAACGACGTTTTGAAAGCTAATTCCTGCGGCTACTTCGATGTCCGTAGCGGTGCTCGCCAGTCGGTGACGGTCGGTCGCCAGCAACTTCAGACGGCCGTTTTCGAGCCCCCATAGCACGCCGGTAAGGAGCGGACTGTTTTCGTTGGTCGAAATCGCGAACACCGTGGACCGGATCATTTCCTTGATCTTGCTTCCCGGGATGGTAAAACTCAGGTCGTCGTCCACAAGCGGCGTCGCCGGGAACTCTTCCGGATCCATTCCGACCAAATTGATTTTGGACTTGCCCGAAGTAATCAGCGTCGCGAACCCCGGCTCTACTTCAATGTCCACCGTCTCTTTCGGCAGCTTCTTGATGATGTCCACGAAGAACTTGGCCGGGAGAACCACGCTGCCGGCTTCGTGTACCGTGACAGTGTCGGCTTCCGGCGGGATATCTGTCCGAATTGTCGTGTCGATGTCGCTCGCCGTGAGCGTGACGCCCCAACCACTGACATCCATCTTGATCCCGCTGAGGATCGGAATGGTGGTCTTGTTATTGACTGCCTTGGCTACGTGCTGTATGGCTTCGTTCAATGCGTTTTTCAGGATGGTGATTTTCATGCTCGTTTTACCCTCCTTTGCTGACTTTTCGATTTGCGATATGCCAATTTTCGAATTCTCTTGCAACGATTCTTGTAAGATGTGGCCGCCGACAACCATTCCGCTCTGAGTCTTTCAACCTCATCACTAGGCGTTTTGTGGTTATAACTTGCCTCAAATTCCCCAGCAATCAAGTCGGTGTAACCGTACGAAAAATGATTTTTAAAATGAGTTCTGTCAAAAGATCGACCGCATTGGGTTATCGTTTCTACAACGCCCCAATGATCCTCGCTCCATGAGTTGTGATAGAGCTCTCGCCCGCAGATAGGGCAACTGTCATAGCCATACTTACGCCGGTATTTCAGATGGTTGAGGTCATATTGCAACTCAATCCTTTCGTCCTCCGGCTTAGAGCGAAGTTTAATAAGCTTACGAATTGAAACGTCTCTCATCCGTGCACCTTCCTTTCTCAGTCCAGCCAATCAGATATATCGATCTTTTTACCTTCAAGCGGTTCGTCCGGCGGCAGCGTCGTCGCGGGTGCGGTTTCAGGTAGCGGAGAAGCGGAGAAGCGGAGCCAGGGTAAAAGCTCACTCCCCGATCCCGCAGCCGATACTCTTCGCACACCTTCCACATGCGGTCATAGGCAGCGTGATAGGCTTCCCGCTCTTTTGGCGTGGTTAATGGGTCCTCTTCAATGAGCACCGCGCATTTAACCATCCGCGCACACAACTCGTTAAACTCCTCATCGCTGTCGATCCGATCAGGAATTTTTGCCATTTCCACCACCCGCTTTCATCTCAGGATTTTCATCAGAAAATTTTGAGAACTGGCGGAGGAACCACATTTCAACAGTACCTGTTCCGATGTTCCGGCCTTTGGCAACGATCACCTCGGCGATCCCCTTCTTTTCGGAATCCTTGTTGTAGTAGTCGTCCCGGTACAGAAAGGTGATAATGTCCGCGTCCTGCTCGATGGCGCCGGATTCGCGCAGGTCCGAAAGCATTGGCCGCTTATCTGGCCGCTGTTCGACGCCACGGCTGAGCTGGGACAGGGCCACAATCGTAATGCCATATTGCCGGGCCATGAGCTTTAAGCTGCGGCTGACATATTCGACTTCCTCGCGTCGATTCTGGAACTTCATGCCGGCTGGTATGAGTTGCAGATAGTCGATGTAGACCACCATCCGTTTCCCTGGGTGTTCTTTAACCATCCGTTTTATCTCGCCACGGATATGCTGTAGCGTCATTCCCGGAGTTTCGTCGATATAGATAGGCAGTTTGTCGAGTTCATCCAGCGCATAGCTATATTTCTCCCAATCAGTATCCGCAAAGCCGCCTGACCGCATCTTGTGGCTGTCGATGTTTCCCAGGGAACATACAAATCTCTCGGCAACGGTCAGCGAAGCCATTTCCGCCGAAAATATTGGGACGACTGCTCCTGATCGAGCGGCAGCTATTGCGTCGTTTCCCATGTACGCCGTCTTGCCCATACTCGGCCGGGCCGCGATGATCTCGAAATCACCTTTTTGGTGCCCCCCGGTCATCCTGTCGAGCTTCTTTGAAAGCGTGGGCGGTCCGGTCATACCCTTCTTTGCGGCGCGCCCTTGAATATCATCGACATGTCCGTAAAACAAATCGGTCATCTTGACCATTCCGGATCCTTTTGCTTTGGGCGCAAGTTCGGCAAGTTCATCCAGTTGGGCTCGCGCTTCGGCTAGATGTTTCTGGACGTCAATCCCATCCTGTTGACTTTTAGCAGCCATTGCCTCCATCAATTCGGCCGATTTACGTTGGATATAAGAGTTCCGGACAATCGCCTGATACCGTTCAAAGCCCGCAGCGGATGGAACGCCTTGCGTTATGTCCAGCAGATACGGAAGCCCTCCCATACGCTGGAGCTTGTTCCCGGACCGCGCAGCCATAAGCGTTAAATCAATCGTTCCGTCCTGCTCATAGACAAACCGCATGTAACGGAAAATCAACGAGTGCCTGTCATCTGCGAAATCGTCGGCCGTTAGATAGCATTCATCCATCAAGTCTGGCTGAAGAATAAAGCATCCAAGGACCGTCGTTTCTGCTTCATAAAGTCCGTTCATCGCCGCGCCCCCCATTTCTTGACGATGTGATCCGGCGGCGGAGCGGCATTCTCCCACCACTCCTCTTTTAACTCGAGGAGAAGGGTCGTTTCTTGCTTCTGCTGCTCCGAATCGGTTTGCTCTTCCAGGTCAGCGCGGACGATATCGGAGATTTCTGGGAAGAAGTGCTTCGTCTGAATGTAATGGTGCAGGTTTCGAAGCGCTCGTTCCCCGTCGATGCCGGCAAGCATTTCACACCAAAGGCGATGAATGCCGGGGTTCCTGCTAAGATTCGGGGCGCTGTTCGGGAAGGCCGCGGAAGCCTTCGCCAGAATTAAGCTGACCTCGTTCTCCGTCACCGCCGCCACCCCCTATTTGATTTTTTAAAAAGTTCAGATTGTCCGATAGAGTATCGCTATTGCTCAAAGCTAATCCTTCAGGGTCGATTAAACGGTAATCTTTCCATCGTTCTTGGTTTAAATAGGTTGAGGCATGCGGTATGAATTTTTGTCCGGTTTCTAATAGTTTGCATGTCTCAACAAAATTCAGGGTATTAGTGATAACGATGTCTGGATCGAACGATTCGTTTTTGCAGAGCTTACTCCATGTTTTTGATGCGTAGCTCTTATTCGCTTTTCTGGGGTATAAAGAGAAGAAGTTTTCAAACATAATCTCCTTTTCTTTAAAACCTTTCTTTAAATACTTTCTTTGTTGGGTGTCTAATCCGACACCACTAGAAGTCCCTAGAGGTGTCTTTTTAGACATCTCAGGGGTGTCTAATTCGTCATCACTAAATAATTCGAGTTGAGATGTCTGATTAGTCACCTCTACCACCTGCCACGATTCATAGTCTTTGTTAAATCGAATAACTCTTGAACGGGTACCTTTTTGTTCAGAAATAACCTGGACAACATTCATTTCAATTAACTTAGCCAACTCACGGGTAACTTGGCGCTTAATCATGCCGGTTGCCTCAACCAAGAATGAAATTGATATTTCCGATTCCTTCTTCCCGAACCCGTAGGTGTAGCGCCAAATGATTAGCATTATCCGGAGTTGGGACCCATTCAGTTTGAATCTCGGAACTTGCTCCAATAATTCGTTCGATATTTTGGTGAACTTATCAGGTTGCGGATTTGCCATTTCACCTCACTCTTTCAACTGCCGAAGTCTTTCAATAACATTCCTGCTTCATCCGGTGTCCTTGCGCCCTTCTTTGAATTACACTCTGAGCAGGCGGTTGCCAAATTCTCTAAACTCGTCTCACCGCCACGGGATTCGGGAAAAATATGATCGGCGGTTAGATTCTTGTGCGATCCGCAATACCGACACCGATAACCATCCCGCTCAAATACCGCTTTCTTTAGCTTTGTTGGAATAGCCCGTTTCTGTTTAGAAGAGGTTTTCATGGAAGGCTCCTGCTGCCGGAACATTAAATCATAGGAATTCTGTAAGCATGAGGCACACAGTGTGAAGTCCCGCGCTTCCCAATAGAGATACGGTCCGGTAGTGCTCAGTTCGCATTGGTCACAAAAGTGAATATTCCGTTCCTCGTCGGCAATGACCATCGTTTCATTCGTTTTCATAGGTTCACCAACGTTCAGCTTGAAATAAGTTCCTTGGCATGCTCTACGATCTGGCCGGCGAGCTGGTTGACGAGCTCATCATCGATGGATGTACCTCTCCAGTCCTTGAGAAGGTCTTCGACCTTCGCTTGCAACCGATCCTCCGGCGTTTGCTCTGCGGTGTAGCCATAGGCCAGCGCTTGGATAAATTTATCTGGGTTATTTTGGGCATATCCCCGCATAAAGGTTTGACGATCAGTAGCATTGAGTTGGTTGGCTGCAATAATTTGTAGCGCATGTCCCGCACAGACCGTCGAATCAATCGCTTCTGCAACCACCCGCGGTAGCTCAACTTTCTTACTATCCAGTTGCCGGCGCAGCTGCACCAGCTCCTCCGCATGCCGTTTTAGATCGTCGATCGCCTTATGAAACGATTTGCGGGTTTGCTCCAGCTCTTTGTATACCGCTTCGTTTGTTTGCTGGAGCTGAGTGTATTCGGCTTCGGTGTAGGTGCGCTCCTCCGGCAATACTATGGCATGCTCGTAGGGGATGATTTTCCCGACAAACTCACCATCAAGAATTTGGTAATTGTAATAAGGATCCAGGGGTCCTTTGGGTAACATCCGAGCCTCATGGACGGTATCTTTTGCGGGCATCGGGCTTAAAGTTCTGAATTTATCAAATACGATCTTGATTTTCATCGCACCACGCCTCCGATCGTGAGCCACGCCTGTTCTGCCTCTCTGCGCTCATCCTTCGACAACTTGCCAAAGCGGAGCTGGTGGATCAGTTGCTTCCGCCGGCGTCCCCGGTCTTTGTTGACCAGGTTTTGAAGCTTGCGAAAATGGAATTTGGACATTTATAAGACCTCCTACAAGAAAATGGTTTTAAGTTCTCCGGTGTATCGCTGGACCAAGAGCCATTTATCAGACTCCCGTTTGCTGATAAGCCAGAATGATGGGGTGGCTACATGTCCGGCCAAAACTTTCAACTGACCGCGAGTTGGCTCTTTACCACGCTTCATCGCCGTCACCCCTGCGAATAGAACTTTTGAAATGGCTTGCCGCTTGCTTTAGCCAGTTCCTTCCGTTCGCGCCGAGAGAGGATCAGGCCGTGATAAGCTTCTTTGATCGCCGCGGCTACCGTAGATGGTCCCAGGCTGCCCCGCTCATACCGCTTATCCTCGTTTGCCGTCCGTTTGAATTTACGCTGAGACTTGGCAACTGCGAAATCATGAGCGGCGCCAGATTGCACTGCAGCGATCAAAGCATATTTTTTATTGGAAAAGCGATTGGTATATTTCATAGATAAGTCCTCCTAAGGTTGGTTTTAAATCAAGTCCATATAATGAGTGACGCCCGTCAGCTTTCGAGTAGACCTGCAGTAATCACACCGCTCACATCGCCGCGGCTTCTCATTTCCCTGCTTGACGGCGATGATTCGAGGCAGCTTTTCTTTGACCAATCCAATTTCCAAGTCAAAGCGACTTTCGAAACCTCCTATAACCTCGATCGCGGGGATTTCCTCTTTCGAAACGGCCACGATAGCAGGTTCGTAACGTGCCTCTCTTCCCGCTTGAAGCCGTTCAAGCTCGGCATATACTGACATCTGAAGCACGTATCCATAGGCTTCGACAAAAGAGACGTACGCGCCGTGCTCAGTGCTCCATTGTTTGGCGTAGATGTCGCGGACCGTTTTAATATCTGCGAATCGCTCTTGTTCCCTGTTCAGGACGTCAATCTTGGCTTTCCAAGGAACACCGCCAAGTGAAGCCGAGATAATGACTTCCTTATCGCCCTGAAGGGTGAACGAACAAAACGGATCGGATTCCAGAGCGTGGATCATTCTGTCGGCCACAGTGTACTTTTCGTAGAGCTCGCCTTTGCGCGGCCCCTTTGTAACAAACAAATCCGGATGTTCCGCCTTGAAATCGTCCAAAACTCCCTCAAAGTGAGCGTGGACATAGGAGCCAAGCAAGAGCGCATCTGATTCAGGCTCTTTATATTCGCCGGTGACCTTCGCATAGGCGCCGGCCTCGCATTTTAGAAAGTCTTTGTATTGCGAAACGCTCATATATTCGCGGTTGGCCTCAATCGAGTGGTAATTCTGACTCGTTAGTTCTAGCGCCACTTTGATCACCGCCAGCATTCATATTTTTTTGCGATTTTTCAAACGCCTTCTGAGTCTTGCTGTCTACCGTTTCAGGCTGCGTGGTGCCATCGCTGCCCATGTAATCCCCGAAATACTCCTCGCGCTTTGCCATGCCATCGCGAAGGGAACGGAATACATTTCCCAGCCGCCGGACATCGTTTTCGCTGAATGCTGAAGCGTTACATCCGATGTACTTTTCCAGCCATTCCTGCTTGACTTGATACAAGGAATCAAACTCGGATATCATGGCGCGGATACGATCTTTAAGGGGCACCTTATTTCCGGACGTAAGCGTCTGGCGGCATTGATTAAGCGCGGCGTCCACCACGTCCCCAGGGATTACACCTAAGATACAGGCCCTAACGCGCCGGGAGCCTTGGTTGGCAGTCATTTCATAAATATCGCGCGGATCGTCGAGGCGGTTGATCTTGCCCTTGGCCTTACGTTCATGCTTCACGACGAAGGTCATTGACCGCCGAGTATTCGTTTCGAGGTCCCAGCAATATGCGAGCATTGTGGACTCTCCATCTTTCTGCTCGACCTCAGTCACCCCATAATCGATGTTTCCCCAGGCTTGAGCCAGGACTTCTGCCAAGCGAATCGACGGGCCCGTAACCTTACTGCCACCGCGCGGGAATTCATATTCAGCAGCTTCAGCAAGAGTTTTTCTTTGGCATGCTTGCATAATCCGGGAATAAGCGGCGTTTTCGTCCCGTGGGAATTTCTTCGCCACGATCATTGCGGCCTGCACTTCCTGCGCCTGTCTGCTCACCACCGCGGCTTCCATGGCAGAATTATTGTTTTTATGTGCTACAGGGGCAAAGCCGCCATTTTGATTGTCTTCATACATTGAGTTATTCCTCCGATTCATTTGGTTTTGGATTCTCGGGCTGGAGAAGATATTGCTCGAATATATCGAGCTTCCTTACAGGTACGGGCTCGCTATTATCAACCGCGTCCAGCATGCAGGATAAACAATGTGGCTGTTCCGATCCGTAAACCGCATATTCGGCATCTAATCCGCATCCACATTTGACAGGAATCATTCCAAATCACCCGAATCTGTGTTATTTTAGGTTTGAGGTTTTTCATTGACCGCTCTCTTCTTGGGCGGCTTTTTTTATGTCTTCCGGAACTTCATCGTCTTCGATTGGCAGGATAGCAGCCAATACGGCCGGCCTGATGGCTTCCAATACATCCGCCATCGATCGCAGATTCCTGATTGCTTGGGAGACTGTCTTTTGATGATCCAAAGCATTTTGCGCTGCCCGGAAGACGTCAGACACCTCGATAGTCATCCCGATTTTGATAGGCTCTGGCATACTGTAGCTATGACCGGACACCTTGGCTATCTCTGATTCCGACATCTCTACCATCCATCTGCGGTCACCCGAATAGCCTGCTTCGCTCGTTTTTGCGATCACTTTCATCGTTTGAACGCTCCTTTCCGGGCTCAAAAACCCGATTTTGGCAAAAAAATAATAGGACCCTACGAATCCAGATCAATATCACTGTCCAACTCGGTCCAGTAGACATTGCCCATGCTGTCGCTTACCCGGATATCAACCGATCCGTCTTCTGCTTCATTTGCGTCCAACACCTCGATATGCCGGGTAACGGTTCCTTTTAACCCGATCAGGTCATTCCGCGTTTTCCCCATCGTCTCTCCCACCTCCTTTCAGGTCCTCCTCAATCCGCTCGTCACGCTCCCGCTTGTATGCGGACAATTCATCATCCTGCGGCGTTCGGCGCTCCTGCTCACCGTAGAGCGGTTGAGAGAAGCGGTCGAGGCTACTCATTCATAACACGCCCGGTGTAAAGGTCTTCGATAAAGTGGCTCTCGTTCTCTTCCATGAATTTTCGAATTACTTCAAACCGCACCGGTGCTCTTCCTACATTCATCATTCGCTTAGCTTTTTGCGTTTTGAGAAAGTCGTTTAAGTCTGAAACATTACCTCTTTTTTTGTTTAGGTAGAACGCTGTGCGATGTTTATTACAAAGCCCATTTGACATAAATGGTTCATCGCATCCATCTACTAAACAAGTATCGCTATGCGAATGGAATGGTGCTTTATACGGCGTTTCCGCAGAACCAGTTATCAAAAGGCGTTGATAATGATTGGTACAGTACCCTTTTGTTTTCGCCTTACTGGAACACCCTTCAATCGAACATGTGCCGGCGTTTTTAGAAGGCTTTTTTGAGCGTCCGCCTTCAGATGAAGTTACGCCCATGCTTTTAAGTATCTGAGAAATCCGCTGATGTGAGACGCCATAATGATTTGCGATTTCACCCGAGGTTTTTCCCGCTTTGAACATAGAAACAATCTTCTCTGCCTTCTCGTAATCTCGCGGAGAATAGTTCCGTTTAAAGCCGTTTGAAATCATTAGCGACTTGAGTTCTTTTTTTCGTAAAACTATTTGCTTTTGCAGTTTTCTAAGGGTGTCAAACTCTTTTAAATATCGTTGACGATCAAGCGGTTTAGACGGGTCCATTTCATCCAACTCGGATAACGGTTGAAGTGCTTCTTTTACGCCAACCAAGCATGCCACACTCCCCTCTATACCCGGCCGACAAAGTCCTCGAATGTGATGCCGTAGCGGGCGCCGATATTGAAGTGGATAAAGTAGTCGCTGAGCTTCGCAAAGTCCTGGTCGCCGGGAATGTGCTCCGGTTGCCGATCCACTTCGTGAGCTTTGAAAAATTCAACCATCCGAGCTGCTTCGTGACCTTTCATCAAGCCGGCTACGAAAACCGGTCCGCGGGTCAGGCCTTGTTCATGCAAGAGTGTTGCAAATTGAGAGTTTCCATTCATCGGCTCTGTGCCTCCATTTCGTATAATTTTTCGCAAAAGTACTGGACCAGGTCTTTATTCTTGACACACTGTGCTGCGTATGCTGCTTCTTTTAGTCCATCGATCCTTTGCACCAGCTCCGCATTTTCTCGCAGAGATTTCACGAGTTCCGGTCCCTGCATAGGGCTTAAAGTTCCGGCCGCATATTGCTGGTATAAGTGTGTTAGGATCCGGTGTGTTTGGTGGATAAAGATCGCCACGTTATCACGCTCCTTTCTTTTGTTTTCCTCATTCTGGTAAACTATCAACCAGAGGGGAGATGTTTACGATGAATCCAGATGTTGTAACAACGATCAAAATTCCGGACTCTGAATTTGTTTTGCAAGTTTACGCCTTTCGAAAGATTCGTCCCAACGAAATCAGAATGGTCGCGTCCATGTGGTTAAAACAAAACAAGCGCCGTACCTTTCCCAAAAGCGGAACCGGAAAGGTTATAACCATTCTTGGATTTGACGATCAAGCATAGCGATTAAAATTGCCGCTGTTTTCTCGGTAAGCCTGATAGACGTTTGACCTTCGTCTATCGGGCAAAGGATCATTGTGCGCGTCTGGTCGTCAGGTATAATAGCGAACAGTATTCCAGGCTCTTCTGTGTTGACTTCATTTGTTGAAACTACCGCTATGCGTTCCTGTGAAGCTGCTGCGGCTGCCTCCTGCGTTGTGTGAAGTAGGAGGCCTGCCCCCGGTTTCTTGTTGGCTGCAATGACCTTGATGTACTGCCCGATTTCATACAGGTCTTTTATGCTGCGGTCATCAATTAATCGAAATAATTGATATGCAACTTGGAGATTCGTTTGATTTTTCAAGGACTCTTTCGTTACCACCGTTGCCGCGGTGGTTTCTTTTTGTTGGTCCAATGTCGGACCTCCTTTCGTTTGGTTTGGATTTGGTTTTCAAGGAGCAGGTTGATTTCAATCAGGCCGTTTGTTTTGCCAACAGCAGGCGGAACGTCTCGCGCCCCTTCGGAGTAACCAGCGTTTGGGTGCCAGCTTTACCGTTGTTGCCCCATTCCTTGATATTGAAGAGGTCGGGGACATATTGCGCGTATGGTTTGAGCTTGCTGCCGGCATCACGGAAGACGTATTTGCGATCCAGCAGCCAGGCGATAAAATCACGCTCTTTGATCTGCAACTCTTTCGCGGTATCCCGGAAGTTTGTAAGCAGGTTTCTGTCAACCAATCCGTCGAAATAGTCTACCTTCGGCTGCATGATGGCGATTTGCTCATTTGCCTTGCGGACAGTTTCAAGCGTGATGCGGAACATGACTTTCGTTTGTTCGTCTGCATGCTGCAGGTAGGTCTGGATGAATAGATCGTCATTCGCCACATAACCGCCAGTGCGCCGGATCGTCGGGAGAACTTCATCGAAAATCCAACTCTCGAATTGTTCTGCCTTTGCCCTGATCGCAGGATTGCGGGACTGATCTGAAGCTTTAACGATAAGCCGGTACACGTCACCTTCTGGAATTACGTTTGTCTCTTGGATACCGCCTGGCGAAGGTATTCCCAACTTGGAAACCCCTTTGCAATGGTCGATAATCGCTTTACTTGGGTTGGAGTATTCTAGTGCCCGAGCTACATCGACACCCGCAAAGTATGGCTTTCCTTCTAACTCAATTGCCCGAATTTCTCCAAACGACTGATGATTAAATATTTGCGGTTTGTTCATTTGCATTCTCCTTTCCATCGTTTGCAGCGTTTGTGATCTCAATCTTGATTTCGAGAGCTTCACAAACCTCGTTGATGATCTTTTCGTGCCAACGACGATCGCCTTTAAGCAAATCGCTGATATATTGGTAACTCCGTCCAGTTGCTCGTGCTAGATCAGCCTTGCTCATTTCATTGGCCTCCATTGCAGTCTTTACTGCCTCTGTGAAGTTCATCTTGTTTCACCTCCATGAGTCGATAATAAGCATTTTGCTTACAACAGTAAAATAGCAAAATTAAGCATTATGTTTATATAATAAGCATTTTGCTGATAATACAAGCATAATGCTTTTAATTGCGTAGTTTTTCAACAAAATGCTGATTGTTTAATTTTTTCTGTAATGTTATGATTCTTTACAGCAAAATGCTTAAAATTATTGAAGATTCATAATTTAAGGGAGTTGTTCATTAGTGGCCGAGGTTAATCATCGTTTAAAAGAGTTACGGAAAAATTGTGGAATGAGTGGGACTAACGTGGCAAAACAGCTTGATATAACTCCTCAGTATTATTACGACATTGAAAAAGGGGAACGCCGATTAACGACTGAGATAGCGGCGAAGCTGGTTCCAATTCTGAAGGCAACAGCGGATTACATCATTGGTGTAGCGGATGTAAATTATTACAACAATGAAGCAGAAATAAAAAACCCCGATCCTCATGAGGAGTCGGAGTTGTCTGATATTCCTATTGAACGGTTAAATCAGTACAAGCTAACTTATAAAGGACACACATTAAGTAAGGATGAAGCTGATGATATTATTGAGCTTTTGGAAGCTGCTTTGAAACGTTGGAAGAAATAAGACACTCTAAATATGTAGTCGCATCTTCGATGTCAACGCCGTTTTCAGAAAATCGTCTCAAGTATTCTTCTAAGTCAACCTCAATGTTCTGAATAGGTCATCACTCCTGGTAGAAATTTTTTCCGTGGCGAGACGTTGATAAGATAATAACATAAAACAGAACACAATACCAGAACAAACGTTCCTTATCTGGTAATAACATGGAAAGGAGATTTATGTGGCATACTCCCGTGGGAGATGCCTGCTGCAATACTGGCTCGATCAAAGAGGTATGACTCAAGCGGAATTTGCGCGCCGATCTGGATGGTCTGAGCGCATGGTATCCTATTGGTGTAGTGGTGAACGCTATATGAGTGTCGAAGCCATGTACACCGCTGCTGTTATATTAGGCATCCGCATGGAGGACTTGTACCAATGGCGTATATCGGCCGGTTAAGCAGGCAGTGCGGAAAACCCGCACTCCCCCGGACAAAATCGGAACGTATACGTTCTTGACCGTGCTTATTTTTAGCATACAACTATGAAAACGTTTTGTTTGTCGAATAGAGTCGACAATAAGTGACCGATTACCCGGTGCGAACGGTTATCATATCACATGAAATCGTGTATTTTCTTCAAATTTCTTCGTGATACTTCTACTCTCTTCCCTTCTCTCAATTTGTCGAAATATACCGATTTCGTGTTTTTATCATACATTTTCACTTTTCTCATGTTCGTAACGTTAGACTTTTCTAAAGATTTAAAACCATAGGATCGAAGAATTAGTGAAAAATCCTTTAATGTGTGAGGAGGGAAATATACGGCATCCGCCGTGTGTATTAAGACTCGACTGTCTTCGGAGGATATATAGAGGATGTCTTGAATTAATAGTTCGTGTGTGGTTCCGCTGGTGCTGTGTATGGCTAGAATTTTCACTGCGATCACCTCGATGTCGAATGCCATAATACGATAAAAGTATCATTTATCACTTTTATTTTTCCATAGTAATATTTTCCTTGTTTTGATAGACTATTGTCGTAATCCATGAAATGAGGGGGATATGATGAAGAAACCTTTTTATAAGCATTGGTGGTTCTGGGCGGCAATTGTCTTTGTCTTGGTGATCTTCAATGTTATCGATAAGCCAGATGAAACCGAGTCCACCACAACCTCTGCAGTAAACACCTCTGACAAAACTCAAGAGAACAAACCTTCAACCGAGGTAAATACGGAACCAGTAAAAGAACAAGAACCATCCTTTGATTGGAGCAACGCTGAAGTCAATGAAGAGAATGTTAAGAAGGCCCTCAATGGCAAAGTTGGAGCTGCGATGGCCATACCGCTAAATGACAACACATTTCGCAAATTCGTGTCAACCACCGATACAAAAGGTGACTACATAGAAATAACGGTTAATCCAGGTCTTTTTGGCAATGAGAAGGATTTTGTCAAAAAAGCCGGCGGATCACTCATTGCATATTCGAAGGTGCTGTTTCAAAACCCTAAAGTATACGAGGTCTCAATCTCCACTAATATAGATAATGTTGGTGGTGGAGAAAACCAAGGCGTATATATTTCATGGAGAAGAGATCAGGCCGACGGAGTGGATTATGATAAGGTCCTCGACGATATGTTTGGAGATATTGCGATTCCATATCAATTGGCCCGAAAGTACACTATTCAAAAAGACCTATACGATAATTTAAAGGATTTTGAACTTCCAAAAAATAAAGACGTGTAAAATAAAAAAGCCCTGGAGAAATCCGGGGCTTAATCTATGCCTGCGCTCATAATATCCTCAATCCGGATCCAGTGCCATTCTTCCTCGCCGGTGGAGAGTTTGATCTCCCGCCGATATGTCTGCACGGCCGTGACGATTCCGCGCAGCTCCAGGTCTTGATATTCGCCAAACAGCCGGAGCGTTACCTCGCTATGTTCTCGAAATGATATGGAAATGGCTTGCTCAATGATCTCGATTTCTTGCGGATCGAGATCCGGCCGTTTCTTTTTTCTTTGTTCGAACCGCTGCTCGATCAGCGCATTATGCTGTTCTGGAAGAATAAACTTTGTTTCCCATGGTCCGTCCCTTCCAACCATCGCAATTCCTCCTAATGTTTGGTCCAGTAATCTATGTTGCCGCCGACGTATTGTTTTTTCACGCTAACCTCGCCGTCTTCCCACGCCTTCAATATCTTAATTGTTTCCAGCGATGGCCGATCCGGCCAAAAGATATATTCGTGCTGAGCGAGATTGTCCAGCGCTTTTTCGATGTCGCGGTATCGATGATTTAAGAACCGCTCAAGTTCCGTCTTTGATGGGTTCCGTCGATGTTTAAGACCAAAATTATAGAGGATACGTAGCAACTTGCGCTCCAAATCAGAAAGCATATCACCATCTCCAAATAAGAACATTTGTTTGTATTATATGCCCTCACATTGAATTATTGCAAATGAAAAATTAATCATACGTTCTCATTATGTTCGGTTTACTAAGTAAACTATACGTGATATATTTAAATCACAGCAAGGGAATACGGACGATAACCAATAAACCGGGGATGCCGGATGAGGATGAAAGGATCAATCAAAATGAAAACTTGGACTCGCGATGGATACAAAGTTGTAGAGGTTGCTTTTGATCATGATCTGCATCAATTCGAAGTAGTGCAAGAAGAAGAAACGTTGTTCACCATCACCCCTCCTGATTTGGAAAGCCAAGAGCAGATCATTTCCGATCTCGACGCCGGCGAAGACGTTAACGGTTGGGAAGATGGGAACGGCACCACGATCTATGTAGAAAAAAAGTAACACCGCCTCTCGAGTATGTCGATGCTGCTTGGTTGTCTCGCCATCGCGGGATAACCAAGCAAAGCATAGGTAAGTCGGCAAAGAGCGCGCTAAAGGACGGGTATCGGGGTTATTTTCCCCGCCCTGACGCGCTTGTCGAGGGGCGACCATTGTGGTTGAAAAGTCGGTTTGGAGTTGATGAAATTGGAGCGTACTGATCTGACGGGGCAGCGATTTGGAAAGCTTGTTGTAACAGGGAAGCATAGTGAGAAATTGTACAAAGAAGAAGCTTGGGTGTGTAAATGTGATTGCGGAGAAAACGGGGTTTTAGCCGCGCGAAGCCATCTCGTTAAAGGGCGTAAAAAGTCGTGTGGATGTTTACGCAAAGAGTCCCCGACAAATATTCTTGACATCACTGGAAATAGATACGGCATGCTAAAAGTAATTGGCCGTGCTGGACACACTGATAGATATAATGCAACATGGCTTTGCCGTTGTGATTGCGGCAATGAGGTTCCGATCAGAGGAACTTTGTTGCGCCGCGGGGATGCAGTTTCTTGCGGGTGCCAGCGACCAGAGCAAATGAAAAAGGCCCGTGATATCTTGTTTACGGAAATGTCCGTTGATGGAGTCCAAATCCCCCTCTTGACTAAAAAGGTACGTTCAGACAGTGAGACGGGGCATAAAGGCATCCGTAAGCGCACTAAAAAAGGGAGAGAATATTACGAAGCGTATATAACAGTGAAGGGGAAGCGAATTTACAGATCAGCGACTACCATGGAAGGCGCCAAAGAAAAACGCCGGCAGCTTGAGGACGAATACCATAAACCATATATCGACGGTTTAAAGGAGGATGGATTTGAAAAAGAATAACCGGGGTAGGATCGGCAAAATAGCCGGAGTGCTCATAGCGTTGGCATGCATCGCCTCTCTGGTCTTTAATGGAGACATGATCAACTGGGATTTTTTTAAGGCGCGCGGACAGGGCGAGAAAGAAGTAACGACCGTAACGACGGGTCAGGCGGTAAAGATCACTTTTCCCTCCGACAAGTATCCGGAAACGGCGCAGCACATCAAGGATGCAATTACCGACGGAGAGTCTGCTGTATGCACGATCGAGAGGGAAGACGCCGACGAAAATCGGAAAGAATCTTTGAAGGATATACCGACGAAAAAGGGGTATGACCGGGATGAATGGCCGATGGCGATGTGCGCGGAAGGTGGCGACGGAGCCAACATCGAATACATAACACCAGGAGATAACCGCGGCGCCGGCAGTTGGGTGGGAAATGCTTTGGAGGATTACCCGGACGGAACCCAAGTGGAATTTATAGTACCGTAATTTTACAGGAGGTGTGAAAATAATGCCTGATCCGGAAGTTGGTAGTATGATGTGGTTTGTTCTTCAAATTATTAAAGACGGCCCCGAGCAAATATTTTTTAATTTTGCTAATGAGGCCACGAAAATTAAAAAAACCTCGGACGAAAATCGTTTATACTTATATGACACGCTTGTGGTAGCTCTAAAAGTAGCTCTTGACAACATCGACAGCAAGTTAGAAGCTGAACTCCATTTAGCCGAAACCTATTTGGATCATATGCGAAAAACGGTTGAGAGACCGAATAACAATGACTGATAAATAGATAAAAGCCCGCCGACCAGTTAAGGTCAGGCGGGCTTTTTCACCGATTCTTTCGGATTGCACAACGGCGCGTCCGTATATGTTATAACAATTATAAACCATATATTAGGAGATTACAAGTTGTAGCCAGTGCTGTCCGGTTTGGTTGGGTTGCTGACGATCCCGAGCGTTGCCAGCAGTCCGAGGATCACGTCAACCGCGGCCAGGATGTTCTGCTTCATAAGGTCCGTCAGCTCGAAAGCTCCGGTCAGGTGGCCGATCAGCTGCGTCAGCAGCAGCACCTGCGATACGATACTGACCCACAACGCATAGTTCTTAAATCTTTTCTTCATGATCATTTCCCCTCCGGTTTATAGTTTTTCAAAAATGCGATCAGGTCTTTGTTTGTCAGCCCGACGTTGTCCAGCATCTTGATTACATTAAGCTCAAGTTTGGACTTATCGGCCGACGTTGTGATCAGGCCCGCATCCTTTGCCCGCTGACAAGCAGCCGCGTAAGCAGAGTCGCCCGCATACGTTTCCGTCCCGCTTATGTTCAGACGCTTTTCGAGCGCCGCTATCCGTTGTTCAAATTCTTCCGCCTTCGCCATATCCAAATCATCCTCCTCTTCTTTTTCCGGTTCTTGCCCGGATGCCCACGCCCGCAAGTAGTCCGGCGTACCGTTAAATTCATTCAGATCAACATATCCGCTTATGCCTGTGACCTTCCTGCTGCCGTTCTGGCGCGCTCCACCAGCCTGCCCGTCCGAATACTGCCAAAAGGTCCATTGACGCCATGCTGGGGCATCGCCGGGGCTCTCCGTCGAGTAGCGAGCGATCCAAAGTGGATATGGCCCAAACGCAACATCAAAGTTTTTGGCAAAGCTGTTGCCGGTGTAGATGATCGGTATTTGGCCAGTCAACTGGTTTAATTCCGAAAGAAACGCCGTCGCCACATCGTTGATGGCTTGTTTTGTGAGCCCGCCGGGGTTATTTTCGTAGTCCATAACCGGCGGAAGATCGAGCGTAACGTCCTTGATCGTATCGAAGAAATGACGTGCTTCGTCCCGTGCCGCCTGCATGGTTATGGCGTCAACAAAATGGTATGCTCCCACGAGCAACCCAGCCGCCCGCGCTGCCTTTGCGTTATTGATAAATGTCGGGTCAACATAGGTCTGCCCTTGAGAGGCTTTTAAAAAGACGAACGAGATTCCGTCCGCCGCCACCTTTGCCCAGTCAACCGTCCCGTTATGGTGCGAGACATCAATCCCTTGGGCGTTACCTTGCTTTCGTGCCTGCATGCTATCCTCTCCCTTCCGAACCTTCCAGCTTATCAATACGCTTGTGAGCAGACTTGTTCGACTCTTCGACGCGGGTCACGCGTTCCGCGAGCTCGTCAAACCGCTCCCCCTGCTTCCGCTGCTCGTATTTGATATCCTCGACCCCGCGCTTGATGTATTCGATATCTGCTCGTACCACGGCGTCAGAGCTTGCCTTGCTCTGCGTTTCCTGCCTCACCGATCTGGCCCGGCCCGCCCACCCCAGCACAATGCCGCTTAGTGCCGCCAGAACGGATATAACGGTCGCCAATAGATTGCTGTCCTTCATGCCCTGCTCACCTTCCGTCCAAAAGAATAGCCCCCGGGAAACCTCCCGAGGGCATAAAAATGGCGCTCCGTAAAATCCGGAACGCTGGTTAAGCTGCCGTGCCGTTTACAACTTCGGTGACCACTATCTTAAGGTTGAATAGCGCCGGTACTTGATCGAGTGTGTATGCGCCAGTGAGTACTAGGCTTACCCAAACTTTAACAAGCCCGCTGTCCTTGGTGTATGTCATGTTCTTCCCTCCTTCCTTAACCCGCCATCATTACGGCCAAAGTCATTGTGAGATCGGCAATGGCTTGTTTGTTCTCAATGTCGGCTTGCTGCAGCTCGGCGACTTGTTGAGTTAATGGCTTCTGCGGCGGCGTTACCTCCCCCGGCTGCTGCGGATCGGGATAAGAGATTGTTACTTCCTGTGTCGTTGGGTTGACTTTGGAGATGATTCCGCCGTTTTGAAAGTCCGCGTTGTACTGTCCGTATTCCAACTTCAGACATCCTACAGATTCCGGGTTACGTTCGTTAAGGGCTGTGTATGCAGCAAAGTCTTCCTCTTTTGTGGTCTCTCTCACATCACCTGACATTTCCGAAGTAATCTGAATAATCGATCCAGTTGCTTTATCATAGTAAATCTTTCTTCCGATTTGCATGTGTTATCCTCCTTATCCTAGAGCGAACCAATTATAGGTGGTAGATGTTGCTGCAACGGGTAGGATAAAACCAGTTGACGTTATAGACGCCGCCCCACTATCGCCCCTGAATGAATATAAAGTTTGAGTAGAAATACTCTGATTAAATGCGATTACTTTTATTGGTTTGGCAATTGCTGCCGTAAAAGCATCGCCGATATAATTCTGATAGAGTGTTAAATATCCGTTTGTTACATGAGCAACTATAATAAGTCTAGGGGTAAAGGTTAAACCCGTTACTTCTACAGCAGGCATTTGTACTGATCCGCCATTCGCATAAACAAACATCGGTCCGGTTGTACCAGATGTAATCCCGTTCCCGCTGGCTGTCCGAAGCGGTGTAATCAGGGCGATATCTGAAATCAACGTAGACAAGTAATTGCTTGGGCTTGCTGATGTAATACCTTTGCTAATTAAATGATTTGCCATCGCGGTTTTATCATTTTGAAGCAGTTCTATTAACTGGGCAAATGTATATTCTGGCGTGGCCGGAGAGCCAATGACGTTCGCAAGTCCAGTCTTCCCGTCATTGGCAAACGTAAAAAGTTCCGCAAGTACCGCCTCCACCGTCGTGCCCGTAAAGTGACCAGTGGAGTCTTCCAAACCAATAAGACTTGCCCCTTTTCCGGCTGCTTGAGAGGCCAAGTCCGTTTTGATCGACTTGACAGCCTTTGGCGTAGCCGCTCTATCCTCGGCGTCGCTGTCCGTATCGCTGGAGAGTTGAGTCTTACCCTTCACCATCAACGTAGCGTCCGGGATCGACACGCCTGCTATTTGCTGATCAACGTATTGTCTTGTCGCAAAGATCGCTGACGGGTCAATTTTGAGCGTTACGGTCGAAGCGTTTGAAACCTCCAAGATAATCCGAATGTACATGTCTTTAGCGCTTCCGTCTTCCATAACCGGTTTGAAGGTTTCTGGGAACTTACCAATAGCAATCATGTCTCCGTCCGCATCGAATACCCCGGCTTCGCGGACCGTAAAGCCGCCAACGTTAGCCATAATGACCATCTCGACCACAATCCAACTCGGGTTGTCGGAATCAACGCTCACCTGACTGATGTTACCGCGCCAAACCTCGTGTTTAAGCGCGGTTTGTGACTCTACCGGATTGTAATAGCTTCCAGCCCCGTCACCGACGGCCATTTGTGTAAAGGCGACCGTTTCGCCCAAAACTTGCGCGTTAGCCAACTTCGCCCGGCCGACAGCCGTCAAAATTGTATAAAATGTCTCTGCCACCTTGTCTCCTCCTTTACGGGTAAACCGTTATTACTTCACTTTGTATTGCCGTCTGTGTCACGCCGATCCGCCCACGGCTCTCAACCCCACTCACGCTCCACGGGTATACGGTCACCGTCTCCCCGCCGGAAGTATTACATGCAAAACGCATCTGCCCGCGCGAGGTTAGGTATACTCGAATGGACGTGAGCAGCGACCTGGTGTTTTTGTACTCAATGATGAGACGTTCCAGCAGTCGCAATTTTTCGCCCGTAAGGCCCTTATTCGTGACCTCCAACACCTCGATCCGAAAGGTCCCAGGATCGCCGTCATGCTCAAACCATTCGGAGATAATCGCCCGCATGCCTAGTAGATCAATCACCCGTTCCAGCGCGTACCGTGTGCCTTTGGTACGGTGGATTTCGATGGAGTTCCTGACGAGCGCTCGCTTTTCATCCAGCGTTGAAGCAAGTTCCGCGCCTTCGACGTGATCCTGCAGGAGCAGTTCGTCGATCCAATCCTCGTCCAGCGTGTCGAGGTTGGGCTTTAAAGGCAGCCTACGGGCCGCAGCTGATATCGCCTGTAGCTCGCTGTCCAATGACTGCGCCGCAGATCTCACGTTGGCATCTCTGGCCAGGTTGGGCGGCAATAAATCAAGAAGGCTGACGTGATCGATATCAATCATCACTCAGCCCTCCATAAGTTACCGTGACCTGATCAGCTACGGCAACTTCGGTATTCCCGACATCGGTGTATGTCGGAGTTGTAATTTCCACCCGGTACGCGCCGGCCTGCATGATCCTCCGGGTCAGTTCCGAGGGGTTCACATTTCGCCCAAGCTTGGACTTTTGCCATAGGACATAATCTTGCACCGCCAACTCAACAGCGGCCTGTATAGCCGTCGCAGATGCCGCAGAAGCGATATCCACCCAATAGGTCAATTCCACATCAAACGATACTGTTGTGGGCGCTGCGGCCGTCACCTGATCAGTAAGCGGGCGCTTATCGGCCGCACTGCATATCTCGATAATTCGGTCGAGTATCTCCTGCCCAGGTAGCTCACCGCCCGCAAGCAGCGGAACGATCAGCACCTCACAGGGTGCCGGGCTGGTAACAGATACATCTGCGATGAGCTGCGAAGCTGTCCGCGCCCAGAATTTATACGCTCCATCCGGGCCGGCAACTGAAAAGCTCTCTGGTGCCTCTTGAATACGTGCGCGGTATGCTTCATCTGTCTCCGTGTCCGCACCGCCCGCGCTCTCCGTCAAATTAACGGCGCTCCGGACGAACGGGAGAGGGTCTATAATCTCATTTACCTGTCCGGGTATAAAACCATTGCCAGAGGCTCCGGGAAGCGAGCATGCCGCGCCTACGCTTCCTGACAATGATCCCGCCGGAATCTCCATTGCTTCGGTTGTCGCAAAGAACAACTCGCCGCCTCCGCCTTGCGGGCCGACGCGGGTACCTACAGGAATTGTGGTCGCGGATACAAGGGGCATCGAGAGTGTAAATTGCAGTGTCGTACTCGCTGCCACCGCCTGCAGCCTCAGCGTGTCGTGATCTGCGCCGTAATCATCCAGGATGTCCCCAGTCATATATCGCAAGAGCGTTTCCCGGGCCGTTGTATTGAGAAGTGCCCGCTGCTGGATGATGATCTGTGCCAGCGACAATAAAAAAAGACGTCGTGGATCAGCATTACCTAGCTTACTACCGTTGAGCCCTTCAAAAATGGTGACGATGCTATTCTCGATAGCCGCCGCGTCTACATCAACAAAATTAAGATCGCCCAAATTTATACCTCCTCAGCCAGAACGAAACGGACAACGGGAATTAAACGGGACTCGTCGCCCTCCATAAAGTCAATGCCGGTGATCTGCGCCCGGGGCTCCTGCTCCATAATCGCTGCCATGATGACGCCACCAAGCCGAGCCTTTTGAATAAAGATTGGCTCATCGATCAAGTCCGAATATTCCGTCCCGATATTCCGTGCCCCCGGAGCTGATCCCAGATAGGTACTGATGATCGTCCGGATGTTCTGCTCGACCTCTTCGGCCTGCGTCGCCGGAGCAAAGTTCACCCAGTTGTCGGCCCCCATATCAACCGTATAGCTCATTTGACGTATTCCTCCAGCGATATATTTGCGGTGGCCGTAAGAGGGTTCCCGCGGTTGTCTACGGCTCCCCAATTTTGCTCAAGGGATGTTATTTTCCAAAGGTTTACCCCGAGCCCCTTCCCACCAATGATAAGAGGCATTGCTTTCCCCGCACGTTCCAGCTCAACCAATGCGTCAAGTTCCTTCCGGGGATTCATGCCAAATCGCACATCAAAACGAATCGAGAACGATACCGTATCAAGCCCCGGCCCGATAAATTGGGAAAGAGGCTTTTTCCCGATCACTTCGTGATTCGCCCAACGTCCTGCGCCGGATCTGGTGAGCGCATCAAACGTGCGAATAGCATCTGGACCAACAACAAACACGACACTGCCCAGATTTCCAATCTTATTCACAGCACCTCACCCGCCCTTGTAATCGACCCTGTCACCTCAAGATCACCTTCGATTTTGACCCCACTTGCCGCTTTAACCATGAGCTTTCCGGTTTGTCGATCGTAATAAACGTAGCTTCCGTCCTCAAACCATACGCCACGTTGATCTGCGGTGCCCGGCGGCATGTCCTCGTCAGTAAAATATGATCCGAGACAAAAGCCAGCCTGCATGCCGTTACCAAGAAAAACACAAAGCACGCTCTCACCGGTTCCCGGGATGGCATTGCCACGCCCCCAGCCGCCGGCAGTCAAGACAGGGAGAGCGCCGGAAACGTGATCGTCACGATCCGGGAAGGTGACTCGAACGGTGCCTGCCGCAGGATCACAACTCGATACGGTACCAGACTGAACCATGCTCTTCAAATCAACCACACTCACCACCCCAAAACTTTCCGTATGTTCAAATCAGTAGTATATCCGCTACCGCCGGGCTTGTGGCTGCAGCTCTCAATGATGTACTTGCCGTCAAATCGCCCCCAGCCTTTCACGTTGACCGTCAACCCCGTCGCCATGCGGATATCCCCGAAGAGCGACAATGTGCCTTTTCCAGCCTCCTTGTTCTTCTCCCGCAGGCTACTCTTCGCCACCCGCTGAGCTGCAGCCTGCGAATCGACCTGCTGGTTCACCTTCAGGATCGGGCCGGTTTTAGGGGCACCCGGCGGAATGTATGTCGCCTTGATTGTTTTTTTCTTCTTGGCATCGGTATAAGCTACCTCGCAGCCGCGATATGCCGCATTCGCAGTACTCCAACTGAACTGATAAGACAAGACGTTATCCTTGCCTCGCTCAATCGTTGTGATCGGCGCCTTTTTTTCATAATCCGACTGATCAAAAAGGACTAAATTACCGCCTGAAATTTTTACGTCTATTGCTTCTTGATTGGCCTGCGCAGCCAGAAAAGAGAGGTCGGACTGTTCAGTTTGATCGATCCGGTCATACGCCGGGTTAACGGAAGCCTCATAAAGTAGTCTCAAGCCCGCTTTTTTAGCAACGTCCGCCGCAATGGTTTTAAGCGTGACCTTCTCCCAGGCCTTAGTCCGCGTCTCCTGCCGAATGTTTGAACCAACCGGCAAGGAAACTGCCTTGATCGAAACGGTGTCCGGCGGTCCACCAAAGTCGAACGTATCCACTTCAAACGTTCCGAGCGGAAGTTTCTTGATCTCCCCGGGACCGCCCCAATTAATCGTCCGGATCTCGGCCTTGATTTTATCACCTTGCGCCGGCTGCCATGATCCCTGCCAATTACGCGCGCGGTCTTCCAAAGTAATTTGAATATCGTCGAGGCTTCCTGCAGGCGCATCGTTATACGTAAGATCAAGCAGCGACGCAGCTAAATCCTCAGTCACATCCTTACCGTTATATTCGATTACGACGACTACTCTGCGTGCATCCTGTGTCTGATCCATAGTCATTCCTCCCGCTTCCACGGAGGCAGTGTTTCCGCCTGTTCGATCGGGATTTCCGGGACGGTTAAAGTTGCACCAGCCTTAAAGATCACATTCTCCAATTGATCTGGATTCGCGTCCATAAGATTAACTGAAAACTTCGTCGCCCCAAAAAGTTTATAGGCGATACCATCCCAGGTATCGCCTTGAATTGTAGTATAGGTCATGCAAAACTCACCCTTTGCTGTTGTTTCTTGAGCGCCTTTAGACGTTTATCAAGATCATCATTCGAAGCAGCAGCAATTTTTTTTGCATCTTGTTCAGTAGCCGATCCGCTCAGATATATTTTTGGCGAATTCGTGATGTATATGGTCGTGCCGCCGGATCCTGCTCCGCCAGGTGCCGAACGTGATTGGAGCATACTGTCCAGTTTGGAGAGCGGTAAAAGGGCTTCGTCCTCCCGGCCCTCACCAATCATCGCCAGTGTCGGACCAGTTGCAATTGCACCTTGAGCAAGCATAGGAATTTGCGGTAAATCAAATCCCAATGTCTTCCCGCCAATCCCTGGTACCCAATCAGGAATATTTACGCTAATGGAACCGATGCTTTCAAACGCCTGATTAATCAACCCGATAATCGCATTGATCGGAGTTTTCAGGATCGCACCGAGCGTGGAGAAAATACCGGTAAAAATGCCCCGAATACCTTCCCATGCCTTGGCCCAATTGCCAGAGAAAACGCCGGTAATAAAGTCCAACACCCCGCCAAGAATGGTCATCAGCCCATTAAACACTCCAGATATCGAATGAATTACGGCAAGAACAACTGCTTTGATCGTCGGGAACGCGAAGTTAAACGCTGCAACCAATGCACCGAGAATTGGCTTCACAAAATTGAACAGTGCCGAAATGGTCTGCCCGAGTTTACCTGCAACGGTCATTATAGTTGGTAGCATCGCCGTGAAAGCCTGCGAAACGGCCGGGGCCACATCGTGGGCAAGAAAACCGAATACTTTCGAAAGGATCGGCCATAACTTTTGTTGAAGGTAGATTCCAATTGGCAAAATGGCTCTCGAAATTTTGGCAAAGGCGGTCCACAAGGTTACCCCGACTTTCATCGAGATAGGAATAAGCTGCTTTAAAATGCTTCCAATTGATCCGAAAACGCTTTTCACAGAAGGCCACAAGCTTTGGATAGCACTTATCCAATCTTTAGAGATTCCTTGGACTTCACCCAATAAATTACCGAAATCATTTCCGATATCGCCCGAGAAAAAGCCGGCTATTGTTTTGCCAATGCCACTTGCTACCGGACCGACTACTTTCCATAGGGACTTAAACGCCCCACCTACAACACCAGCCGCACCGCGAAGAGTATCACCCCATCGCTTCGCCTGGTCGCTAGACAACCACATAGTGAAATTACCAGCGAGGTCGGCAGCAGCGAGAGCCACTTTCTTTATGAGTGGCATCGTCGGCATGAGTACTGAGATTTGTAACGTCTCCATTGCACCCTTGAATTGCTCGACTGCGCCTTTGGCATTGTCCATACGTTTAGTAGCTACTTGGAGCGCAGTAACATTGCTCATTTCAGAATTGAATTCCTTGACCCCTTTGGCACCTTCACCATATAGGATGTTTGCCGCCCGGATCGCATCAGAGCCGAACATGGTTTCTAATGCCAACATGCGCTGTTGATTTGTCAACTTTTTCATGGAGCCATTTAATAGACCGGAGATATCTTCCAACGATTTCAGATTCCCGGCGGCATCAAAGAACTGGTTGGAACCATTAGCTGTGACAAGCCCCAAGGCTTTGAATTGTTTGATCTGCGCCTTGGTTGTTGGCTGTAGGTTCGAGAGCATGGTTTTAAGAGAAGTACCTGCATCAGACCCTTTTAGCCCATTGTTGGCGAACAATCCAAGAGCAATGTTTGTATCTCGAAATGTCATGCCAACGCCGGAAGCAACCGCCGACACCGCAGCGAGCGACTGACGTAAATCCTCAACGCCAGTTGCCGAAGCATTCGCAGTGCCGGCTAAAATGTTTGCGGCGTCCGCCGCGGCCATCCCATCTTTCTTAAATGCGTTCATGGCTGTGGACATAATTTCAGCAGAATCCGCAAGTCCGATTTCACCAGCTGCAGCAAGGTTCAGTGCAGCTTCAGCGCCGCCGTCCATTACCTGCTGGGCGCTCATGCCCGCTTTAATGAGTTCCTCCATGCCCTGCGCTGCTTCTAGCGCCGAATACTTCGTTTTGGCTCCCATCTCAAGTGCAAGAGCCTGGATTTTACCCATTTGCGAATCAGCCATACCGCTGACTGCTTGAATGGAGTCTATCTGAGCCTCGAAGTCCATTGCCTTGTTAACGGCTCCGGCAGCAGCTGAAATTCCACCTATTGCAATTGCCGCAGCTGTTGCGATTGCGACTGTTTTCTTGAGAGCGCCTGAGAACAGTCCAGCTCCCTTAGTAGCTTTTTGGAAGTCAGAATTGTCCTGGACTTTCTTGACCTGATCTCGAAGCTCTTGGGCAGATTGGTTCGCTTGTCCGAACGCTTTTAAGAACGTGGCATTCAGTTTTCCACCAAGCTCAAAGACTGTTTGATAAGTTTTAGCCATCTATCTTCTCACCCGCCTTGCATTGGAATAAGTGGACGATGGTTTTGTTTTTTGACGCCGTTTTTCAACCGATTCATTAGCTTCTATCCATCCGGAGAGATCAATCACAGGAAGCGAAAGCCAAAATGGGACGGTTGAACCTGGAATAGAAGAAGAAAGGGCAATCGCGTATTCACGAATGCCGTTTGGTACGTTATCCCCTATTCCTGTACGAGCAAAAAATTCTGCGCTCTCTGCGTGACCTGAGTGAAATCTTTGGCCTTGAGCGCCTGAATCAATTCTGCAGGAACACCGGCAGCTTTAGCAGCTACAGCCACTTGATAGGACAAAGAGAGAGCTTTGATAGGCGCCACCTCATCAGGCGAAATCGACTGCGATTGGCGAGAGCATAGCAGCAAATCATTGCCGCTAAGCTCTTCGAAGTTCAAGTCGAGATCCGTCACCTCATTGCCTTCAAAAGAAATCGGCCGGAGCAGTTTATAATTCCGCACATCGACCGATTCAACAACAACTTTATCTCCTTGTGCTTTACTCATTTATTTATCCCTCACATTCCCAAATTTGCCCGCACTTCGGCGAGGTAATCCACCCCATCGATGATGCAGATAAAATTAAATTTATCGATTTCAACAACCGTCTGACCGTCATACAAAATCTTGATATAAATGATTTCCAGTTCGTTTGAATTATCCATTGTAGACCCAACGGCCAAGCTGCCCAGCGGTGTCGTTTTGGGCAACCCCCGCATTGTAACTTTGATCGGGATTTGTTTGTATCCTCCTGCAACCGGATCAAAAGCTTGAATCGAGCCGCGGAAGTCCAAGGCCTGAACTTCTTGCCGGGCAAGTTTAAAGTTTGCTCGATCCAGCACTCTCCAGTTGATAGTGGCGGTCATAGAAGCAAAGTTTCCGATCGTTGGGGAATCAATTTCACCAGCAATACCGGCACCGCTGAGAGTTTCGGTCATTGACTCTAAATCCGGGAGGTCAACATCTGCCACGCCGAGATATTCATTTCCGTTTCGATATCCGTTAAAATTGTTCAGTTTTTCTGGAATTTGTTTTCCTGGCATCCTTTTCCCTCCTCTACGCCGTGATCGCGCTGAGATACTGCGCGTCATATTCAACCACAAAATGCAGGCTGCCGCCCGGACTAGGGGGCGCTATATATACGTGGAATTTGAATTTGCCGTCCAACAAGTCGGCTGGCGGATTTTCAGCAGAATTGAATTCCACCCTACCACCGAGGATGTATCCGGATCCTGTCAGCCCATTCATCCAGATATTTGCATCGTCGGTTACCGCTTCGATGAGTCGTTTCGTACCCGGGTCATCAACATTTTTCCAGTACCGCAGCACCAGCGAATTACGCACCCAGTTGAACATACGGCGAACCGGGATGAATGTTGTTTGCGGGTCCGTCTTCTCTGGATATGCCCCCGTGCGGCTCCCCCAGGACTTCCATCCGCCTACAAAGTTGATAGCGGTCATGATCCCCTGGGAATTGAGATAAGCAGCTTCGTCGACGCCAAGGGTGACCTCTGTTCCATCGTCGAGCACGGCGCCATCAATAGATAGCAACTTATTGGACGGCGATCGGTAAGGGACAAAAGTGCTTTCCGAATCTGTTGCGCAAATTGCCCCAGCGATGTGCGTCGAGAGGTGATATTTGCGGCCTTTATACGTCACGCGAGGCCACGTGTTGATCTGGCTGTCACCCGTGTAGGCATTGTCCTTTTTCCACGTCGGAACGGCCGTATATTGTGAGTCAGCCGGCAAATCTGTGATAGCCGTCGCTAGGAAGTGGCTGTTGATCAGCGCCGCTTTTGCTACAAGCACAGGGCCGATAACTGGATCGTCCGAGAAACCCGGGGCAAGAACCACGCCAGCCACGAGTTGGAAACGAGGAAACACCTGCTTGATCAACTCCAAGCCCGTTGCTTTGCCGGTTATCGCATCGGTACCACCGATGAAATCAGTGCTCGTCACCTTTGTGCGGTCCAGTTTATCGTAGCCAACTTTTACGTCTGACGTATTTGTGAGCGTTCCGCCATCTTTAACGGCAATAACCAGTTTCCCAGATGCATCAAAGACCAAACTGTAATCTTCGTCGAGTACGTAGGTCGTTAAGTCGTCGGGGCTTGTAATGACCACAGAGCTTTTAATAATTCCAGACGCGTCAATGGTTGCGATTCCATCCGCAAACTTATTCGCAGCAGCGGGAACGGCTGTCTTGTGCTCAACCGGATCCATAATGTTTACAAATACAACCGGGGCCTGCTTGTAAAGTTGGAAATGCGAATACATGAATTCGCAGAGTGTAAACGAATCCCAATCGTCCGAATAACCCAAGGCATCTACTGCTTCTTCCCAACTCGTCGCGAGAATTGGAACGTTCACCGGCGGTGTGCCTGATTTTGAAAGGTTGATCGGTGCCGTACCAAATACGACCGGGATTGTTGCATCCGCGAAAGACGGGGTGATCGGTTTAAACGGGATTTCTTCGGTCGATACGCCATGATTTTCAATCGCCATCGTCTATTTGACCTCCTTCATTTTGGTTTTTACGGCCATATATGCCGTGTGGAGCTGCGTGCCAGGCTGATTTATATCTGCTTGTCGCCGCGAAAACTCCTTTACAGATACAAAAAGCGCCCCCAATTCCGGGATGCGCTCAAAGGTTTCTTTCAAATGCTCCGGTTTTCCGCCACGAAACAAAGAAAATTGGTTGAGAATGTAAGGAAGCGTTGGACCGATGTAAATCAAATGCTCTGTTTCCTTTGCCTGCTCTTCTCGCTTCGCCACTTCCTTTGTCGTTCTTTCCTTTGCTATAGTCAAAGTTCATCACACTCCGTTTCTTTAAGAACCGCTGGAATAGTCCAGGTTGTATCTGCACCGCCAAAATAATAAGGGAAGGTATCCTCATCATAGATCGCCCAGTCATAGGGATATTGAATTTCGTACTGGCCCGCTAAAATCCGTTGAGATAAAAGGTGCGTCTCCAACTTTCGCAAGGCATTCATGATATCCTTATATCCCTGATAATTGGTATCCTCGTCGATGAGTCCAAAAAATATCAACGCCCTGCAGTTAGGGGGTTCGTCATTGGAAACTACCCCGCCGCCAGGAACACGGACGATACAATATGGAAAATGTTCATCGTCATTTTCCGTTCGTTTAGCCGGCAGGTACTGGGGATAGACGTTTAGCTCGGCGTCTTCCCCGTCAGCATTTTTAAACGTTGTCTTAGCAAAAATAGCCTTGATCTCAGAAACCAAAGCATCTTGTAGCAAAAATGGAGTCATTAAGAGCCGCCTCCAAACATTCGATTGACTTCATGTTCCAGGCGCTTATTAAACGTATCATCCGCCTGCGTTTCTAACTTGTTCCATACTTCCTGATTGCTCAGCATTTCCGGTACCGGTGGACCAAAAAGGCGCTGGATCGGAAGTTCCGTCCAACGCCCTGATCTACCTTTTACATGCTTCGAACCTGGAGACCGCTTAAATACTTTACCGCCGTTTACCTCCGCAACGAAACTCCCCAGGACCTTTTTCAGAGAGCTGTCTTTTTTTACTCGAGCTTTTAAAGCTTTTGGTCGCTTATTGGGGCGCGCCTGTGACGGGCTTACCCGAAATTTTTCAAGCCCAATGGCATTACCTTTGGAGATTACGGCAGCGGCGATCCGCTTGCTGGTTGCTCGCTTAATGGATATCGTTTCTTTAACGTCTCCAGCCTTGACGATGTATTTTTGCCGTACTTCCTTGGATGCGTTCGTCCGGAGGCTTGAAGCGGCTCTGTTTAATGCCCTGTACAAAACAATGGGCATCTTTTTGCGGTATTCTCCCAGTTGCTTTTCGAGCTCTTTTATGCGTGTATCATCTACGGTAATCATGAGCCTCGCCGTCCTAGCGTGATGAGGTACATCCCCGTAACGTCCTGTACATCATCGACGACAAACCTATTTGAATCAACTTTCATACGGTTACCAATGACAGGCTTTTGTTCAAAATCTTCAATGGCAGCAAGGAAAATAAATGCTACGTCGTAAATCCCATCTGCATTACTTTGTCGCGACACAAACGTTCTTCGTTTTTCGATACGATCGTCGTCGACTATGATTGTGATATCACGTCCGTCGATAATGTGTTTTTCCCCGAGCTCATCCTGATTTAGGAAGACTTTCTGCACGTCCCGAGCAAGTTGGTCCTTAAACTTACTCATTGCCGCCGGCTGCCCGCTCATCGTACCACTCGCGGTACTGCGCGATGCGTTCCTCTTCCTTGCTGGCCGGATCGATCCGCAGAGCTTCCAGGCTCTCCTTTTGCTCCGGAGCATGGAGGTCTGCGAACTGCTCGGGAGAGAGGATCAGGCCAAAGAGCGGGAGTTGGTCATCATCGTCTTCCTGGTCATCAGCTTCATCGGAACCCGGCCCAAATTCCACAACGCCAAGCGCCCGCAGACGCGCAACCTCTTTTTTATCCAGCGCGGGAAGCACGTCCCCGGGATAATAGATTTTTTTACCGTCATTTACGCTGTACTTTTTAACAATTAAGCTCATGTCGCACCTCCTACAAAACTTTGGCCGAATACCAGTCATCAATGACGAATGGTTTCGGAACTGGACGACTGGAAAGACGAACCAACAACTGATCGCTGCCGACTTCTGCCCACACCTTCGGAACGCTTCTTGCTTCGTAGGTATGGAACTGCTGATCGTTTTCCATTTGAGTTACAGCACCATACAAGATCTCGCCGATATTCGGACGAATGAGGACGACATGGTCTTCCGGCATAACCGGTTTTTCAATGTCGTCATCATCGATGTACCAATCGTTGTACGTGTAAAGGTCAAGGCCGAGTTCTGGCAGCCGTCCGAGATAGGTAAGTGCATCATTCTTGATAGTCGGGCGGAGCTCCGCAAACAAGCCATTAAATTGCTTCAACTTATCAACAATATCCGGATCATTAATAAATGCAGTTGCAGCATCTTTACCGAAGAGGGCCATCGTCGGTGCCACACCACTGGATTGAATTACTTGAAGTCTCCAACGCTTCAAATCCTCATACTTTTTGGATGTCGAAGCTGACCAAAGGGCCGCACCGGACAAGATCTCTTTATTGGTCAACCCAAAGTCCAATTCTTGCTCCACATAGTTTTGAGAATTTCCGTCTCCAAAATATCCTTTCATGATCGCCTTGCCGTCGATAATGACATCCCGGCAAGTAATCTCGCATCTTCTCCAGCTGTATTCGTCCAGTTCAGACAAGTCCTTTGCAAGCAACTCTTGTTGTCTTTGGGCTGGAGTTCTTTGGCTATACACATTCTCGCCAATACCGCGATTAACAAGGTCATCAATGGTAAGCGGACGTTGTGGAGCAATACGAGGCGCCGCATATTCATCCGTCCGGAATCCTTGACGATCCATCGTGATACCACCGACTCGTGGGGCCACATATGGAGCCATCTTCCGTTTCCCCTTGCGGTAGTCCATCTGCACTTTCTCCGTAACAAAAGTCTGCATGCCCGGGAAAAAAGTGTCACAGAAAAACGTCCGCAGCGGCAAAAATCGTTCAACCATCCCCAGCAAAGTTTGAGTTTGATAAATATTCATGTTAAGTGGCAAATGAATGACCTCCCTTATTAATAGGCAATATTGCCTTTAAGATAAATTCCGAGTTCGCGCAGCCGCGTTGCATGCTTATCCGCCGTGTCGGTTCCGCCGAAAGTTAGAGCAGCGCTGTTGAATTCGCCGGAAGAATATGCTGCGATTACCACATCGCCGGCCGTCGTGTCTGCATCATCTGTCAGGATGCTATCAGCCGTTTGGCTGCCATCAGTCTTCGAGCTGTCAACCTTGACCGCCTTACCGTCAGCAGTCAGAATCCCAAGCACAGTACCCCGCTTGAGAATGCCTTGTCCAGATTTGAGTGTTACGGCTTTGACGTCCACGGGATGCAGAATACCGGCGATCAGATTGTCGTATTCGAACGTGTCCGCTGCTTTCGTGTACAAATCTTTACTCATCTTTGCCAGCTCCTTTCCGGTTTTTATTTACAATCGACGCGACATAATCGATAGCGCCTGCAGCTTCAACTTTTGCCGGATCCTGATCTGTAGGATTATTTGCGGGAGGAACCGCCGCGGCGTTTTTAAGCTCTTCCTGCCGGGCATTTACAAAAGCCGCTCCGCGTCCAGCATCATCCTTCAAGGCCTGAACAGCCAACGTACCGGCGTCCATCGGCTCCGCATACTTTGCTTTGTTGACCAGTTCTGGATCGATCGTAGCGGAAATGTCGTCGATTTCCTGCAGGCGTTTACGTTCGGTATCGGTTGCGTTTTTGGTCACCTGCTCGACGAGTTGGTTATACAACTGCGGGTACTCATTTTTCAGTTCTTCGATATTCGTGATAGGCACGTTGTCACTCTCCTCTTTATGTTGATTTTTTGGTTCTTCCTTTTGGTGTACGGCCGCGATTGGTTGCGGTGTTTGTTGAAACATTGGCGTAGCCGCGAGCGTCGGGCGTGTATTGAAACTAGATAGATCGATGGCTATAGAGTTGACTACCATAAACCGATTGTCTTTGGTCATGCTGGCTTCAACAATCACATCGTCCATGATTTCGTCTACAAACCCTTCCGACTTCGCTTCCTCAGCCGTCATCCACTTTTCTTGATCCATCAGAGCCGACAGTTCCTCGGCAGTGCGCCCAGTTTTGTTAATGTAACCATTGATAATGCTTGCCTTAACGGTATCCAGCACATCACCGACCTTTTCGAGGTCTTTCTTGTTGTAGTAGCCCATCAGCCCTGCCAGAGGATCATGCACCATTACAGTCGCATTACTCCAAGCCTTCACGATGTCACATGCAGCTAAGAGGATCGTGGCTGCGCTCGCTGCAGCCCCTTCGATAATTCCGGTAACTTTGGCTGCATGAGATTTCAGTTGAGCGTAAATCGCATTAGCTGCAAAGACGTCCCCGCCGCCGGAATTAATCCGCATGGTCAAGTGAGTGATATTACCAAGCGCCTTGAGGTCTTTCGTAAACTGGTTGGCATAGATGCCTTCTCCTTCATCGGCCCACCAAGGCTTTGCCGATGCGATCGGACCGTAAAGAATTAACTCTCCTTCGGTGTCGCTGACATTTTTAAATTCCCAGAAGTTACTCATTTTTTTTGTTCACCTCCTCTCCCGCGTCCGGTGATTTAGATGGCTGCGGCGCCACGGTCGGAGTAAGCCCAGCTTTCTTCATAGCCGCCTCTTCGATCTGCAGGTGTTCCAGGTTCGTCCAAAAATCGCTCCCGTTCGTCTCGATTGCTTCCCGCTCGCGCGTACTTAAACCAAGAGCGATACGGCGCTCAGCCGCTTCGACCTCTTTGACCGGATCGAGTTGCCCCGGAGCCGGGCCATTCCACTCCGCCTGACACCATGCCTTACGTATTCTGGGATCGCCAAAGAACCCGGGCGCGCGTATGCGACCGAGTGCAACAGCTTCGGCGAGCCATTCCTCATATACCGGCTGACAAAACTCTTTCGCCGTCCAGATCCGGCGCATCCGGAACATCTTCCACGCTTCGAGCAGCGCGGCCCGCGACGCAGAGTAGGACGATTGAAAGTTTTTAAGCAGCAGCTCATACGGAACTTCGATGGCCGCGCCGATGTACAGGCAAAGTGATTTGACGAACGGGTCGAAACTGGAGTTTGGCCGCTTCGGGTCAGCAAGTTCAATTTCTTCGTTCGGCCCTAATATGTTGATTGCTCCTGTGCCCATTTCATAATTGTTCGGGTCCGCACTGACCTGTTGGCTTTGATTAAGCATGTCGCCAAGCGGATTTTCGTTGGTTGGTCCGCTTGTTTTAATGAACACCGTGAACATGGATGATATGACGGCCGCCATCAGTTCAGCTTCGGTGTAACGTGTGATCTGCTTCAGCGTCTCGATGACCGGAGCCAGCAGAGGGACGCCGCGGCGCTGCTCCGCACGCTCTGAATCAAACAGGTGGAGCACATTGGGACGCCCGGTGGACGCGCCATATGCATCGATCCTGGTCCACTTCCGGATCTGAGTTAGGTTCGATTCGATCGGGTAGGTATTCGAAATGTGGTAGGCGAGCAGCGCCCCATCGCTATCGATTTCTACCCCGGAGATGATCCGATTCCCATTCTCGGCCTTACCCTCTACAACATTGCCGATTACCCCGGCACCGAGCGGCGTTGATATGCGATCGGCCTCGATCAGATGGATTCGCAAAGCGTAGGGCATCCACGGTGTTCGCTTGCTTTGCTTAAAGACGGTGAAAGAATCGCCGTTCATCAGCATGCCGAGGAAGGCAACACCTTGCTGGTCGTAAAAATCATTCATACGTAGCGCGTCAGAATGCTTGCTCTCGGCCCACAACGCGAACTCCTTCTCAACCTTACCTGCCCATGCGTCCGCCTCCTCTGGCGTCATACCGAGCGTGTCAGTGTCGATTCTCGCTTTTAGTCGCAGTCCAGGCCCGATTACGTTCGTGCGCGTCGTTTTCAGCGCCGATGCACCGATTGGACCATTCATATACAAGTCCCGTGAACGGCTACGCAGCGTATCAAGGCTATGGTCAATGTCGTCCTTTGGGCTTCTTGACCCGGTTATCCATCCGCGCATACTCTTCTTCTGGTGGCTGGCGCCGCCTTGATCATAACCATTAATAACTTCGGTGACTCGGCGAGCTGCGGTCCGCCGCATGCCGGCCTCCGGATTAAAAAACGATACGACTCGATCTGTGATATTGATGTTGATCACCCCCTCTCAGTGCAGAAATTAAAAATCCCGGGGAATGATGCCGATCGTCTTGTTTCGGCCACTCCCGCGGGATCGCGATTCCTCCGCTGCTACTTCTTTTTCCAGATACTTGATCGTTGCGGATATTTCCGAAAGGTTCGCTCTCGTCACATTCCGTCCGGCAATCGAATAAGATTGTGCACCGTCCAAAACAGCGGATTCGGCGGCGATATACTGCGTAAGCCTGGTCCGCAGGTCGTCTAATCTTGCCATCATCATCACCTCATATCTGTATTCCTTTGTTCGCTACGCCTTTCTTTCTGACCGGCGCGGCGGCCGCGGCGATTACTTCGGAGCAGTATGGTTGCATCTCGTCCAAATTTGGCTGCAGGATCTCGATTGCCGCCCGATTGTAAACCGCCAAGTCAAGCGGCTCGTTTCGGGCCCGGACCTTCACCCAAACTTGGTACGGCACGCCCATTTTTTTTCTGGTATGCAGCGCCTCCGCCGTCAGGCCTTCGAAATATTGCCGTTCATAGCCACGGTTACGCTCGGGCGTAGAGAGTGGGAAGTGGCAATACCCCCGCCGCTTATCCCCGTTTTCGTCCACCTGTGATATTTTCAAAGCGCTTGTGACTTTGGACTTCCCCTCGTCAACCCCGAGCCGTACAACGGTTGCCTTGTACCGGTTATTGGTTGATGTGCCTATAATCAGGGGCAGCCGCGTACCGTCACCGGTACCTTCGCCTTTGATGGCAAACAAGCGTCGCCCAATTCGTTCTTTGCAAAACCCATAGACTTCATTGGTAAAGTGACCGCCGGAGTCCATGCATGTAAATGCGATCGGGAACTTCCTGCCCTCGGCATCCTTCCATGTACGTTTCAGGTACTCATCCAAATCAGCCCATACCTGCGGCTGCTTTAGATCGCCGCGAATGACGTGGTACTGTATATGCCAGTTTTCATGACCAGCGCCCCAGCCTTGGACCTCAACCTCGAACCGGTCGTCCTGGGTATCTACGGCGGCCGTGAGGACTTTTACGCCCTCCGGCACATCAGCATGGTACGTTTCGCGGCGGTTCAACAGGACATCTTCGTCAAGTTTCTCGCCTTTCTCTTCCCATGATTCCGCCAGAACCGTGTTGAGAAATGTTTTAAGCAGTTCGGGTCCGCCCCGATTCGCCTTATACCAGTCGTTAACGATATCCTTCCATGTAACATTTATGGTTGCGTAAAGGGTGCTCAGTTTAAATCCGCGCACCGTCGCATGCTTTTTCTGCGGAATCCAAACTGCATTTTTTTCATAGTTCCTTTTCCACTCATGCTCTGCATGCAAAGCGCCGCAAAATCTGCAGGCGTGTTCAACCATGACGCATTGATTCGTTTCCTTGTCGTATTCAAATTTTAGTTGGGCCCATTCCAATGTCTGGAGTTCGCCGCATGAAGGGCACGGTAGATGTAATTGCTCCATGGTGCTGTCTTCATACAGTTCTTCGATCCGTGACGCGCCTTTGATAGTCGGGGTGGATACCAACACCAGTTTTTTGTTGTAAAATGTCTTGGTTCTGGCCGTAACCAGCGAAACAGGGTCACCTTCTTTGCCCGCGGACACTGGGAAACGGTCGATTTCGTCAGCGATAACCACCCGGATCGGCTTTGATGCCAACGACGCCGGAGAATTTGCCCCGGCAATGTTGATTCTCCCGCCCGGGAACGACTTATACAGGATCGTATTCCGGCTGTCCCGGCTCTTATCTCTTACTACCAGCTTTGATAATTGGGGCGAATCACGATACATCGGGGTCAAGCGGTCATTTGAAAAGTCTCGTGCAACCATTAAATCCGGCTGAATTACCATGATTGGCGCCGGATCATGGCCTGTAAAATAACCGATCGTGTTGAGTTGCAGGTCTGTTTTGCCCAATTGGCTCGCCCACATCAGGACAACTGACTCAACGTTCGGGTCAGAAATAGCTTTCATAGGCTCCCGCTGGTACGGCGCCCGTGATGTTCTCCAAGGCCCCGGCTCTGCCGATGCTTCAGCTGACAAGACCCGGTGTTCGTCTGCCCATTCATCAATGCTTAACGGCGGCGGCGGAGCAACGAGCTTTACAGTGTCACGCAGAAGCCGGAGTGTCTGGCGCTTTTGCTCTCTCATGAACTATCACTCGCCAAAGGATCGTATTTCGCCAGTTCCCGGAGGGCGTCGTCGATTTTCCCTTCAAGCAAAATCCGGATCTCTTTTTGATCCGTCATATGCGTTAATTCGCTCGCTAATTTAGGCGGCAAACTCGAAAGTCTTCCTCGGAAATCTACCAGCAGCTCTCCCCATGCGTCCTGGACATCGGCCGTAGTGTGAAGGTTATTTCGTTTTTCCTCAAGTTCCAGCATGGCGATTTCTTTTTTGACCCGCTCATGCTCCGCTTTTTCATCCCGAAAGCTGATTTTTCCGTCCGATGACTCGCCCTCGATGTGCTTTATATAAGCTTGCACCGCATCGGCGAGCGTATATTTTCCCCGGCCGACCTTTTCTAAAATACCGTCACGGGTTAATTGGCTTATCCATTGCGGAGTTTTACCGACGATTTCGGCCAGTTCAGATGTGGAAACTTCTTTTGTTTTCAATGACTCGGCCTTCGCTTTTGGTTTCACCAATTTCACCCACCTACTTTCATTTCGCCTATGAAAATTGCCGAATTGGAATTTTCAGGCTTAATTCGAAGCTAAAATAAAAATCGCCCTCTTATGACTGCCTGCCAGTAGAAAGCGAAAGTGATTTTCAAAATTAAAATCTAGCGGGTTTTCGGGCTCGCCAGCACCCGCAGTCTTCCGACCCCTCCGGAAGTACCTACGCTTTCGAGGTTGCCTCCTGTGCCATCCTATTACCTTATCCATGTATTTGCTCGTCTTATATCTTCGACGCCTATACAGTGCCTTTCTGTGCGTCTGATAGCATGCCCATCATTCGCCATCATCGATTGGTATTGCAAGTCCTTCCTTCACCATGTATTCCATCTCCAGATCGAGTATGGTTAGGATATCTTCTCGGTTGACGATGATCCCCTTCTCTACCAGCTTATCGAATATAAACTCTACCAGTTCTTGTTCGTTCACTTCTTCCACAACAATCATCCTCCCGTTCTATTCCATGCCATCCAAACACATCTCTTGCTTGGCTATCTCCAGCAGTCCTATGATCTTATATCTATCGTCTCCGCTGTAGCATAGTGTCATCTCATTGTTGTCATCAACGGTTATGAATAGCGCTGTTGTAATGTTCTCAGCAACCACGGTCGTATTAAAGTCAGCAGCTACGAGCATGGGTGTACGTATATCCCTGCGCTTCCCCCGCTCTTTCTCCAGGCTTACCAGGTTTGGCACTGGTAATATTGCAGGCGGTCTATCTCTTTCCATATGCTCACCCTCTAATTATCAGCGTAGCTATAGCTAAGAGAGCCAAGTCAAAGAATGCCCTTGGATAGTCTTTAGCCCTCATTGCTTTTTCTGATTGCCAAACAACTAAAACCCCAAGCGACACATATGCCAAGTCGAATAATAATCTCCATTCCATGCAATCACCCTTTTCTATGCAATATAAAAAGGCCACTCTGTATGAGTGACCTTGGCTTGCCGTATTCAGTTAAAACTGATCGTACATCCCTATATCAAAGCGCCTGTGTGAAGCATACAGGAACGCTATAATATTCCCATTATTCTTCTTGGAGAGAGTGTCGAAGTGATCTTTGACTTGCTCTTCCCATTGCTCATGGCTTATGTCGTATGATCTTAAATGCTCTATCTGATTGATTATCCATTCTCTCTGCTCTTCTGTGACTTCTGAGTGCTGTTTCTTCTTTTTCAGAGAGAAGTATTTCAGATAGGTTTTTATATAAGGATCATCATCTCTTTTAAGAGTGATGTATCTTTTAAATCTTTTATCATTCGTTATTATATAATCATTCGTTATTAGTGTTGGATTTTCCACAACTGGAAAACCCGATTCTGGACGTAATGACGGGGATTCGTAAATATCGAGTTCCCAGGATACTATTTTCCCCCGTTCATTTTTGACCGAATAACGATGAACATACTCCAGTCGTTCGAGCTCCTTCAGGCCGGCACGAATGCTGTCTTTGCCCTCGGTTGTGTGTTTGAGCAGCTCGTCGATGTAAAAGCGGAAATTGTCCGGCTTGGATAGCATGTAGGAGAGCAGCCCGCGGGCCTTAAATGAGAGACGTTCGTCCTGCAGCGGGTCATTCAGGATCCGGGTGAACGGCGGCGCATGCTTGCCTGATTTGTTGACTCGATATGTTGCCACCTCACTCCCCTCCGCTTGATCAAACTGCAAATAAAAAAGCCGCTTCTCAGCGACTCTTCCATTCATTCTGTATCTCATGAACGTCAATAATTTCGTAATTCCCGTGAGCTCTCGAGGCAAAAGCTGCTTCTAATTGTTCAGCGGAAATTTTACCGTCACTATTGACGACATGAAGGCTTATTTTTCTGCCTGGTTCAATCTCCAAATCATCTTTAGGTTTGAATCCCAGTGAGCTTTCATATTCACTTTCACATTCCTTAACGGCAGCAATCAGCAGGTCACGAGCAAATACAATTTTAGGCTTGATTTGGACACTAAACGATTTCAATAACTATCCCCCCTTAGCATCACACTTCGACACCAAGAGTCTGCTTCCTGCTGTTCCCAATGGGAAGGCGGTAATTATTCGGCTACCGCCAATCCGTCCGGTTCAGGCTTTTTGTTGAGGGAAAACAGCACCGACCAACGCGAAACCCTCATAGTATTAAGATGTGGACAAGGATTTGCACCTTGTATAGCAGCATTTTGTCACGGGCAGCAGCCTAACTGACTTCCCCAAATGTTTCCCCTGGCCTTGTTCCGGTTCTACGCCCTTCAGTGGGAGCTCGGCGTTCTCTCTCCGCGCCTGTCGTTTGTGCCGGGGCTCGCCGAGTCGTATCTGCCTTAGCTCTAAGCGTCTACCTATTCCGCCACCACATCATTGGAGAATCGGATCGGAGCTTTGCACCGTACGTGTATGCCGGCCTCTATCCGGCAATTTGTAGGGCGTTCACGCCCCTGCGGTGTCCTCTCTCAATTTCTCCATGGTACAAGAATATCACGGTAAAATCCTAACAACACACACGCATGCCCCATAATTCCCGCTTTTTTGCCATATTCAACCCATTCGAGTAAAAAGGCACGCAAAAGCTTTTAGAAAAACAAAAAAAAGCCCAGCACGACGGCTGGGCTTTTGGCGATGGATCGTCAGGGACTCGAACCCTGGACCAGATGATTAAGAGTCAACTGCTCTACCAACTGAGCTAACGATCCATATTATGAGATTGGTGGAGAATAGGGGGCTCGAACCCCTGACCTCTTCGCTGCCAGCGAAGCGCTCTCCCAGCTGAGCTAATTCCCCGTAAAAAAAGACTGCCTTTGTATTATATAAAAAACAAAAACTAAACGCAAGCACAAATTTATTATTTGCATTTTTTCCTGAAAGTCATTAATTTTATGGTAGTATATTCAACTTATTCGGAGGCATTTTTTATGGTACTGATGAATTCTAAAAATCCAGACATAACCAGACCTTTAAGGGTTGCTTGTTTTTATAGGGTATCTTCGAAAGGGCAACTTGATGGCGAGGATATTCCTGCACAACGAAGATCCTGTACAAATTTCTATAAACAGAAGGGCTGGGTCTTTGTTAAAGAATATGTTGAGCAGGTATCTGGATTTAGGGTCTACGCAAGCGATCGTGACAAAATTCAAGAAGCGAAACGGGATGCAGAGTCTGGATTATTTGACGTACTTTTGTGTTGGATGTTCGACCGGCTTGGGCGTAAAGAGGCCGAAACTCCATTTGTAGTTGAATGGTTTGCAAAACGGGTACAGGTATGGTCTGTGGTTGAAGGGCAACAAAAATTTGAACAGCACACCGACCACCTTATGAATTACATTCGTTTTTGGCAAGCTGAAGGAGAGAGTAAAAAAACATCCATCCGGGTTACTGAAAACTTAGAACAAATGGCTGAGGATGGTTTGTTGACTGGCGGAAGCGCGGGCTATGGATACAAGCTAGTAAAGTCTGGCGTGTTCAATAAAAAGGGCAAAGAGTTGTTTCGGCGTGTAAAAGATACGGAAACAAACAAGTACGCATATATGATGTACGATTTTGTTTATTCATATGGTTATGGTTCTAACCGCATCGCCAAATATTTTAATGATCGTAATATACTTTCCCCGACCGGAAAAAAGTGGACTTCTGGAGCTATTAATTTCATTCTCAAAAACCCACTATACAAAGGTTATCCTACTTTTGGGAAACGCAGATCAGATGACGACGGTAAGAAGAAAAACACTTCTTCGGATACATGGGTAAAATCTAAAAAGCAAGTACCCGAGCTTATTACCGTTCCTGAGCCAATGTGGGATAGAGTCCAACAAATCAGAGCTTCCAAAAATCCGGGCAACACGAATAAAGAAGACATCGAAAAAATACTCGTTACGAAAAGTCCACTTTTATTTGTTGGAATGATTAAATGCGGATATTGTGGGTCTCCACTGACAACAACATACAATGCGAAAAAATACACTCTTAAAGATGGAAAAGAGCAAAAATGGAGGCAGGCTAAATATCGCTGTAGTGGGAAGGCTCTAGGTAGGACAAGTTGTTCCGGACAAACAACCTACTCCAAAGTTAAAATTGAGGAGACAGTCTTGGAAGAAGTGTTTGAATTTCTTGATCGATTAAGACAGGTCGACTTAACATCACAACTTCAAAAAATAGAAAAAGATGTATTCATAGAGGAAGAGTCACTGCTCAAAAAAATAAAGAAGCAATTGAGCCAACTAACGGATGAATTGGACGTATTGACTGGCGAGGTCGCAAAGAGCATCAGCGGGCAAAGCTCTTTCAAGCCTGATCTGCTTAGCAAACTCATCGAGCAAAAGGAAGGAGAGATTAAAACTGCCACAGATCAGTTTGATAGCTTAAGCCAAGCAATTAAAAATAAGAAAATTGAAAAAGCTGAAATGGAAGGATTAGTAAAGTCAATCCCTGTCTGGAAGGAAGTATTTCAGGATGCACCACCTGAGAAGCAAAAAATGATGCTTAATAGTGTTATTGAGAGCATCACAGTGTTTCGGGACTTCATTGACGTCAAAATAAAGGTGAAGATTCAACAAATGATCGATTCAACAAATGGGAGTGAAGCCGACTCATTCGGGAGAGCGCATCGCTGGCAGCGATGAGGTCAGGGGTTCGATCCCCCTAGGCTCCACCAATCTCAAATTTGGATCGTTAGCTCAGTTGGTAGAGCAGTTGACTCTTAATCATCTGGTCCAGGGTTCGAGTCCCTGACGATCCATAAATTAAAGAAACGGCAGAAATGCCGTTTTTTTGTTTCTGCTTTTTGAACGCTTTCGTCTCAAAAAAAACACCGGGATCCTATCGCTTACACGATACAATCCCGGTGTTTCTATGTCCGGCTAACCCCGGTTATTTGGAAGCCGTATCGCTTTGTGATTCAATAGGAGTCAATGTGATTGCGTCCGGCTTGAAGATTGAACCGTCATCCGTAACATACTTGTATTCGTCTGAGCTCGAACTGAAAAGCTTAAACGTTCCGGTTGAATCCTCATAAAGCTCTTCCTTCACCGGGAGTCCGGTATCCTGATCCAGAAACTCGATGAGTTGCATATTAGCCTGTGTGGTGTCGCTGATATAAGACTGGTAGCTTTCCATGACCTTATTCAGAGTTTTCCCGTCAGGTGTTTGCTCGGTGCCGATGGAAGTCCAACTGCTGCCCTTGTAATAATCCTTGGTGACATTAAAATCCAAGTTGCTTTCGAGTTTTTGGAATGTTTCCGGACGGTCCGCTCTCTTGATCACTTGTCCGCTCAGCGGATTTCCATTTTCATCTCTTTGAATGATGATCAATTCGCTGCCACCGTTCACATAAAAAGTGCTTTGAAAACGCGTCAGCTTGTTATCGGTTGAATATTCTTTTAAATCCGATCTGGAGTCTTTCGTTTTCGGGTCAAACCAACGCTCCGAAGTAAAATTCTGGCTGCCGTCCGTTCTTGTGTAAACGTTCTTGCTGTATTGGATCGTGCCCTGCGCAACGTCCGATGTAACCGACGTATCCGCGATTGCTGGTGCCATGATCGCCGTATTTTTCGGAACTGCGTCGTTCCCGTTTGCGGCAAATGCAGTGATTGTACCAAGGCTTCCAATGACTAAGGCCGACGCCACGATGGTTCCAACGATTTTCTTGCGTTTTCCGTCTAAGTTAAGCTGCATGTTATTTTACCTCCGATATTGTTTTTTTCAATCAGGAATGCGCAATTCCAACTTACATACCCATTTTAAAAAAACAATATTTCATAATTATCGGCAAGTTGTAAATAAGTTGCAAATTCAAGGAAGAATAATCCTGACCATTGTTCCTTCATTCAGCCGGCTTTTTATCTCAATCCTTCCTTCATGCATCTTGACGATATCCGCACATATGGCAAGTCCCAACCCGGCTCCGTGATTGGCCCGCGAGTAAGCCTTATCTACCGTGAAAAACGGTTCGAACACGTTCGGGATATCCTGTTCAGGAATACCGATTCCCTCGTCCTCCACTTCAATGACGTAATGACGATCGTCCATTCTGTAGCCCCGGAAATAAATGAACCCCCCAGATTTTGAAGCTTTGACCGCATTGTCGATTAAATTGGTGCACAGGATTTTTATCAAGTCTCTTTCGATCATTCGCGTGGCCGGCTCGACAGATACGGACAGTTTAATATTCGAAGTTTCCATGTGCGGCTTCAATATCCGCTCAATCTCCTTAAAAACCGGCTGAATCTCCTCATTTTCCAGATGCGGCTGTCCGTTTTCGATAAGAACCAGGTCCATCAGCTTGAAAGAAAGGCTTTCCAAACGCTTTCCCTCGCTGTAAATGTAGTTTATGGACTTAAAGAACACGTCTTCGTTGTATTTCGTAGATCTCAAAAAGTCAGCGTAGCCGATGATCGAGGTAAGCGGCGTCTTCAATTCGTGCGTGAGGTAATGGATAAAATTCTCCCTGTTCCGTGCGGCGGCCTCCAGTTCATCGATCTTTTCCTCTACGGCGTCAGCCATCTTGTTGAAGTTTTCCGAAAGCATGCCGATCTCGTCTTTCGAAAAAACCCGGACTCGCTGCGAATAATCGCCTGCGGCGATCGTCTGCGTGGACGTTGTAAGCATACGGACCGAGCGCGTAAGAAACCAGATCAAACCATAAAGGCCGGCGGCCAGAACGATAGTGATGACCAGGTTAATTTTTATAAAATTTCCGATCTGGGCTGACTTATCCATGTAAATGTCCGTAATGTCTCTAACGAAGGAGAGTTTGTCATCGGTGTCATTCAAATGAAGACCGCTTGCAACAAACAAATAGCTCTTGCGGCCGAAATCTCGAATGATATATTTTCTGGTCCCGGATACCTCCAGCTTCAGCTCCTGCCTCGGGCCGGCTATGCTTTCGGCGAAATTGGAAAAGATCGTTTGATCACGCGTGTTCAAGATTTCGATATATACCTTATTGGAATCAAAGTATTTCAGGTATTTCTGAGCGTTGTTTTTAACGAAATCATCCGCATTATTTTTTGTTGCGTTCTTTAGAAAATCCAAGTTATTGATATAAGCCCAGTCGGTCTCCATTTTCGATTTCAACATCAGCTGTTCCGATAATCCCCTATCGATCTCCCTCTTCAAATTCTGATTAAAATTATGCTCAATTAAGTAAAAAGAAGCGGTGTTGAACAGCAGCTCAAACAGGATAAAGGTACCGAAAAAAACTTTCTGCCAGAGTTTCATGCATTGACCTCCAGCCTGTACCCGTATTTATAGACAGTCTTAATCTGATCTTCCCAACCCAATTTTTTTCGTATCTTTTGGATATGTATGTCAACCGTCCGTGTCTCACCGAGATAATCGTAGCCCCAGACGAGCTCAAGGATTTTTTCCCTGGACAGGGCTTTGTTTTTGTTATTCATAAGAAGAAGAAACAGCTCGTATTCCTTTATGGTGAGTTCAATCAAGGTGCCGTTTCTTTTGATCGTGCGCTCCTCAATGTTTATTTCAATGCCCTCGCAATGGATCTGATCGCTTTTGCTGTTGTAACGGCGAAGCACGACTTCTATTCTGGCCAACAGTTCCATGGCTTCAAAAGGCTTTACGATGTAGTCTTCAGCCCCCATTTTGAGTCCTTTAACTTTATCGGCAAGGCTGTTCCGGGCAGTAAGGAATATTACGGGCACTTCGTTACGCTTGAACTGAGACAACAGCTCGTAGCCCTCAACGTCAGGCAGCGAGATATCCAGCAACACCAATTGCGGATTGAAATCCTGGAGGACGATTTGAGCGTCCCTTCCGCTATAAGCTTGTCTGCATTCGTAGCCCGCAAAATCTAAATTCAGTTTGATCAGGTCGGAAATCGCCTGGTCGTCCTCTATTATCACGATTTTCTCCATTTGATTGCTCCATTGAAAAATTCGGTTTTATTTTAATAATACATACTTAGGAAAGTATAGTTTATTAAAACGTACATCGTATCTCCAAGTTGTAAACAAGTTGTAATTTTTTGTGCCGGAGATTGAAGCAACAGCCGATTCGCGGAGCGTACTCGCAAGTACTATCTTCCATCCTACTATATAACGAAAGGTGTCCCAAAGTTGCCATTTCATGGCTTTGGGGACACCTCAATTAATTAAGTGACGCCAATGCTATCCTTATTTGACGGATGCATCGTTAATCGAACCGAAAGTCAGGAAAAGCGACCCGTTCCGGCTCGAAAAGCAGTTGGGCCTTCAACATAAGATGCAGGGCGTCAGCGAATGCCTTCCAATCAAAGGAGGAACTATCCATCGAGAGAACCATCATCGCCCCGCTGCACAGCATACGAAGCTGTTGGGTCAAACCAACAGGGTCTTCGGCACCCGCCTGACGGACAAGTTCGCGGATTTCATCCCACAATTCCCGGCGAGATTCAATTGCCTTGCGGTTCGCCGGATGATCCGGATCGGGGAACTCGACCGAGGTATTCAGATACGGGCATCCGCGGTAAAAATGATCAGGGCCAAGCAGACCGTCAATGACTTTGTACAACTGCTTTAAGGGGGAGTCAGGAAACTTTGTCCTGGCCTGACTATAACTCTGTCTGTTAATGTCCCGGCGGTGTTCCAAATAAGCGACGACGAGGTCATCCTTTGTTGCGAAGCTGCGGTAAAAACTCGCTTTGGCAACGCCGGACTCCTCGATGATCCGATCGATTCCGACGGCACGAATGCCTTCGCGATAAAAAAGTTCGGACGCAGTAGCCAAAATCCGTTCCTTGGCCGTACGTTTTATCTCCATGATTGATCACTCCTGTCATAAAGAAATATATTTAGCACCATTGACATGAGACAGATTTGTCTGTATCATTCAATTCACGAGAGACAGATCTGTCTCCCTCATTCTACAAAAAATCCCCCGCTGCGTCAAATTGGTTTATAGCCAATCCTCACGGGGAGATCTGGGTAAAGGAGAGATACCATTTTATGTCCGAAGTGTTGGATTCATACGAACTTGCCGGGAGCGCCGCAGCAAGCAGGAGCAAATCGAAACCACGGCCGCGGTTGATGCTTGCCGTCATGCTGTTGTCCGTATTTATTACTGTCTCGAATGTTTTCATTGTCAGTGTTTCGACTCCCGCTATCCAGAAATCCCTTCATGCGAGCTTTTCCGGAGTCCAATTCGTCGTTTCCGGCTATACGCTGGCCTATGCCGTTTCACTCATTATCGGCGGCCGGCTCGGCGATAAATACGGGCGAAAACGTCTGCTGTTCTTGGGAATAGCCGGCTTTACAGTCACTTCGTTCCTAGGCGGAATTGCGCCAAGCATCGGAATGCTCCTAGCCGCCCGTTTCATTCAGGGCTTCAGCGCCGCGCTGCTGACCCCGCAGATCCTTTCGCTCATCCAAGTCCACTATCCGCCTGAGAAGCGCGGACCGGTCTTCGGACTCTACGGCGCGTCCATTGGGCTGTCGGCTGCGACCGGACAGCTCATCGGCGGACTGCTGATCCATTGGAATCCCGGCGGTCTGGACTGGCGGACGGTCTTTTTCTTCGCTGTACCGGTCGGTATCCTCATAATGTCGCTGCTGCCATTCATCGGAGAATCCAGAGAGCCGTCAGACAGCAAGCTCGACTGGAGCGGAGGCATTCTCGTTGCACTGGGGCTTCTCATGCTCGTTTATCCGCTCGTGCAGGGACCGAAGGAAGGCTGGCCGGCTTCTCTCGTTACCATTTTGATCCTGGCGCTGCCCGTTCTTATTGTTTTTGGCTTATTCGAACAGTCGCTTAAACGCCGGGGACGCGTTCCACTTATGAGCGTCAGCCTATTCGGGCAAAAAATGTTCATCATGGGGATGGGTGTCGTTTTCCTTCACTACCTCCTGTACGGGTCTTTCTTCTTCGTCAGCTCCTTTCTGATGCAAGTGGGTTTTGGCTTCAGCCCGTTGAAAGCCGGCTTGACCGTCTTGCCAATGGGTCTTGGGATTTTCATATCCTCCCTGTTTTCGGCTAAGGTTGCAGCCAAGATTGGCTCCCGCATCTTGCTGCTCGGCTCCATCCTTGCAGCGGTCGGATTTCTGGCACTGGCCTTGTCGGTTCACCTTGCGGGGATACAGTTTGCCGGTTACGAATGGATTCCGGCGCTTGCGGTGATTGGTGTCGGCTTAGGATTCATCGGCGCTCCCATTACCAACATCGTACTGTCCAAGGTGCGGAGTGACGATATCGGCTCCGCTTCCGGCATTCTGGCGACGGGGGTACAGGTAGGCCTGACCATGGGTATTGCCCTCATCGGCATCGTTTGGCAGAATGCGCTCGGTCAGCCCGCTCCTGCCCTGACGGCGGCGCATATGCAAATCTACGCCGATGCCTTTATGCTCTGTCTTTATTCACTCGCGGCAGCGAGCGCAATTATGCTGGTTCTCTCCCTGATATTGTCGAATAGAGTTAAAACAGGCAGCGAGCAATAAGGCTGATGTTGGACGGAGATTAAATGTTTTCGAAGGGTTACGATGCGAGGAGATGCGAATATGAACGAATTATTGGAATTGGCAGTAAAAGCACATGGGGGCTTGAAACGATGGGAGCAGCTTTCGAGTATCCGCGCTCGTATCAAAATTGGCGGAGCGTTCCTGAGCCTCAAAGGAACCCCGGGCGTATTGGATGACTGCCTGATAGAAGCCAGCCTATTCGAGCAAAACATGGCTATTACTCGTTTCTCGGCCGTTGACCGACGCAGCGTATTTACCCCGGACCGGGTTGCGATTGAGAATATCAATACCGGTGAAATTCAGATGAGCAGAGAGAATCCCCGCGATTCATTTCCCGGTAATGTCCAAAGGCAATGGGATATTGTGCATACGGCGTATTTCTTTAGCTATGGGCTTTGGGGATATCTGACCGCGCCGTTTCTTTATACGAGTCCACGTTTCGTTACGGAGGAATTGTCGCCGTGGCAAGAAAATAGCGAGACCTGGCGCCGCCTTAAAATCATATTTCCCAATGATATTGCCACCCACTCCAGGGAACAAATTTCGTATTTTGGGGAAGACGGTCTGCTGCGACGACAGGACTACAATGTCGATGTCAGCGGCGGAGCAAGTACCGGTGCGGCCGCCGCAAATTTCGCTTTTGATTACCGGGAATTTAACGGCATCATGGTTCCGACAAAACGCAGGGTCTACCCAAGACAAGATAACCATATGATTCCGGAGCCACTATTAATAACGATAGATATGAGCGAAATCTCTTTTACTTAACTCATTCAACAGAGAGTATTCTAAAATAAAAAAACGGCATCTCTGCCGTTTTTTTAATATTCATTTAGTTATCGGCCGGGTTTCTCTCATTCGATGGATGCGTCGTAAATGGCCTTGATGGATTCGGAGAGAGTTTCATCGAATTCTTCGTCGGTCTGCCCCGCCGACAGCCCTTCCGATAAGGCGCGCGAGAAGCTGGCGATCAATCCGTGATTTCGCCGGAGCCTGTCGTTGGCTTCCGCCTGACGGTAACCGCCCGACAAAGCCACGACCCGGATGACACGCGGATCCTCCATCAAATCGCGGTAAAAATCATCTTCGGACGGAATGGAAAGCTTAAGCATGATTTTGACGTCCTTGTCCAAGGTGGATATTTGTGAAAGAAGCTCGTCCTTCAGCCGTTTTTCCGACTCGCTCTTATCCTTGCTGTAAATATCAACCTCCGGTTCGATAATCGGCACCAGCCCTCGTTCTGCGATCTGCTTGCCGAATGCAAACTGCTGCTCCACTACTTTTCGAATTCCGGCAGGATTGGCCTCTTGGATAAGCGAGCGCATTTTCGTCCCGAATATATGACGCGTAATCGCCCGATCCAAAAGATCGTTCAGGTCCGGCATCGGTTTCATAAGCTGAACGCCGTCTTCCTGCTCGGCAAGCCCCTTGTCGATTTTCAGGAAAGGAACGACGCCTTTTTTCTCCCACAAATAATCGGCCGTCAGTTGCTCGTCAATTGTGCGGTCCATGGTGTTCTCGAACAAGATTGCGCCCAAAATGTAGCGGGAATCAAATGCGGGACTTTTAATAATGCGCGTCCTCATCTCGTGAACCAGCAGAAACATCTGTTCTTCGGTCGTATAGCTGTTTTCCGGAATGCCGTAATGCTGCAGAGCCTTGGGCGTGCTGCCGCCGCTTTGATCCAGAGCCGCGATAAAACCTTTTCCCTTACGAATCCGTTCCACTTGCTCGGTATTCATAAAATGATCCACCCATCCTTTCGCAAACTAAAATGGCGCCTTTATCCTTTTATTATAGCTCTTAATGGGTTTGTTAATCATCAAAGATCATTCGGCAGAAAGGGATTTTTCGGGATTACTCTCCGTTTAATTTTTGGAAGTAACGAAGGGTTTCACACTGTCTTTCAGTTTGGTAATCGGACGGTTCAACAACCGTTCCAAATCGCCGGAAGTCGATGAGCAATCGATGTTTCTCAGAAAGCCGTAAATCCAATGTTGAACGTCAGGGTCCCGGCGAAGCGTAATTGTTTTGCCCGAAAGGTCAGTGAGCACGTCCACCAATGCTTCAAATGTCCAGGGTACCGCAGCCGTAAGCTCGTATATTTGGTTCTCATGCACGTGTTCAGACAGCACGGCCGCTATCGCTTCCGCCAAATCAATCCGCGTGACGGAATTGAACTTCCATTCTCCCGGGGAAACGCGGAGTTCTCCGCTCTCTACGGCGGATTTTAAACCGAACGTTTCTATAAAATCCATATATAAGCTGCAGCGAAGAAATGTATAGGGCAGCCCGCTTGCCAGAATGCCGTATTCCGTAGCCAAATGAAGCCGGGATAGCGGAACATTGCCGCGTTCAGGAAAAGCGAAGCCCGTGTATAACAACTGCCCGGCCTTCGCCTTTTTTGCCGCCTCGATGACATGAGCATGCTGTCTGAGACGAACCGAATCGTCTTGATGTGGGCTTGATATGAGCAGCAGACGCGAAGCATCGGCAAAAGCGGGCTCGAGTGATTCCGGCTTATCGTAATCGCAAAACCGCACGTTGATCCCCCGCTCCCTATAATAGCTCGCTCGCTCCGATTCAAGATTCCGCACACACGCGACAATGAGATTGGCCGGTATTTTTTGAAGCAAATGTTCGATGACCAAACTTCCTAACTTGCCGCTGGCTCCCATAATTATCGTGTACATATATGGACTCCCTTCGTAATTTTTATATTAGTTAATCGCTTAACTAAATGGATACAAAAAAATGAAAGTAAAAATAGTTAGGCTTTTTTTAGCTTAATTAACAACGCCAGAAGCTGCTTTAACTCCGGCTCGGTTAATACCTGCATTTTTTCTGCGATGCCTTGCCGGTTCTCGGGTAAAAAATTCAGCAGGACATTTTGGCCTTCGGGGGTAATCGAAACAACCGATTTTCTGCCGTCCTTCGGATGCGAATCGCGCCGAACCAGCCCTTCGTTCTCCAGCGGACTCAGCAGCAGGCTGATGTTTGGTTTGGTTACTCCGATTTTTTGGGCCAGCATAGAGGGGAGAATTGTGCCGCCTTCCTTCATGATTTCCACCAAAATGCGGATGCGGGCTCCATTGGTTCCTTTGGACTGCCAGTATTTCTCCGACACATTGACCAGCTTCGCCGTCGCTTCCACCAACGCGAAAAAAACCTCCGAATCCAAAGGCAAATCAAGAACATATTCCTGCAGTTCCTTCATAAACCGTTCACCGCCATCAAATAGTTAAGCACTTAACAAAATATAATGTACTAAAAAACATGCCGGTTGTCAAAGTCCGTTTCCTCATCCCGCTTATTTCCAAATTAATACCTTTTCTCGCTTCGGTTCGTCCAGGCGATTAACATCATGACATTTTGTTGGGCCAACCTCGCACTCCGCCTAAGTTCTAAGTTGGTATGTACGGTACCGCTTATTGCCGCTAGCCGCGACTAACATTTGCTTGTCCACTAAATCCCGTAGAATTCGCCGAGCATGATGGTCCGTAATTTTCAGATGAACGGCAAGCTCAGACGGGTTATACGGCCGAAGCAACCGCCGCGAGAATCGAACCGTCTCCGCTTCCAGCCAAGACAAGTCGGACGGCAATTCCGTCGACAGGAATTTTCCGATAAACGTGAGAACTAGCTGTTGGCACTGCTTCGGCTCATCTTCAATCGACAAATAAGCAACGGGCAAAAACGTCCAACCATCCAGCGCCAATAGGCAGTGACGCAGGCATAAGTCCTTGAACCGCTTTACATCGAGATCCCGGGCATGAGGTCCATACCCTTGAATTTCGATTCCCCCCTTTGCCCCGCCCGGCATATAGGCCAAATCCAAATACCTATACCGATTACTAAAATCGCGCACCTCCCATTCCGGATACAAATGATCCAAATTTCCGACTGCAGGAAACCATATCTCCCGCAAGAACTCGATCGTTCCGTGCCCCAGTCCCTTCTCCAAGATCTCCAATCGCCGGGGATTGCCCTCCTGCGCTTTATTTCGCCGCATCCATTCCTCATAGATTTGATCAAAACGGTTCATGGTCCCAGCTCCTATCGCTCGAAAATTAAACTATCTCAAAAATGCAAAAGCCGCCTCCATCCCAAGCCCCAAAAGGCTAACGGATAAAAGGCGGCGTGTGCTTCACGACCGAGTAACCATAGTGTAACTTAAAACTGCATGTTCCTGCAACAATTTTCCATTTTGAGATGAAAGATGCCGGTTTATTAATTGTAACGGATCGTATAGTCCTTATTTGTGTCTTTTTGCTCCTTGCTCAATTCTAACGGACTCCAGAGACGTTATTTGCCCCAAATTAGAGTGAAACCATTAATACTGAGGCAAATAACGCCATCTGAGTCCGTTAGCGAAACAAAACGGTCATTTTGAGGCAAATAACGAATTCTGAGTCCGTTAGGACTACTTGAGACGGCGGGCAAGTCGTACGGCTTCGCCCTTCGTGCTCTTCATGCTCTTCATGCTCTTCATGCTCTTCATGCTCTTCATGCTCTTCATGCTCTTCATGCTCTTCATGCTCTTCTCCCCCCCCCCGCGCGCAACTTCACCACATCGCGCATCCCACGAATTTCACGACCTCATCCACCACCACACACGTTACGTACCCCACACACCCCGCGAGCCCCACGCTCTTCCCACATATCACGCACTTCCCCACACATCATGCTCTTCATCCGCTCCGTACACTCCCCCTATCAACTTCCATACTCCACACTTTTCACGCACTTCCAACACTTCACTCCCACTTCCTACGCCTTACGCACATTCTGAGTTTTTCGTATGGTTCGTGCACAATTCCCGTTCTCGCGTTATCCGGAAATTATGCGTAGTTCCACTCCGGTTCAAACACACCAGACCCCAATGGAATCGTTTTCTTCAAAATCAGAATAATTATTTCTTCTCCCCAGTATGTTTAACTAAACAGATGAAAGCGGATTCAGGACAGGGGCACGGTCATTCGACTTGCCCGCTGCTTGGACTCGCTCATTGTTGTCAGCCGCATTTAACTTAGGGAGGGGAAAAAATGCGATTGGGGAAAGGGAAAATCAGAATTGTTACATCGATCGTATTATGCTTGGCTTTGTTCGGCACATTGCTCATCGGTTGTTCCAGTAAAGACGGGGGGGCCGATTCGTCCAAAAAAACAACCGTCACAATTACTTATAGAGATGACGGAGCGGGCGAAACAGGATCGTTTTACAAATGGATCAAAGAGGTATCCGCCGCTTATCCGAACAAAAATATCGAAATCAAACCCACGCCGATCCAAGCTTCGGAAGGGGATTATTTTGCCAAGGTTGCCTTGGCCCTGAAATCCAAGGATACGGCCCCGGATATTGTGACGGAAGATACCTTTATTCTCAACTCGGACGCCAGCGCCGGTTACCTCGAGCCGCTCGACGAGAAGCTGAAGAACTGGGAAGACTGGACCAACGGATCTTTTATTGAAGCAATGAAGAAAGGCGTCACCGCGAGCGACGGCAAATTGTATGGCGTCCCCTATAATACGGACTCCCGCGGGCTTTGGTACAACAAAGAAATCTTCAAAAAGGCCGGGCTTCCCGAGGACTGGCAGCCCAAGAACTGGGATGAAGTGCTGGCTGCGGCAAGAACCGTCAAACAGAAGGTCCCTGAGGTGGTGCCGATTTGGATGAACATGGGCAAAGCCACCGGAGAAGCCACTTCGATGCAAACGTACGAAATGCTGCTCTATGGAACGGGAGAACGCCTTTACGACGATGCCGGCGGCAAATGGATCACGCAAAGCCAAGGCATCCTCGACGCACTGAGCTTTATTGAAACCATAAACAAAGAACAGCTTGGCCCGCCGCTCTCCAAAGTGCTCAACGGGCAAGCCGGTAACACCTCTTCCCGCGAATATCTGCCGCAGGGCAAGCTGGCGATTTCCCTCGATGGTTCCTGGATTCCGGGGAACTATCTGGAAGGCGGCGCCTCCCCTTGGCCGGAATACAAGGACGTGCTGGGTTTCGCTCCCATGCCTACGAACAAAGGGCAAGCTCCCGGCTCCATCACGCTGGCGGGAGGATGGGCTTTGTCCATCCCCAGCAATGCCAAACATAAAGACGAAGCGTGGGAGTTTATCAAATTTGCCCTGAACAAAGAGAACAGCCAAAAAGTGGTCATCGCCCAAGGCAACATCACGGTACGCGCCGATGTGGCTAAAGATCCCGGTTATACCAAAATGCCGTTTAACGAAATCGCCACCGAATATTTGAAAAACGCTGAATTCCGGCCCGCACAGGACAAATATCCGGAGGTGTCCACGCAAATTCAGACCATGGTGGAATCTGTGGCAAGCGGTACTTCACCTGCGGACGCGATGAAAAAATACGCTCAGGACGTCACCCGCATTGTCGGTGAAGATCATATCCTCGAAAAATAACGGCCCATATACCAAGCCGGCGAGAGGAGTAACATTCAATGAGCAGCTTGACGGCTACCGCGTCCTATAAAAAGAGAAAAACGTGGACCTGGCTATATTTCCTGCTTCCTTCCATTGCGATTATGCTCGTATTTTTTATATACCCGGTGTTTTTGACGTTCTTCTATTCCTTTACGAATCTTGCCTTAACCGGAGAATCCGCCAGGGAACTGAAATTCATCGGATTCGAAAATTACGTCCGAATGTTCGAGGACCCGACGGTTCGGGTCAGCATCTGGAATACGCTTATCTTCCTATTTGGCTCGGCCGTGATCGGCCAGCAAATACTCGGATTCTTCATTGCGCTCCTCATGAAGCATAAGAACAAGCTGTTCCGGCGGATTATCGGCACCATTGTGCTGGCCGGATGGGTTACGCCCGAAATCGTGTGCGCCCTGTGCCTTTACAGCTTTTTTGGCGATGAAGGCACTCTGAATTCGATTATCACCTTTTTCGGAATTCCAGCGGTGACTTGGCTGTATACAGTGCCAATGCTGACGATTGTCCTGGCCAACATCTGGCATGGTACTGCGTTCTCCATGCTGGTGTTTCAAGCGGCGCTTGACGATGTGCCAACCGAAGTCGAGGAGGCGGCCGTCGTCGACGGCGCCTCCAGATGGCAGGTGCTGACCCGGATAATTATTCCGTACATCAAGGAGACATTCACCACCAACATGATGCTGGTGACTCTGCAAACGCTTGGCGTGTTCGGACTGATCTACGCGATGACCGGCGGCGGACCGGGCAACTCGACAACAACGCTGCCGATTTTTATGTACAACCAGGCCTTCGTCAATTACCAGCTTGGCTACGGAACGGCGATATCCCTGCTTCTGCTGCTGATCGGCATCGTGCTGAGCCTGTTTTATATCCGTTCGCTGAAATAGTATATTCTTCACAAGGAGACTGACTCCGTATGAATGCTAAACAACGCAAAATCATATATCGGATTCTGCCCTATGCGATTCTTGCCTTCATCGGTATCTGCTTTGTCCTGCCGCTCTTATGGGTTGTTGTCGCTTCGGTCGATCCGAATGCGATGCAGTCGCTGAAAATGCCGCGCCAACTGACGGCGGACAATTATGTTGAGGTCATAACCAGCAGCGAAAATCAGCGCGCCTTCTTGATCGGGCTGATTATGTCCCTTGGTCAAGCCGCTCTTGTCGTTCTGATTGCGCTGCTCGCGGCGTACCCTTTGTCGCGGTATCAGATGAAATACAAGCGTCCCTTCATGCTGACAATCCTGTTTATGACTTCCCTGCCGATTACGGCCGTAATGGTCCCCGTATACCAACTGTTTCTCAGTCTGAAAATGTACGACCATATTTACGGAGTTATTTTATTTTACATCGCCTCCTCCATGCCTTACGGCATATGGATGTTGAAGAACTTCATGGACTCCGTTCCCCATGATCTGGAGGAAGCGGCATGGGTGGACGGCGCTTCGGTATTCACCGGAATTCGTAAAGTCATCGCTCCTTTGATGATTCCGGGTATTTGTACAGTCGCGATTTTTACGTTCTCGGGCAGTTGGGGGAACTTTTTTGTCCCGTACATTCTGCTCCAGTCTCCCGAAAACTTCCCGGCTTCGCTTAAGCTCTACCAGTTCTTCGGACAATACGGCATGGTCGAATACGGAAATTTGGCCGCATTCTCCATTTTATATGCGCTTCCTTCCGTGCTTTTGTACATCCTTTCCCAGCAGTTTATGTCCAAAGGATTCGGACTTCAGGGCGGAACGAAGGGATAACGCCGGAGTCATCCCATACCCGGTCGGTCATATCATAAGGCCAGGTGGCTGCTTTTTGTTGTTCGTCGAATCATTAACGACCGCGAAAAATTGCAAGCCTCTCATCCGTATTCCTGTGTGCTCCATAAAAAATCACCGGCGCGAAATGCGCCAGTGATTTTTGCAGCAAGCCCTCATATCGAGATGATTAGAATACGAAAGCCTTAGAAACAATAACCAAAAGGATGAACAACACCAAAATAACGCCTGTAGAAGTCCACAGACCTCCAACCGGTCCAACCGGACCGCCGTTTCCTACATCATATCCCGACATGGTTTCGCCTCCTTTTTGAGTATACGACATCATATTGTCGCCCTTTGTTTTCAGTCACGGCTTTAGCTCAAATTTAAACAAAATGAATGCCCGGTTGTTTTTCAGGCCACTGTAGATCCTTTGAAATTGCCTAATCAAGCTATTTATTGGCTGCATATGATACTGCAAGACGATTCGGAGTAGGTGGTGTGCTTGGCAAGGAAAAAAAATACACAGAAAATTGTGCAGCAATATGCAGATGCCGAGTTAGGTTCAGACGATTTGGCAATTATCGGTGCCGGATTTACCGTTTTGGGCGATCTCTTCGAGCTGCTCTCCCTGCTCAGACTTAAGCAAGAGGGTCTTGAAGCCACGCCCGAGGAGGAACTTGACATCGAAGACCTTTTGTCCAGATCGTATCTTACTTCCACTCGAAAAAATAAAAAAAGACGCTGAGGTAACCTTACCCGGCGTCTTTTGATTATCATCAAATCTTAATATTTCGCCACTTTCAACCGCCACTTGCGCCACTTGACGAAGAGAAAAACCGCCACTATCACGCCCAGGCCGATAAAAAAGTATTTCAAATATTTGTTGATTAACGTAAATGCAAACTGCCACTGCTCGCCAAAAACATAACCTACGCTGACAAACACAATGACCCATAAGGCAGCCCCGGTATAAGCATATAGAGCGAACGACCGGAAAGGAACCCGTATAATTCCGACAAAATAACCGAAAAACTGCCTGACGCCCGGCACAAAAAAGCTGATCAGCAGCATCCGGTTGCCGTATTTTTCATAAATGAATTTGGTCTTCTCCAAATGAGCGGGCTTTAAAAAGATCCACTTGCCGTAACGCTCGATCAGCGGCGCTCCGAGCCTGTAACCGATCAGATAGGTTACCGTAACGCCGATGATAGAGCCCGCAAGCCCGGCGAGTATCGCCGGCAGCAAGCTGAGCACACCTTTATAAGCCAAATATCCTGTATAAGTCAACGTCGTTTGCCCTGGAGGAAGCGGCAATGCGATAAAATCGACGGGCAGTCCGAACACCAGCACGAAATAACCGTAGTGCTCGAACATCCGTTCAATCCAGCCCAGCACGTTCATGATCTGTCTCCTTTTCCCTGATACCAAGGCGCTGCCATGAAGCACCTTAATTACATGTTAACAGTATAATCAAGGAAACTCCAATTCAAAAGAGGCCCAGGCCCAGTTCGTTGCCTGGACTATCGTCCAGGCAGGGATTTGGAGAACAAATTCGTCATATTTCAAGACAAGGATTAGCCGAATCTTCCGGAGATATAGTCATCCGTTCTTTTCTCCGAAGGGTTTGTAAACATTCTGCTCGTATCGTCGAATTCCACAAGTTCGCCCATGAGGAAGAAGGCGGTTTTTTCGGATATCCGGGCAGCCTGATGCATATTGTGAGTCACGATAATAATGCAGTATTCGCGTTTCAGCTCGGCGATCAGCTCTTCGATTTTGGCGCTGGACACCGGGTCGAGCGCCGATGCCGGTTCATCCATTAAAATAATGCTTGGGTTCACGGCAATCGATCTTGCTATACATAAACGCTGCTGTTGCCCACCCGACAACGAGAGGGCGGAATCGTGCAGCCGGTCTTTCGTTTCGTTCCAAAGCGCAGCCTTGATTAAGGACTCCTCCACAATCTGGTCGAGCTTTTTCCTATTGCGAATGCCGTGATAGCGCGGGCCAAACGCAATATTTTCATAAATCGATTTATGAAAAGGATTGGGGCGCTGCCAGACCATCCCGATCTTTTGGCGGAGTAAAACCACGTCCGTTTTCGGATCGTTGATATTATCCTCGCCGATCCAGATATCGCCGGTGATCCGGGCTCCGCTGATCAAGTCGTTCATGCGGTTCAAGCTGCGCAGAAACGTCGATTTTCCGCAGCCGGACGGACCGATCAGAGCCGTAACTTGACGTGACGCAAAGTCCAGAGATATATTTTTGACCGCTTGCTTCTCCCCATAGAAGACGCTTAAGTCCTTGGTCGACAATTCGATGTTTTGCACTTCCAGTCCTCCTATTTCGTAGCCGTGAATTTCTTATGCAATCTGCGTCCAAGCCAGCGGGCCAGCAAATTGAACAGCAGTACCGTAATGATCAGCACGGCGGAAGCGCCCGCGGCAATTTCCGGGGCATCCGGAGCCAGACCCTCGGAATTGATTTTCCATATATGGACTGCCAGCGTTTCTGCCGGACGGAAAGGATTTAGCGGAGACATCGGGCTAAGCGGGTTCCAGTTGGTAAAATCCAGTCTCGGACTGCTCATCCCGGCGGTAAACAGCAATGCAGCGGCTTCGCCAAATACGCGGCCGGCAGCCAGAATTGTCCCCGTCAAAATGATCGGCAGCGCGATCGGCAGCATGATCGATACGATGGTTTTCCATTTGGACAAGCCAAGCGCCAAGCTCGCTTCTTTTTGCGCCTGGGGAACGCTCGCCATCCCTTGTTCCGTAATCCGCACCATCAGAGGAAGGTTAAATACGGTCAAAGCCAATGCGCCCGAAAACAAAGAAAAACCGAAGCCGAAAATATTAACAATAACCAAAAGTCCAAACAAGCCCACCACGATGGAAGGGAAGGAGGACAACACTTCAACCACCAAACGGATAAAATCCGTAACTTTACCGGGCTTGGCATATTCGCTCATATAGATACCTGCTCCCAGACCAAGCGGAATAGTGATGATCAAAGTCAGCACCAGCAGGAAAATCGAGTTGAACAGCTGCGGGCCAATCCCGCCGCCTGCCTTGATCGTTTCCGGCGAAGAAGTCAAAAAGTGAAAACTTACATGGCCCAGTCCACGAACCAAAATAAAGCCGAGCAATCCTATCATAATGGCGACAATCAGGCTCGCGAGACCGATAATCACCGCAGTTGCAATTTTATCCGCTGTTTTAGCGCTCATCGTTTTGCTCTCCTTTCAAGCCAACGTACAACAAACACAAACACAAATGTCATCAGCATGAGAATTAGCGCAAGCGTCCACAGCACATTATTCTGCGTAGAGCCCGTAACGGTATTCCCCATGCTCAGCGTGATGACGCTGGTCAGTGTGGAGGTTGACTCAAACAGGGAGTGCGGAATATGAGGCGCGTTCCCGATCACCATTTGTACGGCGAGCGCTTCTCCGAAGGCACGGGCCATCCCGAGGACTACCCCGGTCATCAGGGAAGGCATCGTAGTAGGAAGCACGGTTCGGGATAACGTCTGCCATCTTGTCGCACCCAAAGCATAAGAGCCTTCCTTCAGGCCCGGCGGCAAAGCGGCTAAAGCATCCGTTGCAATCGAGGTAATCGTCGGCAAAATCATGATCGATAAGACTGTAGCCCCGGCGAGAATACCAAGACCTTGTCCAGGAAAAATTCCTCTGTAAAGCGGCACGATCACCGTCAAACCGACAAAGCCGTATACAACGGACGGGATACCGGCCAAAAGTTCGATAACCGGCTGCAAAAATCTTTTACCAAAGCCCGGCATAATTTCAACCATAAACAATGCGGCTGAAATTCCTAGCGGCGCAGCGATCAACGCCGCAAGGATGGATGTGCTGAACGAGCCGAAAATAAACGGAAGCGCGCCAAATACCGCGGGCTCTCCATCCGGTCTCCAATCCGTTCCCCCAAAAACCTCACGAATCGATATGCCGTCTTGTATAAACGAACTTAACCCTTTAGTTGCAACAAAATAAACCATTGAAAAAATGGTCACAATTAACAAAACAATACATAATGACGTATATATTTTCCCGGTCCATTCTTCAATAATATGCGGCTGTACTTTTTTTCTGTCGCCGGACTGAGCCAATGAAACCTCTCCCTTTACACAGCACAGAAAGAGGCAGAGAAATCCGCCTCTTATCCTGCGCGTTATGATGTTAGCGTGTTATGTGGATTACTTCGTAATAGCTCCGGAAGCATCACGTTTTACTTGCATTTTGCTGGCAGGGATGTAACCCAGGTCAACAACGTCTGCGTTTTGCACTTCATCGGAAGCCAAGTAATCAAGGAATGCTTTAACAACATCATTCGGTTCGCCCTTGGTGTACATGTGCTCATAAGCCCAAACCGGATAAGTTCCGTTTGCGATGTTGTCTACCGTTGCATCTACACCTTCATATTTCACGGTTTTAACCGTATCGTCGAGGTAAGACAGTGCCAGATAACCAATGGCTCCCGGAGTTTCGCTTACCAGTTTTTTAACGGTACCGGATGCGTCTTCTTGAATCGAACCTTGAAGGTCTTCGGTTTTTTGGCCAAGCGCATATTTTTCAAAAGTAGCGCGAGTACCGGAGCTGGAAGGACGGTTTACGATTTGAATTTTTTGATCAGGACCGCCAGCATCTTTCCAGTTTGTAATTTTGCCGGTGAAGATTTGAACCAGTTGGTCTTTAGTCAAGTTGTCAACATTTACATCCGGATTTACTACAGCAGCCATACCAACTACAGCCACTTGATGGTCAACCAATTCACCGGCAGGACCTGCATCCAATTTTTCTTCAGCGAATACGTCGGAGTTACCGATGTCGGCCTGACCGCCGGATACTTGAGTCAAACCAGTGCCGCTGCCGCCGCCTTGAACCTGTATAGAAACGTTAGGGTTTTGATCCATAAATTTTTTGGAAACTTGATCCACGAGCGGTTGAAGCGCCGTAGAACCTACCGCTAAAATTGAACCGGACAAATCAGAGCTTGCCGCATTGCCGCCGTTACCCGTTGCTTCGTTGGACGAGCCGTTGTTCGATGCGCCTTGGTTTGCCGTGTTATTAGCACTGTTATTTTGACCGCAGGCAGCCAAGGTGAATGTCAAGATGAGAGTCAAAACTAACAATAAACTTTTCTTCATGATCGGTTGTTTCCCCCTTGTTTGTTTGTACATAATGATTATAGGCACCTTTTATCAGACCTATGTTTTAGTTTTGTAAAATCTGTGTAAAATAAAAACGCTCCTGCGAGTATTCCCGCAAGAGCGTTTTTATATCCAGAAATGAAAAACCAATGCAGCTTATTGTTCCTCGCCCGTATTTTTTGACAATAGTCCTTTCAATTCCTTCATGAACATATTGATATCTTTAAATTGGCGGTACACCGAAGCGAAGCGTACATAAGCCACCTCATCCACCGGGTATAATTGTTCCATCATTAATTCCCCAATCTCTCGGCTTTCAACCTCCGCGTTGGCCGAATGCCGGATCGACCGCTCGACTTCCGATACGACGGACTCAAGCTGTTCCACGGATACGGGCCGCTTCTCGCAGGCTCTTATCAGTCCCCGAAGCATCTTTTCACGGTTGAATTCCTCACGGCTTCCATCCTTCTTAATGACGATAAGAGGCATTTCTTCGACCATTTCAAAGGTGGTAAAGCGTCGGCTGCATCTTTCGCACTCCCTGCGGCGGCGAATGGATCGATTCTCGTTAGCTGGCCTGGAATCAAGCACTTTGGTTCCCAGGTAGTCGCAGTACGGACATTTCAAGTGTAAAAGCCTCCTTTCATCCTCTGATACTCTTTTGCAATCAATTCCAATATATAACTTAAAAAATTCGTAATGAAGTTGCGGGTCCCGGTACATAATACTGTTACCAACCACAAGGAGGTGAACAACATGGCCCAAAACAGCAACTCTTCGAACAACCTAGTGGTTAAGCAAGCTTCCGGAGCTCTCGAACAAATGAAATATGAAGTAGCTCAGGAACTTGGCATTTCTTTCCCACAAGACGGATATGCTGGTAACCTGACTTCTTACGAAAACGGTTCGATCGGGGGTTACATTACAAAACGTTTGGTAACCTTAGCCGAGCAATCTTTGGCAGGTCAATTTAAATAACAACCGATCATAACCGGAGGGCATTGGCAAGCGTAACCCGTTTGTCAATGTCTTCTTTTTATGAAAAGATCAAAACTGATCGTAGATTTCGGAATATTGTTTGTAATAATGGGACACCCTCTGGACATAATGCCGAGTTTCTCCGAATGGGATATTCTTGGCGGTTTCAAGACGGCCATCCCAAACTCCGTTCTGAAGCCAATTTTTCACATTGGCCGGCCCTGCGTTATATGCGGCAATCATAGCGATCTCGTTTCCGTCAAATTGGGCAGACAACAGTTTCAAATACGACGTGCCGATTTGCAGGTTCGACCCGATTTCATTCTGGACCTGATCCAGAGTCATATCGGGAAGTTTAGCTTTGCCGATAACCCATTGTGCCGTATCCGGCATGATCTGCATAATGCCAAGCGCGCCTTTTCTAGACTGGGCCCCTGGTTTATAATTGGTCTCCACCTTAATAATAGCGGCAACCATGAAAGGATCAACGCCGTTTTTTTGCGAATGATAGCGAATTTCCTCTTTATAGTATATCGGATAAAAAAACGACAGCCACGTGGAATTAAAAAATATCATAACCGTAAATCCCAGAAGCAGCAAAAGCAGCACCCTTTTTTTCCGCAGCCACCTCATAATCCAACCATATCCCGCCAAAAACTGTCGATTTGCTTCTCCGTCTCCTCTACTCCAAGACTGTTGTCAATCAATATGTCGGCCATCTCCTTTTTCCGTTCAATATCCATTTGGGCATTCAGCCTGCTCTCCGCCGCCTCCTTGCTTAGTCCGTCCCTATGAATCAGCCTTTCCATCTGCAGTTCCCTCGGAACGTATACAACCATAATGGCTTCATACAGGCTCTCAAGTCCCGACTCGTACAAAAGCGGGATATCGGCGACAACGAGTCTGCGCGGGTCGCTCTCTTCAAGTCTGGAAAGGCGCTCGGCCATTTCCTGGCGAATGGCCGGATGTGTGATATTTTCCAGCGATTTGCGCTCCTCCGGATTCTTGAACACGATTTCACCCAATTTCTTACGGTCCAGCCTTCCATCCGGCAGCAGGATCGTCCGTCCAAACCGCTCGGTTACCTTATCCAATACCGGATGCCCCGGCTCCATGATCTCTCTTGCAATCACATCCGCGTCAATCAGAGCCGCCCCGCGCCGCACGAGCATTTGGGAAACGGTGCTTTTCCCGGTAGCGATTCCTCCGGTTAATCCGATATTCATCGCTTGAACACCTCACTGTTTGTCTTTGGGACTTTTGGCGGAGGAACCAGCCGATTTCTTCCGGACGCCGCTTGTCCCGTATGGGGGTTGGCATGAAGGACAAAAATGGGTTCCCCGCCCACCGACCACCGTTTTCTCCACCGGATGCCCGCAGTTTACGCACGGCTCGTTTTTTCGGCCATAAATGCGCAAGGAGTGCTGAAACATCCCCATCTCCCCTTGACCGTTAACATAGGATTTAACGGAAGATCCTCCCGCTTCCACCGCTTCCGCCAGCGTTTCGATAATCGCATCGTAAAGCTTGTCCAGTTGGGAAGGCGATAGACGGTTCGCCGGATGCTCCGGATGAATGCCTGCCCGGAACAAAGCTTCATCCACATAAATATTCCCCAGTCCTACGACATATTCCTGGTTCAGCAAAGTCGGCTTGATCTTGGTGGTACGTTTGGAGATGACCTCGCGAAAACTTTCGGAAGTAAAGGAAGGATCCAGCGGTTCGAGACCAAGTTGGACCAATGGCTTATGGATGAATTCCTCGCCAGGCAAAAACAGATGCATCGTCCCGAATTGCCGAACATCCTTGTAACGCAGCTCCTTGCCATCCGTAAAACGGAAAATGACATGGGTATGCTTTTCCACCGGATCTCCTTTATCGTAAACGCCGTATCGGCCTTCCATGCGCAGATGGGAAACAAGCACCAGCCCATCCAAGATAATGCGCAAAAACTTGCCCCGGCGCGCGACCTCCAATATTTGATGCCCCGCAAGTTCAGTCTCGAAACGACGAATATCGTCCGGCCGCTGAATGATCCGCGGCAGCGACACGATGACGGACTCGATCGTTTTGCCGACAATCAAACCGGTCAGCGTTTTTCTGACCGTTTCTACTTCGGGTAGTTCCGGCATGATGTCTCACCTCTTGTTCTTGAAGTCGGATTAGGACTCATAAAAATTAAAACCTGCCAATGTTACAGCAAAATGGCGGAAAATTAAGCCTCCGTCAATGATCCGGCTACACTTGGGCCATCTCAAATTACTTCGCTTCGTACCAATTTGTCCCGCTGCTGACTTCGGCTTTGAGAGGCACGGACAACGCAAGCGCCTTCTCCATCGTTTCGGGGACAAGCTTGGTCATCATCTCCAGTTCCTCCGGCGGCACCTCGAAGACCAGTTCGTCATGCACCTGCAGCAGCATGCGGCTCTTCAAGCCGTGCTTATGCAAAGTTTCGTCCATCAGCACCATCGCGAGCTTGATAATATCGGCGGCCGTGCCCTGAATCGGCGTATTCATCGCCGTACGCTCGGCGAAAGAACGCAGGTTAAAGTTGGAGGCGTTGATTTCCGGCAAATACCGCCGCCGTTCCAGCAGCGTTTTAACGTAACCGCTCTTTTTCGCTTCTTTTACGATATCGTCCATATAACGGCGAACGCCCTGGAAGGCATCGAAATATTGATCGATGAATCTTGCCGCTTCTTTTCTCGTAATGTTCAGGTTCTGAGATAAACCGTAATCGCTGATCCCGTACACGATACCGAAATTGACCGCTTTGGCGGAACGGCGCATGTTCGCGTCTACCTGATCCGGTCCGACTCCAAAGACGTCCATCGCGGTTTTCGTATGGATATCCATATTATGAAGGAAAGCTTCCTGCAAGCCTTGGTCGCCCGAAATATGGGCAAGCACCCGCAGTTCGATCTGCGAGTAGTCCGAAGCCAAGATAAACCAGCCTTCTTCCGAGGGAACGAACGCTTTACGGATCTTGCGTCCTTCTTCAAGGCGTATCGGAATGTTTTGCAGATTCGGGAATTGGCTACTGAGTCTTCCCGTCGCGGCCACTGTCTGGCGGAAATACGTATGCACTTTTCCCGTTTCCGGAGAAATTTCCTTCAATAAACCTTCGATATAAGTGGACTGAAGCTTGGAAAGCTGGCGGTATTCCAAAATGAACTGGACGATCTCGTGATAAGGCGCCAACTTCTCAAGCACTTCCGCATCGGTCGAATACCCGGTTTTGGTTTTCTTGATCACGGGCAAACTTAACTTGTCAAACAAAATTTCTCCCAATTGTTTGGGCGAATTAAGATTGAATTCCGTTCCGGCGATTTCATAAATGCGCGAAACCAGCGAATGGATCTGAGTCTCGAATTCGCTTCCGAGCTCTTTCAGCGTTTCTTGATTTACCAATACGCCCTGTTTTTCCATGTCCGCCAAAATTCGCGACAGCGGCATTTCCAGCTCATAAAACAGCCGGTTCATTTCATATTTCGCCAGATCGCTGCGCTGAAGCGGAATGATGCGCAGCAGCGCATCCGCTTTGCGAGCCATATGGCAGCTTAATATTGCCTGGTCGGGCACTTTAAATTTGGCGCCTTTTCCGTACACCTCTTCATCGGCAGGCAGATGCGGCAAGCCGTATTTATCCGCAAGACCGTTCACGGATTGGTCATTCTCCGTCGGATCGAGCAAATAGGCGGCTAGTTGAACGTCATGCTCCGCGCCCGCAAACGCGATACCATGCCAATGCAGAGCCAAATCCGCCCGATGCAGATCGTAACCCCGTTTCGGCATGGTTTCGTCTGCCAGCCAAGCGGTGACAGGAGCGGCCTCTTCAAGCTTAAGCAGTTCAAACGGCAAAAAATAATGGCGTTCAGGGTTCGAAAGCATGACTCCCATCATGCCGGCACGGTGAGGATTTTCCCCATACGATTCAACAACGATACATTCGATCGTAGGCAGCAGTCCGATCAATTCCGGCAATATCGCCGAATCCGCGATCGTTACATCAACCTCGCTCACCGCAGACGTCTGCTCTTTTTCCCCACTTTCGTTTCCGTGAACCCCGGATGCGAAAGTCAACCGATCCATAAGCGATTTGAATTCGAGCTTGCGCAGCATCGGCAGAGCTTTATCTCCCTCGATTCCCGCAAAAGTCATATTCTCCCATGACCGATCCACGGGCACCTCGCGAAAAATCGTTGCGAGCCGTTTGCTCATCCGGGCGTCCTCGGCATGGTTAACGAGATTTTCTTTCATCTTCCCTTTCAGTTCATCCGTGTGAGCGAGTACTTCTTCCACAGAACCGTATTGATGGAGCAATTTAAGCGCCGTCTTCTCCCCGATTCCCGGCACGCCCGGAATATTGTCGGAGGTATCGCCCATCAGTCCTTTCAGGTCGATGATTTGCTCCGGCTTCAGACCATACCGCTCTTCGATTTCTTTCGGGCCATACGGCTCCACTTCACTGACGCCTTTCCGGGTTAACGCCACCTTGACGCGATCCGTAACAACTTGAAGCATGTCTTTGTCACCCGTGACTACAAGCACCTCGCGTCCGGAATCCTCCGCCTGCTTGCTCATGGTTCCGATAATGTCATCGGCCTCGTAACCTGACAGTTCAAACCAAGCGATGCCGAAGCTTTCTAGCAGTTCACGCAGAAGGGGAAATTGTTCCGACAATTCGGGCGGTGTCTTGTCCCGTCCGCCTTTATATTCCTGATAGCCCTCATGGCGGAATGTAATTTTCCCTGCGTCAAACGCCACCATAATATGACTTGGATTCTCTTCCTGAATTAACTTAAGCAGCATATTTGTAAATCCGAAAACGGCATTGGTATGCAGACCGCTTGAATTTGTCAGCGGCGGCATGGCAAAAAAAGCACGGTAAATAATGCTGTTTCCGTCTATTAGAATCAATTTATCCATACGGCACCTCGTCCCCCGCGTCTTTTCTTCCTTTTAATAATGATAACACAGGCGTCCACGTATTACACAACCGGCCTAAATTTCCTAAATCGTGCAAAAGATTGAACCTGATCTATTGTCGCATAATTCAACCTGTGTGTTAAGGAAAAAATAAACCGTCCCTGCTTGCCGGCATGCAAACAGGGACGGTATGCGAAAAATTAAGGGGTTGGTTAAGGGATTATTGATTCAAATCCGGGCGTTCACCGGTTACGAGGTATACGGCGCTTTCACCGATATTCGTAGCATGGTCGGCGATCCGCTCAATATAGCGGCCCACCAGTGTCAGCAGCATCGCTTGCTGCAGAGAGTCCGGATGCTCAATCATAAATTGATACAGCTCATGGATCGTTTGACTGTAAAGGTGATCCACTTCGTCGTCGTCTTTGGCCATTTTAAAAGCCAAATCCGTGTTTTCATCCAAATAAGATTGAAGCGACTCTTTGATCATCGTAATGACCAAATCCGTCATTTTCGGGATATCAACGAGCGGTTTAATCAACGAATGTCCTTCCAGACGCATTGTGACCTTCGCGATATCTACGGCCAAATCGCCCATACGCTCCAAGTCGCTGGAAATTTTGAAAGCAACGATAATCCGGCGCAGGTCCTTAGCCACCGGCTGTTGGGTCACGATCAAACGAGAACCGATCTCCATAATTTCTTCTTCCATCCGGTTCAGTTCAATGTCGCGCTCCACAACTTCCTTAGCTTTATTGGAATTGAGCATTTGCAGGGCCACGATAGCTCCCTTAAGCTGCTGTTCCACCTGCTCACCCATTTGTCTAAGCAGCTGACGAAGCTCCTCTAGATGCTGATCGAATTCTCTTCTTTGAATCATTAACCAAGTGCCTCCTTGTATTATCCGAAACGGCCGGAAATGTAATCTTCGGTACGTGCATCCTGCGGCGTCGAGAACAGCTTTTTGGTGTCGTCCGCCTCTACGATTTCGCCATTTAGGAAAAAGACGGTACGCCCGGAAATACGAGCCGCTTGATGCATGTTATGCGTAACCATAACAATGGTATACCTGTCTTTTAACTGTTGCACCAATTCTTCAATTTTAAGTGTCGAAATCGGATCCAGCGCCGAAGTCGCTTCGTCCATAAGCAGGATGTCCGGCTGCACGGCAATCGCCCGAGCAATACACAAACGTTGCTGCTGTCCGCCCGACAAGCTAAGTGCCGAACGTTTTAGAAAATCCTTCACTTCGTCCCAAAGGACCGCCTGACGCAAGCTTTGTTCTACGATCTCATCCAGTTTCGCTTTGCTTTTGATCCCATGCAAGCGAGGACCGTACGCTACGTTGTCGTAAATCGATTTAGGGAACGGGTTTGGCTGTTGGAATACCATGCCAACCTGTTTGCGCAGCGCTTCAACCTGAACGTCTTCCCCATAGATTTCCGTTCCGGCGATTTGCACGGAGCCTTCGATCCGCGTGCCGGGGATCATATCGTTCATCCGGTTAAGCGTCCGCAGCAGCGTCGATTTCCCGCAACCGGACGGTCCGATAAAAGCGGTGATAGCCTTCTCGGGAATTTCAAGCGATACGTCTTTCAACGCATGGAATTGATTATAGAACAAATTCAATTTTTCAATATGAATGATTGAGCTCATGTCAGTTCTCCTTCACTAATAAGTATCCTTCCTGAAATCACCGGGATACTATTCAAAACGGGCTGTATAACCATAAACAATATTTTATCTTTATTATGTAAAACCAATTGGGCAGTAATGTTAACGCAATGTAAAAATTGAATTTCTATAAATCAATTCGTTTCGGCCAAACGGCTCAGTTCATGCAATACAAGCGTGGTTCTGCGAGCCGCAATGTCGGACGATTGATACATTTCATTCCCTCTTTGCTCTACCGAATGGGCGGATTCCACCAAGGATTCAAACGTATGATCGGCCTTGCCTACCCGGACATGGCTGTCCTCCATTTCCGAGGCGGTGGACGAAGCCGTACCGGCCGTTTGCTTGACCAGACTGTTCACGACTTTCAGCGTCGAGCCGATCTCTTCCGAAAACTTTTTCGTCTGCATGGCCAACTTTCTGACTTCATTCGCCACCACTGCAAATCCGCGTCCGTGCTCGCCTGCATGGGCCGCTTCGATGGAAGCGTTCATGGCCAGCATGCCGCTTTGATCCGCCAGCGTTTGGATTTGTCCGGCAAACGACGAAATGTCTCCGGCACGCGCCAGCAGCTCCGCTACTTGTTTTTCTTGGGAACGTGTCATTTCAAGCACACGCGCAAAAGAGGCTTTTACTTCTTCAAGCTCAAGTCTCCCCGCCGCAGCCAGTCCGGTCATTGTTTCGGACTCGCGCAAATTGCGCTCGGCCGCCATGGAAACCTCGGAAACCGCATTTTCGATTTCAACCACACGGTCACGGCTCTCTCGTACGGTCCCTCTGCGCGATTCATCCGCTTCCCGCTGTAAATCCCGGGACATAAGCATTAAATCCTGCACCGTCAAAATACCGTGAAATTGTCCTTCAACGGTAATTACCAACGAATCATAGAAATGAGCTTCCTCCCGTCCCAGCGCGGCATCCAGCAATTCACGCGCCGGCGTGGACAATTCGCATACGAGCGGCTTCTCGCTCGCGAATCTTTGCGCCGACTGCTCATAAAACAAATCGGCGGCAAATCTTCCCGCCAGTTGGCGATAGAAAGCGTCTCTCATCAAAAGGCCAACAGGAATGTTATTTTTGTCACATACCACGATACAAGGCAGATCCCGTTCCTTTTGAAACATCTGCAAAACAATGCGGCAAGACTCTTCAGGGCTAATCACGGAAACCGTTCTGCTGTATAAATTCGTATGTACTGTACTTTCGGCTTCCTCATTCCGGGAGGTCTCCTGCACCATTTCAATTTTCTCTGTGTCCACGGCAGGATTGCCCTCCGTTAAGGGCCGTTCTAGAACGGCGATTGCCTGTTCACTCACCAATACCACTCCCCGATCGAAATATGCCTGTCTCTGTTAAAATCATAGAGTGGATGTATTCGATTAATGTTTTCCGCAATGGCGGACTGTGTAAAATTTATTTTACGAAATAGAAAAACGCCCATCATCTCAAGATATATGATGGACGCTTTTTTTCTTGTTAACGACCAGTTTGTACCCAACACCGCGAATGGAATCGATATGGACCGACTGAGGGTCGAGCTCAAGCTTTTTGCGCAATGAGCTGACATGCACATCCACCGTCCGCTGGCCTCCGATATAATCGAACCCCCATACGGCGTTCATGAGGTCATCTCTCGTCATAACCACTCCGGGCTTGCGGGCAAGATAGAGCAGCACCTCAAACTCTTTCGGACGCAGCGTGATCGACTCTCCGCTCAGAGTAACTTCATATTTCTCAGGAAATATCGTTAATGCACCCAGAGAAATCTGAGTGTTTTCTTGCGGAGCGACAACTTCCCGGTCATCTTGTCCACTGGATCTTCGAAGTACCGCAGCCACCCGGGCAAGCAGCTCGGCTACGCCAAACGGTTTGGTGATATAATCGTCCGCGCCGGATTTCAACCCTTGAACCACTTCTTCCTCCGCATTTTTGGCCGTAAGGATAATTACCGGCGTTTTAACGCCTTCGGTTCGAAGCTTGGACATAATTTCAAAACCATTCATTCCCGGCAGCATCAAATCGAGCAGAATCAGATCAAACTCTTGCTTGAGCGCCGTATCGCAGCCGCTTTGTCCATGCTCTTCCACAACCACTTCGTATCCTTCGCTCGAAAGATTGTAAGATAGAAGTCTGGACAATGTTGGCTCATCCTCAATTACCAATAAACGCTGTGTCATAGAACCCCCCATTTTTTGTAACGTACGAACTCAAACATGGAACCGTTACATCATGACATGCACAGCATAGCACTATTTTGTTAACGGTGTGTAAAAAATTCAAAAGTATATCTTCGCTCCGTCAAGAAAAAGTCTATTCATCCATATTATGCATAAGTGGAAGCTCTAATATAAATGATGTTCCCTCGCCGACTTTGCTCTCGACGCGGATGGTACCGTGGTGCAGATCCACAAGATGCTTCACGATGGAAAGGCCGAGTCCGGTTCCGCCCGAACTGCGCGATCTCGCTTTATCAACCCTGTAAAAACGCTCGAAAATTCGCGGCAAATCTTTTTTGGGAATGCCAATTCCCGTGTCGCTCACAATAAAGCGAACCCGCTCATCTTCCCCTCCCTCATTGACGATGTCGGCATCGACCCGCACCTTTCCGCCTTCAAGCGTATAGCTGATGGCATTGGAGAGCAGGTTCATAAAAATTTGCCGCAGCCGGTCTTCATCGCCTTCGATAAACATGTGCTCGGGAATTTCATGCGCCATCGTAATCGATTTATTATCCGCCGCGGAATGGAGCACCTCGAAAATTCTGTCGAACAGCTCTTTCAACTGCACCGGGGCATATTCGAGCGGAATCCGCTTCGATTCGATTTTGGACAATTCCAGAATATCGCCGATCAGCCGATTCAACCGGTCGCCCTCATCATAAATGATTTGCAGAAAAGAACGCGTAGTTTCCTCATCATTGACACCACCATTCAAAAGCGTTTCCGCGAACCCCTTGACTGCGGCAATCGGTGTCTTTAATTCATGGGAGACGTTTGCCACAAATTCGCTCCGCATGACCTCCAGACGCCTGATGTCGGTCACGTCCTGTATGAGAAAAAGCATTCCCCTGTAGCTTCCGTCATCTTCAAACATCGGCACTCCGTCAAAAGATAAAATTTTCTCCTCGGGATCGTATACATTACGCTCTTCCTGCATGGATTCCTTACGCGAAATGCCCTCTTCAACGAACTTCGTAAACTCGTAGTTTCGTTTCAGGTTCTGGTATGATTTTCCAAGTAGCAATCTCGCTTTCATGCGCAAAATCCGTTCCGCCCCGCGGTTCATCAAAGCGACGTTGCCGGAGGCATCCACCATCAAAATGCCGCCGATCATGTTGGCCAGAACGCTTTGCATCAAATCCTCATTGTCCCGAATCAGCTTGAGCTGCCGCTGCAGGCTGTCCGCCATGCCGTTGATGGCATACCCCAATTGTCCGATCTCATCGCCGCGGTTCAGCTTGACCCGCGCATCGTAATCAAGATTGGAGATCCGATTCGCAACCCGGGTGATTCGCTCCAGCGGTTTCGTCAATCCCGCCGCAACGCGATAGCTGATCAGCGCGGCAACCAAAAACAGGAGGACGAGTCCGCCGGCCATAAGCAGCCAGCCTTTATTGAGTCCCTGCTGCACCGCTTCAAGACTCATGGATAAGCGGATGTATCCGTCAAACCCCGCATCCGTAGTCACGCGATCCGCTACATAAAGCATGTCTTCATGAATCGTGTCGCTGAATCGGATCGCGCTGCCGATCTTCCCTTGGCTCGCCGATACGATTTCTTTACGTTTCGAGTGATTGTCCATCTGCCGGGGGTCCATTTCGGAATCCCCGAGGACCGTTCCGTCGAGCTGGACAAAAGTGACCCGCGAATCGATCAAACTTTCCAATTTGCGAGCCTCGGCCGTGTAATAGCTTCTCGCTTCCGCGAGGTCATCCACCGGCACAAACTTCATTGTACTTTGAAGCAGATTAATTTCCCGCTCCATATTCACTTCCAAAGCCTGGATGTGGGAATCCTTAAATACTTGGGCCATGGTAATGCCCGCAGCAAGCATGGATATGCCGATCAAGCCCATCAATATGAGCGTCAGCCTATTTCGAAAGGTTTTCATTATGATTTGAACACCGCTTCTTTAAACTCGGCCAGTTTTTCAAGCGATGCTTTTTCCACTCCTTCATGCAAGCTGTCTCCGTGAGAATCCATAGTGACGATCGCCGCAAATCCGTCGACTTCCAAGTGCCACATGGCTTCAGGAATGCCGAACTCCATAAAATCCGCTCCACTCACCTTCGTGATGCATTCGGCATAATATTGGGCTGCACCGCCGATAGCGTTTAAATACACCCCGCCGTGCTCCTTAAGCGCCGCCAAGGTTTTCGGACCCATTCCTCCCTTGCCGATGACGGCCCGAATCCCGAACTTTTTGATGATATCGCCTTGGTATGGTTCCTCGCGAATGCTCGTTGTCGGACCGGCCGCCTTAACATGCCAGCCCGCTTCGTCTTTTAGCATAACCGGACCGCAATGGTAAATAACCGCTCCGTTCAAATCCACCGGAGAGTCATGATCCGTCAAATATTTGTGAAGAGCATCGCGGCCGGTGTGCATTTCGCCTTTTATGACCACGACATCTCCGACTCGCAGCTCGCGGATTTGCTCTTCCGTAACCGGGGTATGCAGCACAACTTCCCGTCTGTCCGGAGTCCCAGGCTCAGCCGCCGGATCGTCCGGCAATTCCGCATCCGGCTCCATCGCAACGTCGCTCCCCCGCTCATACAACCATTCGGAGATTTCTCCCGTAGCGGCATCAATCGCCACCCCATGACGGCGGAAAGCCCAGCAGTTATAAGCTACGGAGACGAAGAAGCTGGCCGGCAACCGATTCGCAACCCCGATTTTACAGCCCAGCAGCGTAACTTCCCCGCCAAACCCCATCGTACCGATCCCCAGCTTATTGGCGTTTTCCATCACGTAACGTTCCAGACGATCCAGTTCGGAAACGGGATTGATGTCATCCGCGGAACGGAACAGCTGCCGCTTCGCCAGCTCGTATCCCGTCGTGCGGTCGCCGCCGATGCCAACACCAAGAAACCCGGCACTGCATCCCTGCCCCTGAGCCTGATAAACCGCATGCAGGATGCATTTGCGGACGCCGTCCAAATCCCGTCCGGCCCGCCCGAGCCCTTCCAGCTCCGCCGGAAGGCTGTACTGGATATTTTTATTTTCGCAGCCGCCGCCTTTGAGAATCAGCCGCAGATCGATGTAATCTTGTTCCCACTGCTCGAAATGAATCACCGGGGTGCCTTCCCCCAGATTATCGCCGCTATTCTCCCCCGTCAGCGAATCTACGGAATTGGGACGAAGCTTGCCTTCTTGGGTAGCCCTCTGGATCGCCGCATGAATGCCGCGCTTCATCTCGATCTGATTGGCGCCCACAGGGGTGTGAATGATAAATGTCGGCATGCCGGTATCCTGACAAATCGGAGACACTTGCTCCTCCGCCATTTTAATATTCCGCGATATGGTCGATAACGCCAGACCCGCCCGGGTCGCTTGATTTTCCATCGCTTTTCCCCGGTTGAGCGCGCGCCGGACATCCCCCGGCAGATTTGTAGAAGTTTCCACAATCAATTGGTATACGCTTTCTTCAAACCGCTGCATGACCCACGTACCCCTCTCTAGCCCTCGAATGGACGTATCTTATTTACATCAACGCAATGTTAAGATGGCATTATTCTTCAATAGATTTATAATAACATAATAAAGACTACAGGTAGATCAATTCCATGTAAAATCCATCCATAGCACAAGTGAGGTCAACCGTTCATGAGTTATCATTTTTCCGCTTATATGTACCGTCTTCGCTCCATTCAAAGATGGAGCCTGATGCGCAGCACCGCCGCCGAAAATGTCGCCGAGCACTCGTTTCATGTCGCGCTGCTGGCGCATTTGCTGTGCGAAATCGGCAACAGCTTATTCGCCCGGAATCTGAACTCGGAGCGGGCCGCAACGCTGGCCCTGTTCCATGATGCGACGGAAGTGTTTACCGGCGACATTCCGACGCCCGTCAAGCATCATAATCCCAAGCTGCTCGCGAACTTTCGGGAGATGGAGCATATCGCGGCTCAGCGGCTCATTTCCATGGTTCCCGCCGAGTTGAAGCCGGTTTACGGCCCATTGCTGTCCCCAAGTAGCGATAGCCCCCTAACCGACAGGGAGCTGATGAAGTATGTCAAAGCAGCCGACAGCCTCGATGCCTATTTGAAATGTACCTGGGAGTTGACCGCCGGGAACCGGGAGTTCGCCGTTGCCAAAATGCAGCTTCTGGAAAAGCTAACGCTGCTCAAACTCCCTGAGGTCGACTACTTTTTGGAGCACCTCGCCCCAAGCTTCGAAATGACGCTCGACGAATTGTCCGGTCCCGAAGAATCCTGAAAGACGGGAATGCGGAACCTCAAAAAACCTTTGCAAAACCCAAAAACGCGAGTCGCAGGCCTTAAGGCTACGCACTCGCGTTTTTGGGTCTGATTTTTAACCGTTAACGATCTCGCCGCCGTTGATATGAAGGACCTGTCCGCTCATATAGGACGAGTCGTCGCTGCCGAGATATACGTATGCCGGCGCCAGTTCCCTAGGTTGTCCGGGCCGCTGCATAGGCGTATCCCCGCCAAATTCGGAAACCTGCTGCTCATCGAAAGTGGATGGAATCAGCGGCGTCCAGATCGGTCCGGGTGCAACCGCGTTGACGCGAATCCCCTTTCTGGGAACCAGGTTCATCGAAAGGGCACGGGTAAAGCCGACCACGGCCCCTTTGGTGGAGGAATAATCCAGCAGCGTCGGATTGCCTTTATAGGCCGTAACCGAAGCCGTATTGATGATCGAGCTTCCTTTTTGCAAATGAGGCATCGCAGCTTTCGTCATATAAAACATGCCGAAAACATTTGTTCGAAACGTTTGTTCCAATTGCTGCGCGGTAATATCGGCAATATCCTGCTGCGGATGCTGCTCCGCGGCGTTGTTGATCAATATGTCCAGCTTGCCGAGCGTTTTGACCGTTGCGTTTACGGCATCCGCGGCGAACGCCTCGTCACCGACGTCACCGGGAAGAAGCAGGCATTTTCTTCCTTCCTGCTCCACCTCGCGTTTGGTCTTCTCCGCATCGTCGTGTTCATTTAAGTATACGATCGCGACATCCGCGCCTTCTTTCGCATAAGCCACCGCCACGGCCCGGCCGATGCCGCTGTCACCCCCGGTGATTAACGCGACTTTACCCTGCAGTTTGCCGGCGGCCTTGTAATCACCTTCGTATTCGGGACCGGGATGCATGATCGACTCAATTCCGGGGCGCTGATTCTGATGCTGTGGAGGCAGCGTTTTGGGGGTTTGCCCATTGCCTGACATTTTATCGCATTCTCCTTCCTCGTCATTTGCTTTAACCCTATGCGCATAAAATGAACTCTTCGGTTCATCTTCATAGGATGGCATTAATCGTGAAGGTTATGCCGGAAATACAAGCATTGAGCCGTGGAAGCGCCGCTCGTTACACTCCAATACCGAAGCGCTCGATAAACCAGGAATCGTCGTTTTGTCTGAGAGCCGCGTACTTTTCTCTGGCTAAACGCAATGCCTCGCTTAACCTTAAATCGGATCGCTCACTGCCGAATGCATCGCTCACAACTTTCCGGCAAAGTTCGATTCTTTGTTCGCTAAGATGCAAATGGGCCATAGCCAGCAAATCCCCGCCCCATTTCTCTCCGCTATCGTCGTAAGGGAAATTTTGCCTGAACACCTGCATCAGAGAGACCTCCGGAACATACCGGCAAATCCCGCCAAACAACCACATCCGCAGGGAAAATTCCGCAGTTTCCAGCTCCTTGCTGACAAATCCGTCTTCAAACCCGTCGATCTCATGAAACTTGTCCCTGCTGATTGCAAAGCATTCCCAGGACAGCCATGGAATATCTTTCGTATCATCGTCTCCCGGATAATTTTGAATCGATTTCATTAAGCCCTCGGCTTGATATTCCTTCGGCTTCATCATGGAGCGCTCATGAATTTCGAAGGAAGGCGAGGTGCAATCCGCTTTTCCTTCCATGATCGGTTTCAGAAGCGATTCCATCCAATCGTCGTCGTAATACAAATGAGCGCCGCAGAAAATTAGATATTCTCCGGAAGCGTGGGCAGCGCCGATGTTTCTGGCCGTAATTCCGGGTTCTCCCTTAAAGCGCTTGATCGGATGGTCGAACCTGTAGCTCATGAGAAAATCGCAGCATCCGTCCACGGAATTCTCATCCACAATAATCACTTCGTAGGGCAAAGAGCTTCGCGACACTTTCAAAGATTCCATCGTGGTGTAGAGATCGATTCCATTGTTTTTCACAGTGATAATAAGTGATGTGGATAGCAAATCTGATGACATGATAATACTCCTTAATTATGAATATAATAGAGGCGCATGAATATTTTAGAAAATGCTTAATCCCATAATAACCCAATTCATACTTATAGTAAAGAAAAACAAAACCAGTAGTTTATTATCTTTCCCTCTACTTCTCACTATGGTAATTAAAGGAGGGGTGTTATGGATTACGAGGCTTTGGGTAAAAGGTTACGGCAGGAACGGCATAAACTGCACCTAACCCAGGAGAAACTCGCCGAAAAAATTGATGTTTCTGACGCATACATAGGACAAATAGAGCGCGGCGAGCGCAGTCTGTCCCTTGAGACGCTTGTACGTCTGGCCAATCAATTAGGCGTAACGGTTGATTATCTGCTTCATGATTCCATTGAAATTGACGATGAGCATTTTACAAATCAAATCAGGCAGATTATGATCAATCGTTCCCCTAAAGAAAAACAACTTGCGCTGGACATTATCAAATTGATGTTCACTCATCTGGATGAATTGCAGCGGGATGAGCAGGACATCTAGTGTCTCCTGTTATTGAAAAATCGAAAAGAAAGACCTGTCGGATAACTCCAACAGGTCTTTGTCATATTTTCGGATCAAATAATATTCGAATATACCATGAAGAAAGAGATGATCAGAATCGTTACGGCGTTAAGCGCGCTAAGCGTACGAAGCTTGCCTTCTTCGGCCGTAATGTGCTTGCTTTGGCGAATTCCATCCTGAGCCAGACGCAGCGGTTTGCCCATCATTCCGCTAAAAGCCCCCACCAGCAAAAAGAGTACAACCACCACGATCATCCACGGAATTGAAAAATCCCCTTTTCCGACCATATACCCGCCGGTAATCAGTTGGATGACCAATCCGATTTGAGCATACGTATTCAGGGACTTCACCGCCGAGACGGTTCCTTCCTGGGCGGCAAGGGACAATTTACCCAGTCTGCCCAGAACAAACGGTAACACCAGATAAAAACCAAGCGCTAAAGATCCAATAATGTGCAAAAAAAGCATAGCTTTCCACATAACACAACCGCCTTTCAACGTCAATTACATATGTTATAAATCTATTATACCAATCGTTGGTAGCAAAAGAAACCGCCGGGGCCAAACCAAAAAAAACGCAGACGGACGGAGACAGGTTTTCCTATCCCCTCCGCTTGCGCTTTACGTATTATCGAAATCTAGCCTTGAACCACCGAAATCACGCTGCGTACGGATGATGCCGATTTATCCAGCGCGGCTTTTTCGTCGGCCGTAAGTTCAAGCTCGAATACTTTCTCAATGCCGCCTCCGCCTAAAATAACCGGAACGCCCATAAACAGGCCGTCATAGCCGTACTCGCCTTCCAGCAGGGCAATCACCGGCAAAATCCGCTTCTTATCCTTCAGAATGGCTTCGGCCATTTGCACAAGCGAAGCCGCCGGAGCGTAATAAGCGCTGCCATTGCCAAGCAGGTTGACGATCTCGCCGCCGCCGACGCGGGTACGCTGGACGATTGCATTGAGGCGCTCCTTGGAAATCAGCGTGTCGATCGGAATGCCGCCGACGCTGGAATAACGAACAAGGGGAACCATATCGTCTCCGTGACCGCCAAGCACGAAGCCGCGGACATCTTCAACGGATACGTTAAGCTCTTGGGCAATAAATGTGCAGTAGCGGGCCGTATCAAGCACGCCGGACTGACCGATGACGCGGTTTTTGGGGAAGCCAAGCGTTTGGTAAGCCGCAAAGGTCATGGCGTCTACCGGATTGCTCAGAATGATGACCGTGGAATCCGGGCAGTATTTCTTGACGTTTTCGCATACCGAGCGGACGATACCCGCATTGGTATTGACGAGATCGTCCCGGCTCATGCCGGGTTTGCGGGCGATACCGGCCGTAATGATGACGATATCCGAACCGGCGGCTTCCTCATAAGAAGAGGTGCCGACGATCTTGCTGTCGAACCCCTGTACCGGACCGGCTTCCAGCATATCGAGAGCTTTGCCCTTCGTCGGATTTTCAAGCTGCGGAATGTCAAGCAGAACGATGTCGCCGAGTTCTTTTTGCGCAAGCATCAGCGCTGTCGTTGCGCCGGTAAAACCGGCGCCGACAACCGTAATTTTTTTGCGTTGAATAGCCAAGTCGGTCAAGCCCCCTACATATTTTTGATTACTTCATCGGCAAATTCGGAACATTTGACCTCGGTGGCACCTTCCATTAGACGGGCGAAATCGTATGTTACCGTTTTACGGTTAATTGAAGTTTCAAGGCCCTTATAAATCAGATCGGCAGCTTCCTGCCAGCCAAGATGCTCAAGCATCATGACGCCGGACAAAATGACGGAACCCGGATTGACGACATCCAGATCGGCGTATTTCGGCGCCGTGCCGTGCGTCGCTTCGAAAATCGCATGGCCGGTAACGTAGTTAATGTTCGCTCCCGGAGCAATCCCGATCCCGCCGACTTGGGCAGCGAGGGCATCGGACAGGTAGTCCCCGTTCAGATTCAGCGTAGCGATGACGTCAAAATCGGTAGGGCGCGTTAACACCTGCTGCAATGCGATGTCGGCAATCGCGTCCTTGATGATGATTTTGCCTGCATCCTGCGCGGCTTTTTGCGCCTGGTTCGCCGCGTCGGTCCCGGACTGTTCCTTGATCCGGTCGTATTCGGCCCAGGTAAACACTTTATCGCCGAACTCGGCTTCAGCGACTTCATACCCCCAGTTTTTGAAGGCGCCTTCCGTAAATTTCATGATATTGCCTTTATGGACGAGCGTCACACTCTTGCGTTCATGCTTGACGGCGTATTCGACGGCGGCGCGGACAAGGCGTTTGGAGCCATCCTCCGAAACGGGCTTAATGCCGATGCCGGACGTTTCCGGGAAGCGAATTTTCGTGACGCCCATTTCATTTTGCAGAAAGGCGAGCACCTTTTTCACTTCATCGGAGCCTTCTTTATACTCAATCCCCGCATAAATGTCTTCCGTGTTCTCGCGGAAAATGACCATATCCACGAGCTCGGGGCGTTTAACCGGAGACGGAACCCCTTCAAAATAACGTACCGGGCGCAAGCAAACGTAAAGATCAAGCTCCTGGCGAAGGGCAACGTTCAGGGAACGGATTCCGCCGCCAATCGGCGTGGTGAGCGGACCTTTGATCGCTACAATATACTCGCGGATCGCCGTCAGCGTATCCGCCGGCAGCCATTCGCCATATGTATTGTAGGCCTTCTCTCCCGCAAAAACTTCGTACCAGGCGATTTTCTTCTCGCCGCCGTAAGCTTTGTCGACCGCAGCGTCAAGCACCCGTTTGGATGCTTTCCATATATCGCGGCCGGTGCCGTCACCCTCGATAAAAGGGATGACGGGGTGGTTCGGCACCAGCAGCTTTCCGTTCTGAATTTCAATTTTTTCGCCCTCAGTGGGAAGGTTGAACTTTTCAAGCTTCAGCATATTTTTCGATTTCCTCCTCATTCGGTCTAAAGCTGTGCCAAAACAGCCGTGTTTTCTATTCTATCATATGTCGCGATGCGGTTTCCTCCGCATCTGCCGCTTTATCTCAACTCGATCGGGATATATTTTTGATTACTGGCACCCGTGTATTCGGCGCGAGGACGAATCAGGCGGTTGTCGTCAAGCTGCTCCAGGATATGCGCGGTCCAGCCGGAAAGACGGCTGATGGCAAAGATCGGCGTGAACAAATCGCGCGAAATGCCCAGCAGCGTATAAACGGAAGCGGAATAAAAATCAACATTGGGCTTCAGCCCCTTTTGGGAGGTCACCAGCTCATCGACCTTGACGGAAATTTCGTACAGCGAAGTATCGCCTTTGAGCAAGCTCAACTGACGGGACATCTTCTGCAAATGCTTGGCGCGCGGATCGCCGTTTTTGTATACGCGGTGTCCAAAGCCCATCACTTTTTCCTTGTTCGCGAGCTTACGCATAATATAAGGTTCCGCTTGATCCAGAGTGCCTATTTCGCTCAGCATTTTCATCACCGCTTCATTCGCCCCGCCATGCAGCGGGCCTTTTAAAGTGCCGATGGCCGAAGTTACGGCGGAATAAATATCCGTCAACGTGGCGATCGTCACCCGCGCCGAAAACGTCGAAGCGTTCAGCTCGTGGTCGGCGTGCAGCACCAGCGCTTGATCCAGCGCGCGGATCGCGATCGGGTCCGGTTGTTCCCCCAGCAGCATATAAAGAAAATTATGAGCAACGGAAACTCCCTTCAGCGGAGCCACCGGCTCCTTGCCTTCCCGGATGCGGGCAAAAGCGGCAATAATCGTAGGAATGCGGGATTGCAGTTTGATCGCCTTTTCCTGATTGCCGACCCGCGAATTTTCATTTGCGGTTTCATCGTACAAAGCAAGAGCCGATACGGCGGTGCGCAAAACCGCCATCGTGTTTGCATCATGCGGATACAGCTTCATTTGATCCAAAATGGCCTGCGGAACTGCCGCGTAGTCGCTGAGCTTCCGCTGCAAATCCTTCAGCTCGGTTGTCGAAGGCAATTTCCCGTACCAGAGCAAATAAGCCGTTTCTTCGAAGCTTGCGTTTTCAGCCAAATCATCAATATTGATTCCACGATAAGCAAGCACACCTTCGTGGATAGAACTGATCGAGGAAGTAGCCGCCACAATACCTTCAAGGCCTTTCGTAGCTGTCATCATACATCTCTCCTTTGTTAACAAATTGTGATCAATCCGAAATGAAACCATTTTCAATTTGGAAGTTTAAAATTTTCTCTAGTTTACAATTATACACCCTAAAATCCAGAAAATAGAGCAGTGTTGCTTATAAATTCATCATACTGGATTTAACGTGGCATGGGAACTACTTGAGAGGCTTATCAAACATCAAATGATTTTATCACAATAATAAAGAATTTTTGTAAACGATTGCAGTGACGCAATGATAAACGTCACATTGTCCTGAAAATTATATTCCGGTCATACCCGGGGCGGGAAAATAATAAGGTAGAATGAGGACTTGTACAAAGGGAAGTGGGTGAACATCCGTCTTGGATAACGTATTCGTAAAGCGCGTGCTGCGCGGAAGCTGGATCTGCACGGTTTTGATCCTGATCGTTGCCGCAATGTATTGGCTCCTTCCCCTCCTCTATCCTTTCCTGATCGCCTGGTTGATCGCCTATGCCATGAATCCCTTCGTCCGCTGGCTGCAGCAGACCTTGAACCTGCCGAAATGGCTGGCCGTTACGTTATCCCTGCTCGTCTATTTCGGAGGGGCGGCCATCGTCCTCTCGGCGGCTCTGACGCGGCTGGTAAAAGAACTGCTGCACATGGCCGAATCTTTCAATCTCAGCATCGAGGAATGGCGAAGCCTCTTTATTGAGTGGACCCAAAGCGAGGGGATTCAAAAAATCATCAATGATATCAATTTATTTATCGCCAACAATCCGGGATATGAAAACACGATTCATAAAAATATAGGGGATACAGCGGAAACGATCGGCGCCGCCATTTCCCGTCTCGTAAACAGCTTTCTCGGGATCATCGTGAATCTGCTGACATCGCTGCCCAATCTTGGGATCATCCTGGTTGTCGTTCTGCTGTCCACATTTTTTATCAGCACAAGATGGGAACGGCATATGTCGTTTCTCGCCGGAAACATCCCGACTCCATTTCGGAAAACGGCCGGAAGCATCTGGAGGGATCTGCAAAAAGCCTTGTCCGGCTTCCTGCGCGCCCAGTTTATCATGATCTCGATTACCGCGTTTATCGTGCTGATCGGGCTTCTCATCCTGCACGTCGACGCCGCCCTCACTTATGCCCTGCTGATCGGGCTTGTGGATTTGCTGCCCTACTTGGGAGTTGGTACGATCATGATTCCCTGGCTTATCTACGCGTTCATGACAGGAGATATGGCCTTCGGAATCGGCTTATCGATTCTCTACGGCGTTATTCTCGTCTCCAGGCAGGTGATCGAACCCAAAGTGCTCTCCAGCAGCGTTGGCCTTGAGCCCTTGGCCACGCTGATCGCCACGTTCGTCGGACTCAAGCTCTTCGGCGTGCTTGGCCTGATCATTGGCCCTGTGACCTTTGTGATCATCGGTGCAGCCATCCGCGCCGGAGTGCTGCGCGACCTGCGCAATTATATCGTCCACGGCAGGCTGCGGTGAGTGAATGGAGGGAAGCATTGTCGAAACCATCCGCTTTTCTCTATTGAATAGTTAGTGGATTCAGGCATTCTTTTGCCAATCGAATAAACAATTCCATAGCGGGACTTACCCACTTGTTTTTATGGTAAGCGCAAATCGCCGTGATTTTTTGACCGGACATTCCGGTTGCAAGCTCAACGAGCGACCCGTCGGCTAATTCATCTTCGGCCGTAAAAGTCGGCAAAAAGGCAACCCCAAGATTACTGGCCGCACTCCGTTTGATCGTTTCAATCCCCCCTAGTTCAATTGAGCGGCCCAGACGAATGGATTTATTGGTTACATATTCATCAAAGATTCCTTTATAAATACTGCGACGGTCATCAATAAGAAGACTTGCGTGCTTTCTTTGGGCAGGTTTAATGAAGTCGCGTTCATCGCTGCTCAGCAAAGGGGAGGCAAGCAATGACAGCGAGAATGCTCCCAAAGGCTCTGTAATAACGGTCTGATTATAGGTTTGAACATCATAGTGAATCGCTAAATCCGCCTCTCCATTCAAAATATGCTCGCTAATCACATAGCAATTGTGAGAGCGCAAGGCCAGTTGTACATTTGGCGCTTTCTCCCGAAACGCCTTGATTACCGGCTGCATCTTATAGGTCAATAAAGATTCGGGAATGGCGACTCTTAACTCGCCCGCTATTTCGGAATCGTTTCTTCCGTAGTTCACGATTTGGTCCAGGGATTCCATGATTTTGTCTATGAAGGGAACGATATCTTTGCCGGCCTGGGTTGGCACCATTTTCCTTCCAATTTTCTCAAACAGCTTGATGGACAACTCCTGCTCCAGTTGCTGCATTTGAAAGGTAACCGTGGATTGGGTATAATTCAACCTTTGAGCCGCGTTTTGGAAGCTGCCTTCTTCCAGTATGGTCTTAAAAGTCACGAAATTCCGTAATTCCATGTCTTCACCTCTATAGTTCAAAAAAATCGAATTATTATATTTCATATTTCGATTTTTTTGCTGTTTTCGATTATGTTATTGTAGTCTAAGCGGGAGGTGATGACAAGTGACTTACGGGATTTTTTTATCTTTTTTATTAAACTTGGTGATCACGGCTTTTACTCCGGGCCCCAACAATATCCTTTCTCTGAATGCGACGAGCCGATACGGGTTGAAAAAGAGCAGACATTTGATCATGGGGATATGTTCCGGTTTCTTTTGCGTAATGCTGTTATGCGGCATTCTGAGCTTTGAATTGTCAAAGCTGCTTCCGAATGCAATTGAGTATACGAAATATGCCGGCGCCGCCTATATACTGTGGCTGGCTTGGCATATTGCCGTCAGCAAACCGATCGAAACTTCCCAAGACGGGAAAATTTACTCTTTTAAGGTCGGATTTCTTCTGCAGTTTATCAATTTGAAAATTATCCTCTATGGGATCACCGCATTGACGAGTTTTGTTCTTCCTTACTACCAGTCATTGGGGATGATAGGACTGTTCGTATTACTGCTGAACTTCATTGGCTTCGCCGGCATATTTACTTGGGCTTTCGCCGGGTTTGTGATGCAGAGACTCATCTATAAATATTTTCGTCCTGCGAATATCATAATGGCCCTGCTTCTTTGCGAGTCTGCCGTTAGCTTGATATTGAAAGAAATATAAAGGAACAATGAAAGGGAAGATTAAAATGAGTTTTGATACGAAAATAGCGCTCGTCGTAAGAGAGGATTTGCAGACCTGGCAAAAGCTTAACGTTACGGCCTTTTTGATGAGCGGAATCGCGGGAACGCAGAATATTGTCGGAGAACCTTATTTTGATGGAAATAATAAGTCATTTCTGCCTATGTCCCAGCAACCGGTTTTAATTTTTACGGCAAATCATGATGAAATGCAAAGAACTTTCGATAAAGCAGTAAATAGAGAAATTGAGATGGCGGTTTTTATCGATGCACTGTTCCATACCTTCAACGATGAGGATAACAGGTTGACTTTCCGGCGGTCCGGCACTGACGAATTAAACTTAGCGGGGCTCGGATTCAGGGGTATTAAAAAAGATATCGACAAAGCCTTAAAGGGATTGAAACTGCACAAATAATCGTTTTACAGAATTCTTACGCTTTTCACACCTACAATAAAAAGCTTCCCGCCAGATCATTATTGACGGGAAGCTTTTATTCGGGACGGCAGGATTCTCGGACATCCCCGTTTAACGGCGGAAATACGTGATGGAACCGTCCTTGATTTTTTTGCCCACCCATCTCATCAGGGTTACGCGGTAAAGCGGGCGCGTAAGCGGGAAGACCATCGTAAACCCGATTATATCCGTGAAAAAGCCGGGGATCAGCAGCAGGATGCCGCCAATGAACACGCAGAGCCCATCCAGAGCCATCCGCCCGGGAATTTGGCCACCGTTCATTTGAGCTCTTGCGTCCGCAAGCACCTTTCGGCCTTCAAACTGCATCATCAATCCGCCGATGACCGAAGTCGCCAGCGTGAGAAAAATGGTTTTGCCGAGGCCAAGTCTCTCTCCGACCTCCACATAACCCCAAAATTCTATGATCGGAACCAGTACAATCAAAACGGCGATCCATTTGCGCATATGATAACTCCTTTAGACATTCAACATATCAGGCTTAAGTGTATTTTAACGCTTCGCCGTTCGATAATCAAAAAATCATTCCTTGCCGGCTTCATCAAAAGCCGCATGCCACTCGGGGAAAACCTTCTTGAACTGCACCGGCTTAAAATCTTCCCGCCGCACCACATAGTGAGTGGACGAGCCGGCTACGCACAATGTTCCTTCCCCGTTATACACCTCGTAGCCGTACACCGTTTTAACGCCGCCGTTTTCGAGAATGCGGGTTTTCAGCAGCACCTCGTCGCCATAGCGGATCCCTTTCTTGTACTCCACCTTCATCTCGTGAACGGGAGAAATGTATCCCGCTTTTTCCATATCGATATATTTGAATCCCAAATCCTCGCACAGCTTCGACCGTCCCGCTTCAAACCAGCCGAGATAGTGGGCATGGTAAACAATCCCCATCATATCGAATTCAAAATATTTGGGCTGTATGGACAATTCACTTACGTACATGCGGACTCCCGCTCCTCTCCTGCAGTTAAAATGGCGTCGCCGTCTATCCGGCAAAAAAAGCAATGGTTCCCGCGAGCGGGTGCCCATTGCCTTTTTTATAAGTTCATGCCGCTTAATTTTAAGTTGAATCTACTTGCGGATTTGGCCGATTTTCACCAAATTCGTCGATCCGGAACTTCCAAGAGGAACGCCTGCCGTAATGACAACAAGGTCGCCTTCTTTAACCAAGCCGGAATCTACTCCGCCCTTCATCGCTCTGTCGAACATTTCGTCCGTCGTCGATGCCACCGAGCCTTTAACCGGAGTTACGCCCCAGTTCAGAGCCAGACGGCGAAGCGTTTGATCTTCGGTGGTTACTGCGATGATCGGCGCTTTTGGACGATATTTGGATACCATGCGAGCCGTATATCCGGTTTCCGTAGAAGTGATAATGGCTTTGGCATTCAGTTCAAGCGCAGAGTTGGCTACAGCTTGGCTGATCGCTTCGGTAACGGTCGTTTGTTGCGCATTGGATTGCTTGATGAAAATTTCGCGGTATTCCAAAGCGGATTCCGCTTTTTCAGCGATGCGGGCCATGGTGAGTACCGATTCGACCGGATATTTCCCGGCAGCCGTTTCGCCGGACAGCATGATTGCGTCAGTACCGTCGAAAATCGCGTTGGCTACGTCACTCGCTTCAGCGCGGGTAGGTCTAGGGTTGCGTTGCATCGAATCCAGCATTTGCGTAGCGGTGATAACCGGTTTGCCTACGCGGTTGCATTTTTCGATCATGCGTTTTTGCACGAGAGGCACGTCTTCGGCAGGGATTTCCACGCCAAGGTCCCCGCGGGCTACCATCAAACCGTCGGAAACTTCCAAAATTTCATCGAGGTTTTCAACGCCTTGTTGGTTTTCGATTTTGGAGATGATTTGGATGTGAGCAGCGTTGTTTTTCTCAAGCAATTGACGAATTTCAAGCACGTCGCTAGCTTTACGAACGAAGGAAGCCGCAATAAAATCGATGCCTTGCTCGATCCCGAACTTGATATCGTTAGCGTCTTTTTCAGTGATGCCTGGCAGGGAAATGTTAACGCCGGGAACATTTACGCCCTTCTTGCTCTTGATGGTACCGCCGTTCACGATACGGCATTTGATTTCCGTACCTTGAATTTCAACGACAGTCAGGCCAATCAATCCGTCATCGATCAAAATGGTCGAACCGGCTTCCACATCTCCGGGAAGATCTCTGTAAGTAATGGAGATGCGATCCTTGTCGCCCAAAATTTCTTCGGTCGTCAAGGTAAGGATTTCATCCTGTACAAGCTCAATCGGTTCTTCTTTCAATTTGCCGGTACGGATTTCTGGACCTTTGGTGTCCAACAGTATGGCGACTGATTTCCCCAGCTCTTCGCTCGCTTTACGAATCGTTTTGATCCGGTTGCCATGCTCCTCAAAATCACCGTGGGAGAAGTTCAGGCGAGCGACGTTCATTCCAGCCAAAATCAATTTCTTGGTGTTTTCTAACGACTCACTGGAAGGACCGATGGTACATACGATTTTTGTTTTGCGCATTTGGGTTTCCTCCGTTTTTTTGTTCTCTCTATATATGATCTTTTCCAACAATTAAATTTACTATAGTTTGGACGATTTGTATAGGAAGTTTATCATATTGTAAAGAACATTTGCTCTATTCAATCTTTAATCATTGCCCGAAAGCGAGGAATCCATCATAGAGTCTTGCTCCTCGGTTCGCTCGGCTTCGGAATTTTCAGAATCCGCATGGTGCACAGCGGGTTCCGCCGCTGGTTCGGTTTCCGGTTGGCTAACGGGAACCGGCTGTTTGCCCGTCTCGGCAAATTTGCCGATTTTCCGGAATTTCCGGTACCGGTCTTCCAGCAGCTCGTCCGGATTCATGATGCTCAATTCCTCCAAGTGACGCAGCAATGCGCTCTTGACGGCGGCTGCCGTGGATTCGTAATCGCGGTGAGCCCCGCCGCGAGGCTCTGGGATAATCTCTTCGATAACCTCCATCTCAAGCAGATCCTGGGAGGTAATTTTCATCGCCTCGGCCGCCTGATCCGCCTTGGATGCGTCTTTCCACAGAATGGATGCCGCTCCGTTCGGCGAAATAACGGAATAAATCGCATTCTCCAGCATCAACACGCGGTTGCCGACGCCCAACGCAAGCGCCCCGCCGCTTCCGCCCTCGCCGATAACGACGCAAATGACGGGCACCCGGAGCATCGCCATATCCCGCAAATTGCGGGCGATCGCTTCCGACTGGCCCCTTTCTTCCGCCGTAATACCCGGATAGGCCCCTTTAGTATCGATAAACGTCACGATCGGACGGCCGAACTTGTCCGCCTGCTGCATCAGACGCAGCGCTTTGCGAAAACCTTCCGGATGCGGGCTTCCGAAGAAACGCGCGATATTATCCTTCGTGTCCTTGCCCCGCTGCTGTCCAAGCACGGTAACGGGAACCCCGTTAAGCTTGGCCAATCCGCCGACGATCGCAAGGTCATCCCCGAATACACGGTCCCCGTGCAGTTCGATAAAATCGTCAAAAATAAGCCCGATGAAATCGAGCGAAGTCGGACGCTGATGGTGCCGGGCCAGATGCATTTTCTGAGACGGCGAGATACTGCTGTATATTTCGTCCTCGAGTTGACGGTAACGCTCCTCAAGGCGCGCAATCTCATCGGTGAAATCGATGCCTTTTTCGGCACCGAATTGTTCCAATTCCTGAATTTTCTCGCGAAGCTTGACGAGAGGCGTTTCAAAAGGCAATTCGCCTGCCATTTTATACTCCTCCCTTCACACTGTGCAAATCCAGCAGCTTGGACAATGTGGCTTTCATTTCCTTGCGGTTAACGACAAGATCAAGCTGACCATGCTGCAGATTGAACTCAGCCGTCTGGAAGTCGTCAGGCAGCTTTTGACGGATCGTCTGTTCAATAACGATTCTGCCGGCAAAGCCGAAGACCGCCCCGGGCTCGGCCACGATAATATCTCCGAGCATGGCAAAGCTCGCCGAGACGCCACCTGTCGTCGGATCCGTAATTACCGAAATATAAAGTCCGCCAAGCTCGCCGTAACGGGCCAGAGCGGCACTGGTTTTCGCCATCTGCATCAAGCTGAGGATGCTTTCCTGCATACGGGCGCCGCCCGATGTAGAAAAAATGATGATCGGAAGTCTTTTTTCTCCCGCGGTTTCAATCGCCCGGGTGATTTTCTCCCCAACGACGGAACCCATGCTGCCGGAAAAGAAATCAAAGCTCATTACCGCAACAACGGTCGGAAAACCGCCAATCGTACCTTCACCGGTAACAACCGCTTCCCGGAGTCCCGATTTTAAAGCCTGCTGCTCCAGCTTGCTCGCATATCCCGGAAATTCCAGCGGGTCGACCGATACCAAATCCTCGTCATACTCTATGAAACTGCCTTCATCCAATGTGAATTTGATCCGTTCCATCGCACTCAGCCGCATATGATAGCCGCAGGACGGACAAATCTTGAAATTCTTCTCCAGCTCTTTACTGTATTGAATGCTGCCGCAGCGGCTGCATTTATTCATCAGACCTTCCGGAATCTCGCGTTTCGGCCGGTCCGCCAGCTGTGTTCCGTCTGCGTCCACTCTTCGTTCCGAAGGAATGGTCGCGTATTTTCGCTTTTTCTGAAATAAATCTTTAAACACTAACTACACCTCTTCAGCCGTTAATTTAAAGGCCGCATCTACAGTCAAGGATCTAAGGATGCAAAATCGAATTCAACACTTCTTGAACCTCTTCGAGCTCCCCGGAAGGAACCAGAATCTCAAACTGCTGCTTGGATAAATTAACAGGACGTGTTTGGACGAGAAAGCCTTCTTCTGTAAGTTTCGTTTTGATCATATCGGCAACCTTCGCGGTTGGCGCAATATACATTACAGTCCACATGCCCTTTTCAAAGCCCCCTAACCTAACCTTTTCACTCGAACCTGTATAATAGAGTAATGATAACATAATTTTCAAATTTCCCGCAACAAAGGGGATGTCCAGCGTCGCCGCGATTCATTCAGGTCCGCTCTCCAGTCAATGCACCTACATCCGGTTAGATTTCAAAAAACTCAGAATCAAGACGATTTATCATCCAAATAAGCCGTTGCACCCTTATCCTTATGGGCGATGCGTGCCGAAGCTGCGGCCGCCAGGCCTGCAACCAGATCGTCGAGGAACACATGAACGTTTTCTTTAAGCCCGTTCAGCTTCCCGATAATTTCGGGCTTGACCTTGTCCAAGTAACCGAAACTCGTCAAACCGATCATCCCGAACACGCTCGTAATTCCGAGCGCTACGGTTTCATCCACGCCGTACAGCGGTTCATCGGCTTCCAGAATGGACTGAAGCGGCTCGGGGAGAAGTTTTTGCTCCGCCAGCTCATCCAAAGCGATGCCGGTAAACAAAGTGTACTGCACCTCGCGTTTTTGCAGCACCGCCTTTACGCTATCCAAACATTGCTCCCGCGTCAGATCTCTTAAGTAAACGGACTGGAGCGAATAAACGATTTCCGCGATGGATTCCAGCGTAACTCCTCTGCGAAGCAGCTGCGCTTCTGCAATTTCATATGACAAACGGATTCCTCCCTTGCTATCGAGCTGGGACTTGTCGTCTCCCGCCGTGTTCCTAAGTCTATGCCGAATCCGTGAAAAATGTTCGTAAAATAACCCCGGGAAACTTATAAAATCTATAAGGCCCCGCCTGGAAAATGCCTGTTGGACGGCTGACCGGCGAGCAATCATGGTCCGTCTTCGTTTACCGAATTGTAGCTGCGCTTTCTTGTCAAATAGCCAAGCGCCGACTTCGGCATTGGGCTTTCTGCGATGCCAAGAGGGTGCCCCTCGTCGTTATCTGTGATAACGAGGGACACCCTCTTAAACTTGCGAACAGAAAGCCTCGCCACATTGTAACGGCGGTATTTCCTACCGGGTAGCTGCCGGCTTTCAGCAATCTGTCGATCGACCGCTCGGCGCGCACAAAAACTTTGCTCTTGAAATGAGATACGATGCCCCTAGCACAAATAGCGGTCTTCGTATTATCAGGTTAGCCAGAATTTTGGGTTGGCCTTTTTTTATGGTCGTTTTACGATGGAAGTAGCCGGGAGAACGTAGCGGTCTTAGGGGACTATACACCCCGTCCATAAAACTGTTCTCCCTCTACCTCCAATGACCATGTTTGAGCTGGTTGAGGCATTCGACCTCGAATCACAAGCGAAGCTGTGGGATTGGAACCATCGTGGGG
>NZ_JBKFGG010000025.1:0-419 GCF_056171975.1 Paenibacillus terrisolis | reverse complement strand
CCGTCCATAAAACTGTTCTCCTACTACCTCCAATGACCATGTTTGAGCTGGTTGAGGCATTGGACCTCGAATCACAAGCGAAGCTATGGGATTGGAACCATCGTGGGAGCGCCGGCACAATGTATTTAGGAGGTTGTTATGGAACCCGTTGTTGGTGTGGATGTTGCAAAGGGATTTAGTGTGGTACAGGCTTTTACAAGGCGGAATGAACCCTATGGAAAGTTGGAGAGCATCTCGCACGGAAAGAGCGGACTTGAGCGATTAGGGGAACTCCTAGCCGAGCTGCAGGCACAGACAGCAATGGCTCCTGTCGTCGTATTAGAAGCGACAGGGCATTACCATCGTGCACTTGTAGCCTATCTCGAGCTTGGTGGCTGGACGCATTTCATCGTTAACCCGTTACGGTCCAAGCGCGCAAA
>NZ_JBKFGG010000024.1:0-135492 GCF_056171975.1 Paenibacillus terrisolis | reverse complement strand
CATAAAAAAAGGCCAACCAGAAATTCTGGCTAACCTGATAATACGAAGACCGCTATTTTAAGTGTCGGAGGGATGCGGTGTTTGGGGGCGTCGTTGACCAGACCAGACAACTTGTTCTAACGCGAATTCTCGAAGTCGATCCGGTACCTGGTAGTGATCTGGTAGTGATCTTGCAGGGCTTTTCTGCTCTTGTTGTTATGGATAAGTTTTAGAGGGTGTCCCAAAAGCCATTATAAATGATTTTTGGGGCACCCTCTTGTTTTGCTATCCCATGCTCTATTGTGACGATCCGCCTTAGGATTCTTTACTTTACTTTGCAGGCCATGGCTCCAAGCCCAGGAGCCGTTCGCTCAAGCCCCAAAGCCCCAAGGCGGACTCGGGATCGATGGCGTGAGGCATCACACCGTTGAATCGGGTGGAATCGCTAATATCCGTTTCGCCGATGGCGGTTGTCATAATCGGAGCGACCTCGACGTTCTCGCAGTATACGCCGCCCATGCCGTTCAGACTTGGGCTGGTTGCGCACCAGACGGACGTTGCCGCGCCTTGCGGGATGGTCTTCAGCTGTCTGGCCGGATCAAGAATCGGATTCCCGTCCGTGTCCAGGATGCCTCCGGCGATCAATTCCTCTTTGGTCAGATGCTTTTCAAGGCCGGTCCCCACGATGCTGCCTGGGTGAAGGGAGAAGGCGCGCACACCTTCGCTTTGGCCGCGTTTGTCCAGTTCGAGCGCGAACAGGATGTTGGCCGTTTTGGATTGGCCGTAAGCCGCCCAGCGGTCGTAGGCTCTCCGTTCGAAGTTCGGATCGTCGAATACGAAGGGCGAATAACGGTGGCCCAAAGACGATACGGACACGACACGCGCGCCTTTCGTCTGGCGCAGAGCCGGCCACAGCCGGGCCACCAGTTGAAAATGCCCCAGATGGTTCGTCGCGAATTGATATTCGAATCCACGCGGATCGCGGGTCAACTCAGGTACCGCCATAATCCCGGCGCTATTGACCAGGATGTGCAGCTGCCGCCCGGAAGCCAGAAATTTCTCCGCAAAAGCATCAATGGACGCTGGGTCCAGTAGGTCCATAATTTCAATTTCGACGCCGTCGATCCCCGTCAGCGCCTTGGCGGCCCGGTCATAATCCCGGGTAGGAACGATAACTTCGGCGCCGGCCAAACGCAGCACTCTTGCGGTTTCAAGCCCAAGGCCCGAATATCCGCCGGTGACGATGGCGGTTTTGCCGTGAAGATCGATTCCCGCAATAACTTGTTCCGCGGTAGATGCGGCTCCAAAGCCGGAACCGATAGGCTGTTGCTTCGTAGTCATGAGTGAATCCTCCTTTTGATGAAGTTCTCACGTCACATTATCTATCAAAAAAGCCGTGAACCCATAGACCAATCCTGCCCGATCATTGCCTGAATCTGCAATCGCCAATAACGCCCATATTGAAATATCGAACGGTGAGGAGTATATTCGGATTGCGATCTTGTGATAAGGAGAGTGAAATCAATGATCGATGAAAATACCGCTATGATTCACAATAAATTAGAGCAAATCATTGCAATGATCAATCGGATCACTACGGCAGAAGGAAGCACAAGGACCATGATCCCGTTTCTTTCCGTTTGCCGTCATAGCCGTCAGGTTCCGCTCACCCCAAGTGTTTTGACTCCTTCTTTTTGCCTTATTCTGCAAGGCTCCAAGTCCCTTCACCTGGGACAGGATATCCTGCATTATCATGCCGGGGATTACCTGGCTTCCGTGATCGATATTCCGGCTTCCGGTCAGGTGATCGGCATCTCCGAGGAGCAGCCGTATATCGGCTTGCGCGTGGATTTCACGACGAAAGAAATCGCCTCCGTCGTCACGGAAGCCGGGGTCGATATCTCGTCCCAGCTCGCGAAGACCGAAACGGCCGCGTTTATCGGCAAATCGGACGACGAGTTTCTGGATATGTTTGTCCGGCTGCTGAGGCTCATGGATCAACCCGACAAGATACCGTACCTGTCCTCGCTGATTAAACGCGAAATGATTTATTATTTGCTTACCGGCGAATACGGACACTTGTTCCTTCAGCAGGCCCTGTTCGACCAGCAGGCCGACGGCATCGGGAAAGTCATTGCCTGGATCAAGGAAAATTACTCCGAATCCTTCAGCGTGGAGGACCTCGCCAAAATCAGCAATATGAGCGTTTCGGGGCTACATCACAAGTTTAAAGTCATCACGACCATGGGGCCGCTGCAGTACAAGAAGCAGCTTCGCCTTCTCGAAGCCAGACGGCTGATGCTGTCGGGATCCATGGATGCCATGACGGCCGCGATGGAGGTCGGTTATGAAAGCCCCTCCCAATTCAACAGAGAATACCGGAGACTTTTCGGCCACCCGCCGTTAAAAGATATCAGAGAGGTTCGGAAAAGTTCCGTGCCGAGTGTGCTGTAAACTAAGGAGGCAAGCCATGACAAGAACCTATACGCTATACCAAATCGATGCGTTTACCAAGGAGAAATTCACCGGGAATCCGGCCGGGGTTGTCACAAATGCGGATGGACTCACCGAAGCCGAAATGCAGAAAATCGCCAGAGAGCTTAATAATTCAGAGACGGCGTTCATCTTTTCTTCCGATTGTTCGGATTATGACATACATGTCCGGTTCTTCACGCCAACCCGGGAGGTGCCCATCTGCGGACACGCCACGATTGCCGCCCATTATGCCCGAGCGGTTGAACAGGGACTTGATGCGGATGCTGCGCGGGTGTACCAAAAGACAGGCGCCGGTATTTTACCCGTAGATATCGTTAAGGAGCACGGGGATTACAAAATCGTGATGACGCAGGGGGACATCGAATTCGGAACAATTTTGAACGGTGCCCATAAAGAGGAGCTTTTGGCTGCGCTGCATCTGGAACATAGCGATTTGCTGGATCACTATCAAATTCAGATCGTCTCGACGGGTCATTCCAAAGTGATGGTCGGCATCCGGGAACGTGCTGCTTTAAATGCGCTGCGCCCGGATTATGCCAGGCTTTCCCTATTAAGCGACGAGATCGCGTGCAACGGATATTATGTGTTTACCGTCGATCCGACGGACGAAGATATCTTGATTCACGGCAGAATGTTTGCGCCCGCCATCGGCATTAACGAAGACCCCGTTACCGGCAACGCGAACGGTCCTTTAGGGGCGTATTTGGTCCACCATCATCATGTTGAACACGGGCAGAGTTCATTTCGCTTTAAGGCCAAGCAGGGCGAAGCGATGAGGCGAGCGGGCGTTATAGAGGTTGAAGTGGACATCGCTGATCAAGAGCCCGTCCAAGTTAAGATTTCCGGACAAGCCGTCATTGTATTCAAATCGGAAATTACTTTGCAGGATTAACATGCAAAAAAAGAACCAGACTCCGTGCTTACGGGATCTGGTTCTTTTTATTAAGCCAATCTCATCTTAAAATCATCATATCCGAACTCATGCATGACCTCGCAGTCGCCGTCTTTATGCTGGATGACCAGCGCGGGAAGCGGCATGCCGTTGAACGTCGTGTTCTTCACCATCGAATAGATTGCCATGTCGCCGAAAACCAGACGATCGCCGTTCTTCAGCGGCTGGTCGAAGGAATAATCGCCGATCGTGTCGCCCGACAGGCAGGTAGGTCCGCCGAGCCGGTACGTATGCGGCTTCTCTCCGGGTTCGCCGGAGCCGAGCAGCGGCGGGCGGTAGGGCATTTCGAGCACGTCCGGCATATGGCAGGCGGCCGAAGTGTCGAGGATGGCGATGTCCATCCCGTTTTGCAGGGTATCCAGCACCGTGGTGATCAGGAAACCGGCGTTCAGTGCAACGGCTTCGCCCGGCTCCAGATACACGTTCAGGCCGTATTTGTCCTGCATGCGTTTGATGCACTGCTCAAGCAGAGGAATATTGTAATCCTCTCTCGTGATATGGTGGCCTCCGCCGAAATTGATCCATTCCATTTGCGAGAGCCACGGTCCGAATTTCTCTTCAACGGCATCCAAAGTGGTTGCCAAATCATCCGAGTCCTGCTGGCACAAGGTATGGAAATGCAGACCGGAGATTCCCTCCAGCTGGTCGGGACGGAAATGCTCGCGGGTCACCCCGAACCGGGAGCCTACCGCGCACGGGTTATAGATGTCGTGCCCCACTTGCGTAGAGCATTCCGGATTGATGCGCAGCCCGATTTTTTTGCCCGCGGCCAGCACTTTATCGCGATATTTCTCCACTTGGGAAAACGAATTAAAAATAACGTGATCGCACAGCTCGATGATCTCATCCATCTGATCTTCCCGGTAAGCCGGGGAGAAGACGTGGTTTTCCTTCCCCATCTCCTCGCGGCCGAGGCGCGCCTCGTACAATCCGCTGGAGGCGGTACCGCTCAGGTACTCGCCGATCAGCGGGTAGGTTGTATACATCGAAAATGCTTTTTGGGCCAAAATGATCTTGGCGCCGGTTCGCTCCATGACTCCGTTCAGGATCTTGAGATTTCTCTCCAGCAATCCTTCATCCACTACGTAACAAGGTGTCGGCAGTTCCTTAAAGCGCATCTTAACGCACGGACTCCAGTTCTTCTGCTACCGGATAAGCGTCAACGATTTCCGGATTGAAGCTTTCTTTCCAAGGCAGACCCCATTTGTTCAGGGCATCCATGAACGGATCCGGATCGAATTCTTCGATATTGTACACGCCTGCTTTGTTCCATTTGCCGGTCATCAGCATCATCGCGCCGATCATGGCCGGAACGCCTGTCGTATAGGCAACGGCTTGGGAGCCGACTTCTTTGAAGCATTCTTCATGGTCGCACACGTTGTAGACATAATACATTTTTTCTTTGCCGTCTTTTTTGCCCTTGAAAATACAGCCGATGTTCGTTTTGCCTTTGGTGCGAGGACCAAGGGAAGACGGGTCTGGCAGCATGGCTTTGAGGAATTGCAGCGGCACGATTTGCTTGCCTTCGTATTCGATCGGCTCAATCGAGGTCATGCCGACGTTTTCCAGGCATTTCAAGTGCGTCAGATAACTTTGTCCAAACGTCATGAAGAAACGAATGCGTTTGATGCCCGGCATGTTGAGGGCCAGGGATTCGATTTCTTCATGATGCAGCAGATACATATCTTTTTCGCCGATTTCCGGGAAGTTGTAAACGCGTTTGATTTCCATCGGTTCGGTTTCGATCCATTCGCCGTTTTCCCAGTAGCTGCCCTTGGCGGAAACTTCACGGATGTTGATCTCCGGGTTGAAGTTGGTGGCAAAAGGATAGCCGTGATCACCGGCGTTGCAGTCCAGAATGTCGATATATTCGATTTCGTCGAAATGGTGCTTCAGGGCATATGCGGAAAATACGCCGGTAACCCCTGGGTCGAAACCGCTGCCGAGCAACGCGGTGATTCCGGCTTTTTCGAAACGTTCGCGGTATTCCCATTGCCAGCTGTATTCGAATTTCGCCGTGTCTTCCGGCTCATAGTTGGCGGTGTCCATGTAGTTCGTTTTGGTGGCCAGGCAGGCGTCCATAATCGTCAAATCCTGATACGGCAGAGCCAGGTTCATCACGATGTCCGGCTTCACTTCGTTGATCAGGGCGATCAACTCGTCAACGTTGTTGGCGTCAACTTGCGCCGTCGTGATCTTTGTTTTGCTGCCTTCCAGTTTCGCTTTGAGCTCGTCGCATTTCGATTTCGTCCGGCTCGCAATGCAGATTTCTTCAAAAACTTCGCTGTTTTGAACGCATTTGTGAATCGCTACGGAAGCTACTCCGCCGCATCCGATGATCAGTGCTTTTCCCATTTTCACATTCTCCTATCTCTTTCGTTTTTTCTTGTTACGGCCGATATGCACACAAAAAAGCAAGTGAACACACGCATCGACGCGCACACACTTGCTTTGATATAGTCAAATATTCAGATGGCATCCTAATGGCAGACGAACTTCATGCGCAGTCCGTCAGCACCCACAAAAAAAGCGTTTCATGGGCAGCCCTCAATATTCAAATATATCATGTTGGGATCAGAGTCTATTTAGCAAATAATCGCCTTTACCACTCTTATTGACCGTTTCACAAGTTGATGTGCAGATGCACTGGTTGTAAAGTAACCAACTTATAAAATTTGAGCTTTTAACTCAATCAATAAGGCAACCTCAGTTGCCAATCGGCATTTGACCCGGCTGTCCGTATGGCCTTAACTTCCTAGGCGGAAGTGGTCAAAATTATCTGCTTGGAAAGACCTGAAGATATACTTGAATATTAGCTTTCCAAAAATAACGCTCCTTTATATTAGCAGGAACTAGGTGAAACGGCAATAGCTAAATTAAAAATTAATATATTAACTTTTATTCATGGGATCCGCGATCACACATAGCCCAAGCATCCCGCATATTTTGGGGATGAGTACAATTCCATGTGGAAAGGTGATCGATCGTATGGGACTTCAACCAATGCAGCAGCAAACGATTTACCAGGCGGATCCCGCAGCCGTACAAAACGTTCAAACCGCAAGAAACAAGATTAAGGATTTGTGCAAAAAGCATCGCAATCATTATGTCTATGTGCAAACCATAGACGGACACACGTATCAAGGCGTCCTCCTTGATACGGAAGGCGGCATTTTGTATTTGGGGGTTCAGCAAACGCCGGGATACCGCCAATATAGTGCGATTTTACCGCTCGTTCTGTACGAACTGCTGGTAATTACCCTGCTGTACACTTAGGGGAACACCCCGCGCTACAAGGTATACTATGCATTCGCCGTGCTTTGTTATGGATGTTTACCCATGCCCAGAGCATAAATTTTGCGGGCCAAAATCCGGGAAACGAAGATAGGCGCCAGCCCAGCGCGGATTATTCACTTGGGCATACAATGCATTAGCCTATTTAACAAGGGAGTGAAACACGAATGACATTTTTGCCTCCGCAGCAAGGAATGCCAGGATTTCCGGGGTTTCCGGGAACACCGGGTACTCCAGGGTTCCCAGGAACCCCAGGATTTCCGGGTACTCCAGGGTTCCCGGGGACTCCAGGAACTCCCGGGTTTCCGGGACAGCAAGTTCCCGGCCTAGGACCTCAAGGAGTTCAGGCGCCCACATCTCCGCCGCCGCAATTTACGCCTCAGCAGCCGCAAATCTCAACTTTCGCCGTTGATCCGGGCGCAATCTCCAGGTGCCTGTTCCGGTTTACGTTCGTCTGGCTCAGAAACGGAGACAACTTCTGGTTTTGGCCCGTTTTCGTCGGCCGGACCTCGGTAGCGGGTTTTCGGTGGAACGGATTTTTCTGGATGTACATGGGCCTGGATTTAAGACAAATCACTTCTTTTACTTGCTTCTAGAATCGCGCAGCTTGCGAGAAGAACGCCGCAAAAAGGCTCTCTCGACGATCGAATCGTCATAGAGGGCTTATTTGTGTGCTTGGGGAATCCATCATTGCGTTAACCTATACATCTACCCTGCGCGGCGCCTTGTTTTTCGCTTTCTGTATGTCGGTATGTTCGGGGAGGTATTGGGTGTATACTTTACAATCATGTGCAGATCCGGAAAATAAGGTGTCCAATGGGGGTTGCTAAATGGAACTTAAAAAAATCGGCAAAGAACAATTGGGATGGTTTGACCTGCAGAGAAAAGCGGTTTCTTATATAACATCCAAATCCTGGAAGCAAATCCCCCATGTTACTTATGTTTATGAACCCGATATAACTGATTTTTATGAGGAGTTTAAGAGCCTGGCAGAAGAAAGAAGCAAATGGAACTACAAGATTTCATTCAATACCATCATGCTTAAAGTCATTGTAGAAGGGCTGTTGTCCGCTCCCGACTTAAATTCGCACATTGACTATAATTACAAGAAGGCAGAAGGGAAAATGTATATTTGCGACGCAATAAACGTTTCGATTCCCTGGCTTTTGCCTGACGGAAAAATGATAACTCCAACCTTATCTGATGCTCAAAAGAAGTCATTGAATGAAATCTCCGAAGACATCTCGGATTTAGCGGAAAGAATAGAAAAGACAAATGTGAATGAGCTGCTTTATCAGGCAGTTATTGCGGATACGGTTGCCGAATTAAGGAAATTAAACCTGAGCGGAGTCAGAAGAATTTTAGCCGCAAAAATTAGCGGCCATCGGATTAAAGGCCTTGAAGGCAAGGAAAAGAGTGCCTACTATACGATCCCTGAAAACGAACGTTTAACTCCTAAGGATATCGTGAGCGGTACGGTTACAATCTCAAACATTGGTTCTTTATATAAGGAGCAGAAGGGTTTCTTCGCTTTGCTTGAAATCATCCCGCCGCAAATTTTCGCCGTCGGAATCGGTTCAGTTCAAGAAAAACCGGGCATCTACCAGGATAAAAACGGGACGAAGCAAATCGGAATACGAAAAATGCTTCCGATGTGCCTGGCTTTTGACCATAGAGCAGTCGATTTCAGTTCACTTGTTCCATTTCTAAAAAGAACGGATGAGATTTTTGCCGAGCCAAAAATGATGTATGAATGGTGATCTACGACGGATCAAGCCGTTTTTGCGGTCGGTATAACCGGTAACCAGTAAGAAGGTGCCTTTAATATCGCGAGCAGGAGGGGGGTTTTAGGGCGCCTAGGTCGGAAAAACAGCCCCAATGCCCTCATACCCTGTTGAAAAAGGCAGAAGTATATATAAGGGAACAAAAAGGCGTTATTGGGTCGATATCCCTCATTTTGCGTGAAAATAGAGGACGTGAAGGGTGCTATTTTCTCGAAACGCCGGGAAATGGCCGGTTTTGGTACTGTTTGTTGGGAAATAAGACCAATCAGTTCCCCTATTGAGGAGTAACACGCTGGGATCCGCAAAATAAGACCATAACGTGGCGCTATTTTTCAGAAAGCTATTCGCTTCTACCAGATTCTTTCACCTTACTGCCATGTTCCTTTCGTTTGTTTAACTTATTTTAGGAATAAACAAATATTTGCAAAGAAGACGCAGAGCCCTTGCGCGACGAGTCGACCAAAGAAATTTGACATTTAAGTTTTCGATATACTATGTTACTATTAACATAGGATATCAAAAACAGAGGTGACAATAAATGTCGATTAAACATGCCATATTAGGGTTTCTAAGCAGCCAGCCGATGAGCGGTTACGATCTGAAGAAAATCATTCAGGAATCGCCGTTCATGTACTGGTCCGGCAACAACAATCAAATCTACAAGGCGCTGGTGGAACTGCTTGAGGATGGCTTCGCAACCAATGAGCTGCTGCATCAGGACAGTTCGCCGTCGAAAAAGGTATATACCATCACCGAAGCGGGCCGCGAAGAACTAAAAGAATGGGTTCAATCGCCTCCCGAACTTCCCGAGTTCAAAAACTCCTTTTTGATTCGGCTCGCCTGGGCAGATCAACTGGACGACGGCGAGCTTGACGCGCTGCTGACCGGGTATGAGCATGAGCTCTATCTGCAGGTCGCGGCCGAGGAAGAACGACGGCGCAGAGGCGGATTTTCGCCGCGCCGCACCGCAAGGGAGACTTATCTGTGGGATCAGATTCACGGCAATATCATCGCGTTTTACAGAAACGAACTGGACTGGGTTCAGCAAATTCGCGAGGACCTGGGCATTCATAAGGAAAGAGGGGACAAGTCCATGCAGTATCAGATCATAGAACAAAACAACCGCAAAATCGTCGAAGTGACTTCCGCCGTAACTCCGGTCAGCACCGGGCGCGACTCGATCGATTTCGTGGAGTTGTGCATCAATAACGGCGCCAGACATCTATTGCTCCACGCCGAAGTTCTCTCGGAAGACTTCTTCAAGCTCAGAACCGGGCTGGCGGGCGAAATCCTGCAAAAGTTCGTGAATTTCGGCATCCAGTTTGCCTTGGTGGTCCCGGACTCCGCTTCCATTCGGGGCAAAATGAAGGATTTGCTGGCCGAGTCGAACAAGGGAAAGGATTTCCGGGTTTTCGGCGATCGGGAGGCTGCAGAGGAGTGGCTGATGGGGTAAAGGGACCTCTTTCATCCGATCCGCTCCCCGTTTAGTTCAAATACTGCTTGCGGAACCGGAGGGGCGACAGTCCTACGCTGCGCTTGAAACAGGCCGTGAAGTAGGGCGCGTAGCGGAAGCCCACCTCTTCGGCGATGCGGTCGATCGGCCATTCCGTGGTGACGAGCAGGCGTTTTGCCTGTTCCACCCGGATTTCTTGCAAATAATCGACCGGCGTGCGGCCGTATTTTCGCTTCATGCAGCGAACAATGTAATTGGGGTGAAAATGAAGCTCCGCCGCCAAGGCATCATTGGTGATTTTGTCCCGGTAATTTTTCCGGATGTATGCCGCGGCTTGTTCCGCCAAGCGAACCGCCACGGACTCCGCGCCGCTTAAGCCCCCTTTTTCAAGCAAGACAAGCAGTTCAGCGAACAGACGCTGTTCCTCCCAAAAAGAATGGTCGGCCGGCAGCGACAGCAATTGCCGCATGAGGTCAATCGCAGCCTGCGAGTTATTTAGCCGTAGATGCTTCGGGATGTGCAGTGTATGAGGATTGCTGAATGGCCGCGATGTACGAAATGCCCCAACCGTTTCGGGAACGGACGAATCTTCCCGTCTCTCCCCATGCTCAAAATGAACCCAATAAAACACTGTTTCCCGCTCGCAGGGCTTAACCGCGTAATGCTCCCCGTCCGGCAGCAGCAGCAAAGTTTCTCCTTCCGCCAGCGTCCACTCCCGGCCGTTCTCTCCGATATACAGCTCTCCTTGAACGACAAGCAGCAAATCGTAGATCCCCAGGTTTTTTCGGTTCGGATGCTGTTCGCCGATTCCGAAATCCGAACGGCCCGAACCCAAATAATAGGGAAGCGGGGGTGTTTTCAGCTCTATAATCGTTCCCTCGTTCAAAACAACTCCCCTCCAAACGGTGTGATATTTTATAAAAACAAGTTCAATCTATTCCTGTTTCTGTGCTTAAATCAAGCATATAATTGAGATCGAGAGGAGTCAAATTTTATTGTTTCGAGGAGGATTCCGCACATGAAAAAAAGGCAAGTCACGATTCAAGATGACTTTTGGATGGAATATTCGGAGCTGGTTCGTGAAACCGTCATTCCCTATCAATGGGAAGCTTTGAACGATAGGATCGAAGGAGCGGAGCCCAGCTACGCCATTCGGAATTTCCGGATCGCCGCGGGGCTGGAAGAGGGGGAATTCGGCGGCTGGATTTTTCAGGACAGCGACCTTTACAAGTGGTTGGAAGCGGTTGCATATACACTTCGCGATCATTCCGATCCCGAGCTGGAGAAGATCGCCGACGGCGCCATCGATTTGATCGGTCAAGCCCAGCATGAGAACGGGTATTTGAATACCTACTTTACGATTAAAGAACCAGGCAAAGCATGGACGAACCTTCATGAGGCACACGAGCTTTATTGCGCAGGTCATCTGATTGAAGCCGCGGTCGCTTATTACGAAGGCACGGGCAAGCGCAAACTGCTTGATATTGCTTGCCGTTTCGCCGGCCTCATTGCCAATCTTTTTGGCACGGAACCGGGTCAGATTCGGGGTTATTGCGGGCATCAAGAGGTGGAACTTGCCCTAGTTAAGCTGTACCGGGTGACAGGGGAAGAGCGTTATTTGAACTTGAGCCGCTACTTTATTGATGAACGGGGGAGCAAGCCAAGCTATTTTATAGAAGAATGGGAGCGCCGGGGCAAGAAAAGCATTTGGTCGCAAGGAACGCCCAATCTTGAAGTCTATCAAAGCCATCTTCCCGTTCGCGAGCAATCGGTCGCTGTCGGGCATGCGGTGCGCGCCGTCTATATGTATACGGCCATGGCTGACCTGGCCCGGCTAACCGGCGACGTCAAACTGCGCGATGCCTGCGAGCGGCTATGGAACAATACGACCCGCAAGCAGATGTACATCACCGGCGGCATCGGTTCGACGCATCAGGGGGAAGCTTTCTCGTTCGACTACGATCTGCCCAACGACACCGTTTACGCGGAGACCTGCGCCTCAATCGGCTTGATCTTCTGGGCGCGCCGCATGCTGCAGCTGGAGGCCAAGAGCGATTACGCCGACGTGATGGAGAGAGCGCTCTACAACAATGTGCTTGGCAGCATGTCCAAGGACGGCAAGCATTTCTTCTATGTGAACCCGCTTGAGATTTGGCCGGAAGCCAGCGCCAAAAATCCCGACCGTCACCACGTGAAGCCGGTGCGCCAGAAATGGTTCGGCTGCTCCTGCTGCCCGCCGAACGTGGCCCGTCTGCTCAGCTCGCTTAGCGACTATATTTACGACGTGGCCGAGGATGAGGGCGGTCGGACGGTTTACGTTCACTTGTTCATCGGCAGTGAGATCGGCTTCGAGCCTGCCGACGGCCAGGGCCGGGTGATGCTGCGCCAACACTCCGCCTTGCCTTGGGACGGCCGGGTCGAATTCAAGGTGTCGCTTTCGGACACCGCCGCCGGCAGTGTCCAATTCGTGCTTGCGCTGCGCATGCCGGGCTGGTTCCAGCAGGGACGCCCGGTGTTGAAAATCAACGGGGCGACGCAAGAGTACCGCGTAGACAATGGCTATACCACTGTGGAGCGCGACTGGTCGGATGGCGATACGCTGGAATGGCTGCTCCCGCTGGAAACCACGCTGGTCGCCGCCCATCCGCTCATCCGGGCGGACGCAGGCAAAGCCGCCATCCAGCGCGGCCCGCTCGTATACTGCGTCGAAGAGTCCGATAACGGCGCGTCGCTGGCCTCGCTTTCCCTAGCCGACGATCCCAACCTGACGGAGCATTTTGCCTCCGATCTGCTCGGCGGCTGCGTCGTTGTGGAAGGCGACGGACTAACCGCGGACGACTCAGTCTGGCCGGAAGACCAGCCGTATGGCCCGCTCGGCAAGCGGAGCAAGCCTGTGCGGTTTAAGGCGATTCCTTATTATTTATGGGGGAACCGGGAATCGGGCGAGATGAGCGTGTGGGTGCGGCGCTGATATCCGGGTTAAAGCGATGGGGATGAGTAGATGAAACCGGAGAACGAACGGAAGTCCCGCATGGAACGAATGACTCTGAAGAATCGGATTCTTTTCCTTTTTGCCGCAGCGACGTTGATTCCGTTTGTCTGTACCTGCTATTTATCTTACAACACCATCACTTCTATCCTCGACACAAAACTGCAGTCAGGAATACAAAACAACCTGAAGCAGGTGACGTTATCGCTAGAAAATACGTTAAGCAACCTGAATCACGTTTCCCAGCAGCTTGCTTTTGAGGGGAATATCGGCAAGCAAGTGGAGCAGTTCATGACCGCGGATCAGCCCTATGACCGAAGCTATCTGACCGATCAGATCAAGTATCAGCTCAATCTGATCACTTTTACGAATCCCAATATTGGCTTGACGATGTATTACTTCCGCGATGACCGGTCTTTTCTCTTTGAAAATACCGGTGTAAAGGATTCTTTCGATATCAATAAGCTCCCTAAACTCGCGAATTACTACGGCATCACTTACTTCGGCCCGCATATCAGCAACGACCGGTTTAATAATCAGTACGTGCTCTCCGCATTGCGCAAGGTTGAGCTTCCCGAGCGGGAGGATGCGTTTGTTTACATTGAATCCGGTTTCAAGCTGACACAGAGTATTCTTGATCTGGATGGGGTCAGCAAACACACCTATCACCTGATCCTGGACAACAATGGACGGACTTCGTACAGCGAACTGAATGGCGTTTTTCCTGAAAATACGACATTTTCGGGCTTAAAGTCGATGTCCCAAGTGTTCGGCGAGGCCTCCGAATATTATTGGTACCGGCAAATCAGCAATCAGGGCTGGAGCACAGTCTCTCTTATTTCCAAAGCTGATTACAATCGGGAGAAAAACCGCTGGATTATGCAGATGCTGGCGCTTTCGCTGCTGTTCGCCGCGGTCAGTCTTGCAATTGGCTGGCTGCTGTGGAAGATGGTTTACCGCCCGCTCTCCAGATTCAATAAGGAGATCAAACAGGTAACGAACAGCCATTTCAATGGAGGTGTGATACGGACGCGCATCCCGGAGTTCGAGGTGCTCCTGACCCAATTCCATACCATGAAGTTTCAAATTGCGGAACTGATTGCGGAAGTGGAGAGCAAGGAGAAGCGCAGGGCGGATCTGGAGATCGAAAAGCTGATCTATCAGATTAACCCCCATTTTCTGATGAATACGCTTGATACCGCCCACTGGCTCGCCGTTATGAATGGACAGGATGAGATCGACCGGCTCGTGAGTTCCCTGAACAAACTGCTCTACTACAATCTTCGAAAAGGCGACCGAATCTCGACGATCCGGGAGGAAATTGACGCGCTTAAGCAGTACCTTATCCTTCAGCAGATTCGCTATAACTTCAAATTTGACGTACGTATCAATGTGGATGACGAGTTGCTGGATGTCCCCGTGCCAAGGTTCATCCTGCAGCCTTTAGTGGAGAACGCCCTGTATCACGGTCTAGACGACGACGGAAGAATTGAAGTGGAGGTCGGCCTGAACGGTCGGCTTGAGATCGCGATTCTCGACAATGGGGGCGGCATCTCCGAAGAGAAGATCGCAGCACTGCTGGCTCGTGAGCAAACGGACCGGCATCGCGTCGGAATGGGCATCGGAATGAACTATGTCAAACGTATGCTGGAATCCCATTACGAAGGGGAAGCCGATCTCATCGTATCGAGCGAGCTTGGTAAGGGCACGCGAATCGTCATTCGTCTGCCCATTAAGGAGGTTAGCGATTCCGTATGATTAATGTGCTCATCGTAGACGACGATAATCTGGTACGCAGGGGGCTTATCTCCGCCATGCCCTGGGAATCATTCGGAATGAGAGTAGCCGGTGAGGCTGCCAATGGTGAAAAGGCATTGGAATTCTTGGAGACCAACCGAGTCGAGCTGCTGCTGACCGATCTGGCCATGCCGGTCATGTCGGGCATCGAGCTGGTTCGGATCGTCCGCAAACGCTATCCGGATGTGGCCGTAGCTGTACTGACCCTTCACCAAGACTTTGAATATATTCAGGAAGCGCTTCGCTTAGGTGCCATCGACTATATTGCCAAGGTTCAGCTCGAAAAGGAACGTTTCGAAGAGGTGCTCGGACGCATTCGGGACCGTATTCTGGATGGAAAGAGAAAACGGGCGGACGAAGGGGATTCACGGGTAAGCGATATGCATTCGGCCCCTGTCGCTTATGCGCTTCTTGCCCTTCGGGATCGGGAGCAGCCCGGAACGGACGGGCTTCGGGAGGCTTCTGCCGCTTGGGCGGACTGGAAGACGGAAGCGGGACGGCAAATATGGTTATGGACGAAGCACCCGGATAAGGAGCCGGAAGCCGGAAATGATGCGGATGAAGAGCGGGTGCCACCGCTGCCGGAGGGCATAAGGGCGGCAGATTGGCGAATGATCCGGCTCCGGCATACTGCCGGGGAATCGCGAACGGAACTGTTGCAGTGGCTTGACTGTTACCGGCAGAAGGATTTTTTTTATGATTGCGATGGAGAGGAATCGGATCCGATCGAGAAGACCGTCCAGGAACTTCGTTTGGAGCCGACGGAGTCCGGTGATGGGGAGACTGAGGCGGTAAAAGAACAGCTTCACTCGTTCCGATGGCTTCATGACGATAAAAATTTCGATGAGCTGAAGAGTCGGTTGTACGTGCTGCAACTTCCGATCCCGAAGCTGATGCAATTGCTTTACGGATGCACAGTGGATTGGCATCGTCTTTTTCGCGCAGTTGCACAAGCACACACTCGTACGACACTTCCCGATCATTTCTCGTGCTGGAAGGAGGTTACCGAATGGTTGGAAGGCTTCAGAGAGATCGCACTGTCGGTGTCGGGACGGCAGCAGTACAGCCGGGAGGTTGGCGGCAGCATCATGGATGCCGTTAAAATCATCCATGAGGAGCTTGAACTTCCCGTGTTCGCGGTTGAGGTGGCGAAGCGCGTCAACCTAAGTCGCAGTTATTTCAACCAATGCTTCAAAGAGATCGTCGGCCATTCATTCAATGAGTATCTTCGCAAGATTCGCATTGAAAAAGCACGGGAATATCTTATGCAAACGGCGAAGCCGATTCAGTGGGTAGCCGAGCATACAGGGTATTCGGACGAGAAATATTTCAGCAGAGTTTTCCGCGAACAGACAGGCATGCTTCCAAGCGAATACCGGCAGCGGTATCGGACAGAGGTAGAGGAATGATTTCGAATAGGGGGAGAAATGACCGGAACGTGCAAACTCCGTTCATTTCTCCCCCTAAGTCTCGTTTTCCGTTCTATCTATAAAGCGCTTTCATCCATGCTATATTGAGTTTGCTTGACGACTAGCAAACACGAATTAAAGGGGGAAGCAATACAAATGTCCAAGAAATACTTCTCGATCGTCATGGTTTTGCTGCTCGTGCTGTTAAGCGCGTGCAGTCAGTCGGAAGGCGGTAAAAACGATACAAGCGGCAATGCCAAGGAATCCGCCGAGTCCGGTTCGACATCCGGCAGCGAACCGGCGGATCCTTTCGGCAAATATCCCGAGACAATTACTTTGACGTACGGCAAATCGGTAGACCCTACGGACAACAGCCTGCCTGCAGGGGACACCCCTGAGCAGAATCAGTACTCGCGTTACATTATGGACAATTTGAACATCGATACGAAGGTATCTTGGCAGGCGGCGTCGGGCACGAACTATGACCAAAAGGTGAATTTGGCCATTTCCAGCAGTGATTTGCCCGATGCGCTGGTGGTCAAGGATACGCAGCTGAGGGAGATGGTGAAGTCCGGTCAGTTGGCGGATCTGACGGATGTATTTAACCAATACGCTTCTCCGGCGATCAAGAACTTCATGGAGAAGACGGATGGCAAAGCGGCCCAAACGGTCACGTTCGACGGCAAGATGTATGCGATCCCAAGCATACAAGTACAGTCCGACGGCGTTCATGAGATGTGGATTCGCAAGGATTGGCTGGATAAGCTCGGCCTGCAGCCCCCGAAGACGATGGACGATCTCGAAAAAGTCGCTCAAGCGTTTGTCGAACAGGACCCGGACGGCAACGGGAAGAAAGACACGATCGGCATTGCCGGACAGCAGAATGGCGGACAGTTATACGCGAACTTTCTCGAATCGACGAATAACGCGTTTGGTCTGGACCCGATCTTTGGCGCCTATAAGTCATACCCGGGTTTCTGGCTGAAAGACGATTCCGGTAACCCCGTGTACGGTTCCATCCTGCCGGAAACCAAGGAGGCTCTCGGCAAGCTTCACGATTTGTATGCCGAAGGCCTGATAGACAAGGAAATCGGTATTCGCAAGAGCGCCTATGAACCTGTGGCCGGCGGCAAGGCGGGCATTTTCTTCGCTCCCTGGTGGATGGGATATGGTCCGCTGCCGGATGCGATCAAAAACGACCCGACGGCGAACTGGCAGGCCTATCTGCTTCCGCTCGACGCGGACGGACAATTCAACGCCCACATGGGCGCGCCATCCACGTCTTTCGTAGTAGTACGCAAGGGTTACGAGCATACGGAAGCGGTTATCAAAATGCTGAATTTGCTCGTTCGCGATGAATCCAAGTTCGATATAAAAGTCCCTATCGGATATTATCCGCTGCGCGTGCCGATGGCTTACACGGATGAGAGCGAATATTCCGCCAAAGCGCTGCAGGAGATATTGGCCGGAACGAAGAAACCGGAGGACTTCACGGATCCGGGCTACAAACTGCTCGCGGCGGATATTCAGAACGTCACCAAGGTCAAGAAAGAGCCATACGACAATATGGATATCGAGTATTGGAATCCCCAGGCAGATCTCGGCATATGGAGCCGCACTTACTCGCTGCTTGTGGGCTCGTCCCCTCTAGAGCAAGATTACAACAAAGTATACAGCGTGCTGTATTCGCAGACGAAAACAATGGAGAGCCGTTGGTCGAATCTCAAAAAACTGGAGGATGAAACCTTCCTGAAGATTATAATGGGCGCGGCTCCGCTTGACGATTTCGATAAATTCGTTAGCGATTGGAAGAAACAAGGCGGCGATACCATAACCGAAGAAGTGAAGGATTACATGAAATAAGGCTGTCGGCAGAGGCGCCGGGTTCATCCGGCGCCTCTTGGCCGCCAAGCCGAAGGAGGATAGGAAGGATGAGAGACAAGAGCTTCGTCAAGCACTACTACATCATGCTTCTTCCGGGTTTCGTCTGGTTATTGCTGATCAATATCGTTCCCATGTTTGGCATCGCAATTGCATTCGAGGACTTCAACCCCGGCCAGGGCTTCTTCAAATCGGATTGGATCGGCTTGGAGAATTTTCAGTATATGTTTTCGTTGAACGACACGCGGCAAATATTTTTTAATACGGTATTCATCGCCGTCATGAAGATTGTCGTCAACCTCATCATCCCCCTCGTATTTGCCATTATGCTGAATGAACTGCGTTTTATGGCGATGAAACGGTGGATTCAGACCATTGTCTACCTGCCTCACTTTCTGTCATGGGTCATTTTGTCCGGCATTTTGCTGGACATCTTCTCCTATACCGGGCCTATTAATGCCTTGTTGAAGGTTTTCGGTATGGACCCCGTGTTGTTTTTTGCCAGGGCGGATCTTTTTCCTTTCCTTGTTGTAGGAAGCGATGCGTGGAAAGAGTTCGGGTTCAATACGATTATTTATTTGGCCGCGCTCACGGGGATCAATCCCTCGCTTTATGAAGCTGCCTCCATCGACGGGGCGTCCCGTTTCCGCCGAATCTGGCACGTAACACTTCCCGGACTTAGAACCACGATTGTACTTCTTGCCGTGTTGAGCCTTGGAAATGTGCTGAACGCAGGGTTTGATCAGATTTTTAACCTTTATAATCCGCTTCTCTATTCGACGGGAGACATCATTGATACTTGGGTGTATCGAGTAGGGTTGCTCAATATGCAGTACGGTCTCGCGACGGCGGTTGGACTATTGAAATCGGTGGTCAGCTTCGTTCTGATCATTGTGTCCTACGCGTTAGCTTCGAAGTTTGCGAATTATCGCATTTTCTGAGGAGGGAGCAAAACCATGATAAGAGATACGACCCTTCGTTCCAGAATATTCGACTGGACTCTCGTGATCGTACTGCTTCTGATCGCTTTCCTATGCGTACTGCCTATATGGTATACGCTGGCCGTTTCTCTGAGCGAGAAGTCGGCGGCGTCAGCGGGTCAGGTTTGGCTATGGCCGGTGGGGTTTAATTTCAATTCGTATAAACAGATTATGAACGACAGCGCTTTCTTCCATTCATTCTGGATCTCGATTGAGCGAGTCGTGCTGGGTGCTTCCATTACGATTGTCATCTCGACAATGATGGCCTACCCGTTGTCTCGCAGCTCCCGAGATTTCCGCTTGAGAAACGTATTTATGTGGATTCTCGTCTTTACGATGCTGTTTAACGGAGGTTTGATCCCGTGGTATATGACGGTAAAGGCGCTGGGGCTGTATAACACAATTTGGGCGCTGGTGCTCGGGGGCGGCGTCCCGGTTTTTAACGTCATTCTGATCGTCAACTACTTTCGTAATCTGCCCAAAGAAATGGATGAAGCGGCTCTTGTCGACGGAGCGGGACCATGGCGGATGCTGTACGCGCTTTACGTTCCGCTCGCTGTTCCGGTGCTCGCAACCGTTGCTTTGTTTACCATCGTATATCATTGGAACGAGTTTTTTCACGGCCTTGTATTGACTTCCGGACAGGACAGATACCCGCTGCAGACATTTATTCAGCAGTTGGTCGTTGTCATCGATGCAGCTAACATGACGGAAGACCAATACAAACGGATGAACGAGATGTCCAATCAGACGCTGAATGCCGCTAAAATCTTCATCGCAATGATTCCTGTGCTCGCGGTTTATCCGTTTCTGCAGCGTTTTTTCATTCATGGAATTACGCTGGGATCGGTGAAGGAATAAAGCCGGCAGAAATACAAGAATAGCAATGCCAAAAACCGGGTCCTGATGGATCCGGTTTTTGGCTTGCCTACACAGGTAGCCGCCATTTTCTTGCCTGAAAGACCTGAACGGAGGACGGGTTCAATATTCTTAAAGATTTCTTGCCGCAAATCTTATGTATTTTAAGCCATCTTAAATATTTGAGATTTCTTTTAGGAGGCTTCGGCCTGTATATTGATCACGTCAGAAGCAATGACAGCGCTTACCGGGAGGCCGCGGCGGTCTCCCCATGTACATCAAAGGAGGAAGCTCACGTGAAGGAAGCGGTTGGGGAAACCCTGTTACCGATGAAGCTAACGGTTTGGCAAAAAATGAAACGGGATTTGACGAAGCACGGCCCCTTGTATATTTTGGCGCTGCCGGGTGTCGTTTTTCTAATTATGTTTTCGTATCTCCCGATGACGGGACTTGTTCTCGTATTTAAGAATTACAACTTTAAAGGCGGGATTTTCGGAAGTCCGTGGGCCGGTTTTGGCAACTTTAAATTTTTTTACTCCAGTTTTGATTTGGCGCTAAGGGCAACGCGGAACACCGTTATGTTAAATGTTCTGTTCTTCGTGTTTACCACGGTTGCGGCGATCGCCATTGCCATTATGCTAAACGAAATGCGCAGCAAAATTACCGTGAAATTAACGCAAAGCGCCATGTTCTTACCGTTTTTTATTTCATGGGTAGTTATCGGGTCCGTTCTGTTTGCGATGCTTGATTTCAAGAACGGCCTGATCAACCGGATGCTCGAACAAATCGGCTTTAGTCCGATCGACTGGTATTCGCATCCTTACTTTTGGATTCCCATATTGGTCATTGCCAACGTGTGGAAAGGGATGGGCTACTCCTCGATCATTTATTTCGCCGTCTTAACGGGCTTTGACATTTCCGTCTACGAGGCGGCGAAAATCGACGGGGCCAGCCGGATGCAGCAAATTTTCAAAATCACGATCCCGCTGCTGAAGCCGACGATTATTATGCTGTTCCTGCTTGCGGTCGGGAATATGCTGAAGGGCGATCTGAGCATGATCATGGGCCTGACCTACCTGAATCCGCTTCTGCTGCCGGTCACGGATATCATCGATGTGTTCGTCTATCGGTCCGCCGTGAAAACGGGCGAATTCGCCTTCGCGTCCGCTATCTCGCTCTATCAATCGGTGGTTGGACTGCTGTTGATCCTGGGAGCCAACAAGCTAGCCGGATGGTACGACAAGGATAGCAAACTTTTCTAGGAGGAAGAATGATGAGCGAAACCATGAGAGATAAAGTCGTGCTGGCAATCATGAAATTTCTGCTGATCGCGCTTGCCGTCGTATGCTTGCTGCCGATTGTATTGGCCGTATCCGCATCGTTCTCAAGCGAGACCGCGATCGCCATGAAAGGTTTCTCGTTATGGCCGAGGGACCCGACCTTTGCCACCTACAAATTCATACTGTCGGATAAGCTGGGGGTTATTGCCAAAGCCTACGGAGTTACCATCTTTGTTACCCTGGTGGGGACCCTGGCTTCGGTCGCCGTAACGACGGCTTTCGCTTATGCGATTTCGGTCAACCATTTCAAAAACGGCAACCGATTGGCGTTTTTCGCCTACTTTACGATCCTGTTCAATGGAGGCATGCTGCCCTGGTACATTTTGACGACCAAATACTATCATTTGAGCGATACGCTGGCGGGGTTATTCGTTCCCTATTTGATGAACGTGTTTTTCATGTACTTGCAGCGGAACTATTTTAAATCGATTCCCGCGGAAATTACCGAATCCGCTCAAATCGACGGGGCGGGATATTTCAAAATCTTCATATCGATCATGCTTCCGCTCTCAAAAGTCAGCATCGTGACCATCTGTTTATTTTACGCCGTCCAATACTGGAACGATTTTTTTCTTCCGCTCATGCTGACGAGCAACAAAGATTTGTACACGCTTCAGTACATGATTTACAACATGCTGTCCAATATCTCTTATTTGGCCACCAGCACGAACAAGAGCATGCTGGCTAACGCCAATCTCGTGCCGCCGCTGGAAACGGCCAAAATGGCGATGACCTGTTTGACGATAGGTCCGATTGTGCTGCTGTTCCCGTTCTTGCAGAAGTATTTCGTCAAAGGCATCTTGATCGGATCCGTAAAAGGCTGATCGTGAGTCCCGCATTGCCGATTTTACTGCTCATCGTCTTTTCGGGCGATAAGTATTAAAATAAAAATTCATACAAGGGGAGACTAAATTTATGGTAAAAAAATTATGCGCTTTTGCATTGTCCATCGCCATGCTGGTTACGCTCGCGGCCTGCGGAGGCGCGAATAACGGCAACGCGTCTTCGGAGGGAGCCTCCGATCTCGCCTCGGGAGCGCCCAAGGACCCCGCCAAATTGAAAATTGTATACTACGGTGAGGAGTCGGGCAGAATGAGCGATTTTGTCGCAAACGAAATCAAAGCGCTCGTCAAAAAAGAACTCAACGCCGAATTGGAGCTGGAATACCTGCCATGGAGCGAATACGGAACCGGCAAAACGGACCTGATGCTGGCTTCCGGCGAAGATTTTGCCTCCTACACCGATATTGACCTGTTGGGCAAAAAGGTCGCAAAAGGGTATTATGCGGACCTAACCCCGTATGTTGACAAGGATGCGCCCGATTTGAAGAAAAATGTGGAAGCGCTCTCGTTCGACTCGTTTAAATCGGACGGCAAGCAGTATGCGATTCCGGTGGGCAACAAGCCGAATGCCGGGGAATTTTATTCCGTTCTCGTCAGACAGGATTTGCTTGAAGAAGTCGGCATGAAAGAGATTACCTCGCTCGCCGACCTTGAGAAGTTCTACGATTTGGCCCACGCCAAACATCCGGACATGATCGGTTTTGCCGAAGCCGGACTGCCTTACGCGCTCAGCTATACGTATTCCGACAAAAACTTGATGTGGCTGGATTCAAGGGTTGTGTCCGATGCTTCCGCAAACGACGACAAGCTCTGGAGCTGGTACGAGTCGCCGGAGTTTAAAGCTTACAGCGAAATTATGCGCAAATGGTACCAGAAAGGGATCATTCCGAAGTATGCGCCGACCAATCCAAATCAGCTGATGGCCGATTGGCAGGCAGGCAAAGCCATGTGGAAAGCCGGAAATGCGCTGATGCCGGTCGAAAGCTATCAAAGCATGGTCAAAGCGGTGCCTAGCGCGAAGCTCGCCAATTACTTTCTGGGGAGAGGAGACCGGCCGCTGATCAGCCGCGGGACGTACAGCACCGCCTACTTTGTATCGGCCAACGCCAAAGACCCGGAACGTTACGTTATGTTCTTCAACCTGCTGCAAAAAAATCAGGAATTATACGATCTTTTCACTTACGGGGTAAAAGACAAGGACTATTCGCTTGACGAGAACGGCCGGGTGGAACGGATCAGCACCGATCTTTTGTTTGACGACTGGATGATGATGAACGTGAACTTCATGCGGTTCAGCAAGGATGTGTCGGATGATTTCATTGAATCGTACAAGCATTGGAACGACGGATCGATCCTGCGCAAAGACATCGGGTTCGTATTCAACGTCGAACCGGTAAAAACGGAAGCGGCGAGAATCAGCGCGGTCGAAACGGAACTGCTGAATCCGATAGGATCCGGTTTTGTAAGCTACGACGAGATGTTCCCTACCGCTTTGAAGAAGTTGAAAGAAGCGGGAATCGACAAGTACATGGCGGAATACCAGAAGCAGTTTTCGGCCTGGTACGCCGAGAAGAATAAGCAATAACCGGAATTATCGGCAAGGGTGACTATGATCATAGTTGCCCTTGTCCATTGCAATCTTGAAGGAGAAGAGGGTGGCGATTATCAGGAACAGAATCATCTTGGCCCTAAACTTGAAAAGCCTGACTACGATGAAAAACCGTTCTTTATTTTACCGGTTTTTTCTCAGTTTGCTGCTGGTTTCGCTCTGCTCCGTCATGATTTTGACCGTCTTCTACTTCTACTGGTTCCAGGCCAAAGCGGTAGCGAGCAGGGAGCAAATCAATAAGCTGACCCTGCTGAATACTGAAAGCGCATTCGCAAGCTATGTTGATTTTGCGCAGAGTTATGCCATGGAATTGTTCAATAATCCCGATATTGAGTCGACCATCCTCTCGGGCGATGCCGAATGGAACGAAAGACTGCAGACCGTACTGGAGCAGATAAATCGCAACCTTCGCACCAATAAATATATCAACGCGGTTTATGTGTTCAATCATGACGGACTGGTTTTTAACGTGGAAAATATGCCGGTAACGGACGATGCGAAATCGAGCATGTTTCGGTACATTGCGCGGACAAGCGTCAAGGATTCCCCCGTGTTTTGGAGCTTGCAGGGCCGGTCGAACGGCGAATATTCCAATACGATGACCGTCTTTTTCAGAGATTATGTCAAAAACCAAAGCTTCGATGGAGCCGTTGCCGTCAACATCGATCTGAATGAGCTGCAGCGGAGAATATTTTCACGGCAGACCGTTGGGCGGCAAAGCATATTTATTCTGGATGGCGGCGGCCATGTCATCATGCAGGGCGGACTTGCGCAGCCCGGGCAAACGGAAGCCGTACGTCTCGCGATGCAAGGCAGGTTATCACCGGATGCAGCGTACCATTCCTTTACGAAGTCGATCGATGCCAACGATTACGCTTTTTCATATACGGCATTGAATGGAGGAAAGTATTATGTTGTGATGCAGGAAGCGTACAACCTCTCCATGAGCGAGCTTATCAAAACAAGAAACGTCATTCTTTCGTTGTGCGCAGCCCTGCTTCTCGTTATAACGGCGGTGTCCATGCTGCTGTCGTATCGGCTCTATCGGCCGATTGGCCATATGTTTCTGAATATCCGCAAGCTGGCGGATCACCTCGCGGATAAGAGCGAGAACGGAAACGAGCTGGAGGCCATGAATGATACGATTGCCGGCGTCGAGCAGCGAATCAACTCGCTTGAACAGGAAATCGACAGCAATACGGTAATCAAGCTGTTGATTTCACCTGCGGACAACGAAGATAAACTGTCCGGCGACCTCCTGGTCAAAAGCGGGACAATCCGTGCCGTCGGGGTCCCGTTCCGTGTGATCACTTTAAGAATCCATCATTATAAAGACTGGATCAAGGGCTGAACGCGGATTCGATTTTATTCCGCATGAATTCCATTTGCACGCTGCTCTGCGACGGTTTTGCGGGAAAGGCGTTTTGCGCCGCTTTGCAGACCACGGAAGGTCACATCGCGCTTGTTGTGAGTGAGCTGGCCGAGGACGCCCCGCTAACCGGCGTGGACTTGCCGGCCGTTTTGTCCGAAGCGCAGAAGACGGTAAAGGAATCCTTCGGGCTCGATATGGCGGGAGGTATCAGTTCGATCACGGACGATGTCCGTCAATTGAAGGCCAAATACAACGAGTCGCTGGAGATGGTTAAATATCGAATCGTGTATGGCAAAGAGGCGATTGTTCACTCGGATATTCTCCGGCAGATGAGCGAAGGAGACATTTCGGAAGCGGTGATCCACGCGGTCGTGGATGCGGCCAAGAAAGGCGATTCTGAACAATATCGGGTCATGCTGGACCATATGTTTGAGGTGAGCCGAGGGTTTGCGATTTCGGGGGTTGTGAAGGGATTTTCCGAGCTGATCGCGGCCATAGAGCGGCTTACGAACGATGTGCTGATCGAAAAAAGCCAGGGCCAACCGCCAAATTTGCTCGATATCTACAACCGCGTGGTCCATTTGGACAGCTATGACGATTTGCGGGACTGGCTTGACCGTTTATTCGCCCAGACCTCCGAAATCATGCTGAACGCAAACGCCAAAAAGACGCTGAACATCATTATGGACGTCATTGAATACGTGAATACCCACTATCAGGACCCGCAATTGTCGGTCCATAATATGGCGGGGAAGCTGGCCATCAGCGTGCCGTATTTCAGTAAGCTGTTCAACGATTACACGGGGAGCAGCTTCCCGGATTATGTCAATAACATCAGGCTGGAACGGGCCATGGAGCTGCTGCTTCACGAAGCCGATCTGGAGATCGGCGAGATCGCCAGCCGGATCGGGTACAACAGCAGCACGTATTTTACAACCTTGTTCAAGAAGAAATACGGCATCACGCCGTCGAAATACCGGTTAACGAATATATTGCGGAAATAAAAAGGGGATAAACGTCATGAAAGTTCATAATCCGGTGATACCGGGCTTTTACCCGGATCCGAGCATTTGCAGGGTAGGAGAGGATTATTACTTGGTGAACAGCTCGTTCGCCTACTCGCCGGGAGTGCCGATCTGGCACAGCAAGGATTTGGCGCATTGGCGGCAGATTGGTTATTGTTTGACGCGCGACAGTCAGCTGCAATTTGACGGATCTGCCGTGTCGGGAGGAGTCTGGGCTCCGACCCTCCGTTATCATGACGGCCGATTCTATATGGTGACGACGAATCAGGACAGCGGCGGACACTTTTACGTCTGGGCGAACGATCCGGCGGGCGAATGGTCGGACCCCGTCTATGTGGACCAGGAAGGCATCGATCCTTCTTTATTTTTTGACGAGGACGGAACCGTTTATTTTACAAGCACCGGCAGCCGGCAGGGGATGGGTATTTATAAAAGCGAGATCGATATCGAAACCGGCCAAAGGCGGAGCGAACCGCGGTTGATATGGACGGGCAGCGGGGGCAAATTTCCCGAGGGGCCGCATTTATACAAAGTAAAGGGCTATTACTATTTGATGTGCGCGGAAGGCGGAACGGAATACGGGCATATGGAGACCATCGCCAGAAGCCGAACGCCGTACGGCCCGTTTGAATCCTGCCCTTACAACCCCATTTTGTCGCACCGGAGCTTGTATCACGAAATCCAGGCAACGGGTCACGCCGATTTGGTGGAGACGCCGGACGGCAGCTGGTGGGCCGTGTTCCTGGGTATTCGGCCGGTGGGTTATCCTTACCGTCACCATCTGGGCAGAGAGACGTTCCTGGCTCCGGTCCGCTGGACCGCAGACGGTTGGCCGATCATAGGGGATAACGGCGTAGTGGGAGTAGAGGTCGAAGTGGAGGCGGAAGTGTTACCTTCGGCGGTATGGGAGGATGAACCTGAAGTCGATCATTTTGAGGAACCCGGTTTGGGCATGTCCTGGAATTTTATTCGCAATGCGAACAAGGTGGAATGGTCTTTGCGGGAGCGGGAAGGAATGCTGGCTTTGCGCGGGTCGGCCGTTGGGCTGAGCGAGAATGGAACGCCGACGTTCATTGGCTGCAGGCAGCGGCATTGGCGTTGCGAAATTTCCACCGGATTGGAATTTAATCCTCTGGAAGGCGATGAAGCGGGACTCGCTGTATTTATGGACGAAAAACACCATTATGCGATCGGTTCAACCAAATTGAACGGCAAATCCGCGATCACGCTTCGGAAACAGGTCGGAAGCATGATGGTCGAGAAGCATTCTCCTCCGTTCGAAGGGTCGGCTGTTGAACTGAGAATCCAGGCCCTGCCGGAAAAGTATATGTTCTATTATCGCGCCGCGGATGCGGATACGGATACGGACACGGATCGGGAGTGGCATTTGCTGGGCGAAGCGGAGACGCATTTGATCTCGACGGAAGTGGCGGGCGGTTTCACCGGCGTCTTCTTCGGGATGTACAATCATTCCGCCCGCGGCACGATTGCTTATTTTGACTGGTTCAGGTATCGGCGGGAGTAGGGCGAGGGGAGAGAGGTTAAATGTTGAAAGCCGCTCGGTGAGCGGCTCAGATTATCGAGAAACCTGCTGTCTTGTTTCCAGAACGGCAGGGTTTCTCTTTTTTAGGGAAGTGACCGTGAGCTTTCTTTATAAGGGGAGGTTCGTACTTTAGGCGGCTGACGCATATAGTTGGCGATATTTTCCTGCAATTATGCAGTTTTTTTCACACTCTACTCTCTTGAACGGACAATACCTGCAAAAATACAGGTATTTACTGAGTTTTTCCTCCGGCAGCGCTGAAAATAAGAAAATAACTGTAAATTCGCAGGAATTTTGAAATTTCGAGCACTTAGGGCAAGAAAAAACTGCAGATTTGCAGGTTTTTCCGTAATCCGTCCGGGCTGGTTCAAATTATTCCCCAATGAGTCCGTTTCGCGCCTCACATTTTACCCCAACGGCCAACCGGCTCAGCACTTTGATGCGTTCAGCTCAGCTTGGAAGAAGCTGCAAGACTGGCGTTGGCCTGCGAATGGCGAAAAAACATTTAAAACAAAGCGTAAAATATCCCGGGTTTTTCGGTAGCCTGAGCAGCTCGGTGAGCGGTTTTTTGTCGTTATAGTTACATATGTATATGAATCAGGACAAAGGCAGCATTCCGGATACTCGGAGCGCGACGCGAATGGTATCAAGTACCGCACATACATCCCGATATGAGTCGATGCATACCCTATGCAAAATAGGCTGTTTCAGTCGCCCGTCTTCCATTTCCTGTGACATAGTTAATACCATAGTTTTACAGCGGCATGCTATTATCCACTTACAGACAGACAGTCGGTCGGTTGATCGAACAACAAGGGGATGTAGTAATGAGAATTGTAAAAGAAGCCGAAGAACGCAGAAACGAAATTCTGGACGCGGCGAATGAGCTGTTTGGCCGAAAGGGCTTTGACGGCACGAGCACCAACGATATTCTCGGCAAGGTCGGAATAGCGCGGGGGACGCTGTATCACCACTTCAAGTCGAAGGAGGATATTATGGACGCGCTGATCGAACGGTACAGCGCCCATATTTTGGGGGCCGCACGGGAGATTGCCGCAGACCACAGCGTCCCTGTCGTCGAACGCATTCTCCGCGTGGTCATGGCGCTGAACATCAGCAGCGGAAATGAGGCAAGCGGCAAAGAAATCATGGATCATATCCACAAGCCGCAAAACGCGCTGATGCATCAGAAAATCCAAAAGGTCATTGTGAGTGGCGTTCCGCCGATCCTGACGCCAATCATCCACGAGGGCATTGAGCTTGGCATGTTCAGCACGCCGTACCCTTTTGAATGCATGGAAATGGTCGTGATCTATGCGAATACCGTCTTTGACGGCGATATGGTTGAACTGACGGACGAGGAGCGCTTCTCACGCATTCTGGCGTTTATTGAGAACGTGGAGAGGCTGCTGGGCGCTGAAAAGGGGAGTCTGATGAGCGTGATGCAAATGTTTGGTCACGAAGATGATACCGGCCATGAATCATGACCCGGGCAAATCCTTCGGGAAATTTACGCTTCTGTGGAGCGGGCAGCTGGTTTCGGCGATCGGAAGCGGGCTTACGTCGTTTGGACTTGGCGTTTACGTGTTCGAGCAGACGGGAAAGGCATCGGCCATGGCGCTGGTCACTTTGCTGGCGTTTATGCCGTCGCTATTGTTAAGCCCCGTGGCGGGAGTGCTTGCGGACCGCTATGACCGCCGGCTCCTCATGGTGCTTGGCGACAGCCTTTCCGCGACGGGGCTTCTGTTCATTCTGGCTTGCCTGCTTCGCGGAGAAGCGCAGCTATGGCAGATTTGCGCGGGAGTTGCGATCAGCTCGGTGTTTGCGTCGCTGCTCGATCCGGCGTACAAGGCTACGGTGACGGATCTGCTCACCGAGGAGCAGTACACGAAGGCAAGCGGCTTGGTGCAGGTGGCGGGATCGGCAAAATATTTGGTTTCGCCCGTCATCGCGGGATTTCTGCTCGTTGTTTCCGACGTGAAGCTGCTGCTGATCATCGATATTTGCACTTTTGGCGTAACCGTTGCCTCAACGCTGGCCGTACGCGGCGGTTTGGCTTCCAAGAAAGTTGAGCGACAGGCAAACTCAAGCTCGTTTATCCGCGAATTCAAATCCGGCTGGAGTGCGGTTTCCGAGAACCGGGGCGTGCTTGTTCTTGTGATCATGACGTCGGTTATGACCTTTTTCCTCGGATTCATCCAAACCCTTTCCATGCCGATGATCCTTGCCTTCTCGGACAGCGCCGCAGTAGGAACGCTCGAAACCGTTGTCGCTTCGGGGATGCTTGTTACGAGTGTGCTGATAGGAATGCTTCCGATCAAAAAAGACTTTGTCAAAATTCTCTCGCTGTCGCTTTTCTTGGCAGGCCTATTCATGGCGGTATTCGGGCTTCGCGAAAATATCATGCTTCTCGGTGTTTCGGGATTTCTCTTCTTTGCCACGATCCCGTTTGCCAACACAACCCTGGATTATCTGGTTCGTACCAACATCGACAATCCCGTTCAGGGCAGGGCATGGTCGCTGTTTGGAGTCGTCTCGCAGTTAGGCTATGTTGCCGCTTATCTGCTGTCGGGCGTGCTTGCGGATTACGTTTTCACTCCTTTGCTGGTGGAAGGCGGCGCGCTGGCGGGCAGCGTGGGCAAGATCATCGGCACGGGCAGCGGCCGGGGAACGGGCTTTCTCATCATCATCGCCGGAATCCTGTTAAGCGCCGCCGCCGTCATTTTGTATAATCTCAGATCGGTGAAGCGGCTTGAAAGAGAGGTGACCTATGTATTACAGAATCATTCGCAATGATATCGCAAAAAGCAAACTCATCTCACTCACAACCATGATATTCGTCGCCGCGGCGGCGATGCTGGTTTCCCTGTCGGCCATCCTCGTCGTCAATCTGACGGGCGCGATCGATACGCTGATGACGCAAGCGAAAACACCGCATTATATGCAGATGCATTCCGGCGAAATGGATACAGCGCGGCTCGCGGCTTTTGCGGAGCGGAACGACAAGGTCGATCAGTATCAGGTGCTTGATTTTCTCAATGTCGATGGCGCGCGGATGGTTATTAACGGAGAATCGCTGGCGGACAATGTGCAGGACAACGGCTTCAGCACGCAGAGCGATAAATTCGATTATCTGCTTGACCTTGACGGGAACAGGATCACGGTGTCCGACGGGGAGGTTTATGTTCCGGTCGGTTATATGAAAGACGGCACCGCAAAGGTCGGCGATACGCTTACGGTTGGCGGAAAGAAATTAACCGTCGCCGGATTTCTCCGGGATTCTCAGATGAATTCGCTGCTCGCCTCGTCCAAAAGATTCCTGATCAGCCCGCATGATTATGCGGAAATCAAGGACACGGGAAGCGTCGAATATCTGATCGAGTTCCGGTTAAAAGACGCATCCATGCTCGGGGTCTTTAAAAACGACTATACCTCCGCAGGGCTTGAAGCCAACGGCCCCACGATAACCTACCCCCTGTTCAGAATGCTGAACGCCATTTCCGACGGTCTTATGATCGCCGTCATCCTTCTGATCAGCGCGCTTGTTGTTGCCATCGCCTTCATGTGCATCCGCTTTACGCTCCTTGCGAAGATCGAGAGCGATTACCGCGAAATCGGCGTGATGAAAGCCATCGGCTTGCGCGTTTCCGACATCAAAAAGATGTATCTCGCCAAGTACGCGGGAATTGCGGCGGTGGGCTGCGTGCTTGGGTTTGCGCTATCTTTTGCGTTCCGAGGCCTGCTGCTTGAAAATATTCGGCTGTATATGGGGGGGAGCGATCATCCTTCATTAGCTTTGCTGTTCGGAATCATCGGCATGCTGCTTGTTTTCCTTGCCGTGGTTGCTTACGTCAACCGAGTGCTGAAACGCTTCCGGAAGATTTCCGCGGCAGAAGCCATTCGCTTCGGCATTTCGCAGGATAAATCCGCGAGTTCCCGGCATTTCTCGCTGAGCCGAAACAGGCTGTTTAGCACGAATATTTTTCTTGGCGTCAAAGACGTTCTCGCCAGGAAAAGCCTTTATGCCACCATGCTGGCCGTGCTTGTGATTTCCGCCTTTATCATGATTGTGCCGCAGAACCTGTACAACACGATTTCCGCCAAAAGCTTCATCACCTATATGGGGATCGGGAACAGCGATATGCGCCTCGACATTCAGCAGACCGATCATATTGCCGACAAGGCGGCGGATGTCGCGAAGACCATGGAGAGCGACCCGTCCATATCGAAATATGCCGTGCTCACCACGGAAACGTTCAAAGCCAGGAAGACGGACGGTACGGAGGAAAATCTGAAAATCGAGCTTGGCGACCATTCCGTTTTCCCCGTGGAATATTCCAAAGGAAACAGACCGTCCGGGGAGAACGAAATCGCGCTGTCGGCGATGAACGCGGGCGAGCTGGGCAAAAAGGTCGGCGACGTCATGACGCTGCTGATGGACGGGGAGGCAAGGGATCTCACGGTGTCCGGCATTTATTCGGACATCACCAATGGGGGAAAGACGGCAAAGGCCGCTTTTACCAGTCATTCGCCTGAAGTGATGTGGTCGGTCATTTATGCGGAGCTCGCGGAAAAAACGCGGGTCGACGGCAAGGTTTTGGAATATGCGAAGCGGTTTGATTATGCCAAGGTTGCGGACATTGACGAGGTTATCGCCCAGACCTTCGGCTCGACCATTAACTCCGTCGGAAGGGCTTCCCACGTCGCCATTGTCGTTGTGCTGATGATCAATGTCCTGATTACGCTGCTGTTCATGAAAATGCTTGCGGCCAAAGACAGATATTCCATAGCCGTCATGAAATCGCTCGGGTTTACGAACTCGGATATCAGGACGCAGTATTTTGCCCGTTCGGGCTTGGTGCTTCTGGTGGGCCTGGTTCTCGGCACGCTGCTGGCCAACACAGTCGGAGAAATGCTGACGGGCGCGCTGATTTCCTCGTTTGGGGCCTCGTCGTTCAAGTTTGTCGTTAATCCGCTTTTGGCGTATGTGCTTTGTCCGCTGATGATGATCGGCTCGGTACTGATCGCAACGGTGATCGGCACGGCGGGCACGGGGCAAATCCAAATATCCGAGAATTTGAAGGAGTAGGTGAGGCATATGAAGAAGCTGATGATCGGCGAAAATATCGCAAAACATTACGGCCTCGGCGATGAGAGGCGCCCTGTGCTTGACGGCGTATCCGTTGAGATCAACGAAGGCGAGTTCGTTTCGGTGATGGGGCCCTCGGGCTCGGGGAAGTCTACGCTGATGTTTGCGTTGAGCGGGATGGACGGCATTGACGGCGGGCAGGTCACTTTTGACGGCAGGGAATTGTCGGGGCTCCGTGAAAATGAGCTAGCCGACCTGCGCAGAACGCAAATGGGCTTTGTTTTTCAGCAGCCGACAATGATGAAGAATCTGAACCTCCTGGATAACATCCTCCTTCCGTCCCTGCGCGACAACCGCAAAAACGCCGCGGCAATCACGGCAAAGGCCAGAGCGCTGATGAACAAGACGGGCATCGCGGAGCTGGAACGGCGGGATATCACCCAGGTTTCGGGCGGACAGCTGCAGCGTGCGGGAATCTGCCGCGCCTTGCTCAGCGATCCGAAGATCATTTTTGCCGACGAGCCAACCGGTGCGCTGAACTCGAAGTCCGCCGAGGAAATCATGGACCTGTTCGCTCAAATCAACGCCGAAGGCACCGCCGTAATGCTGGTCACCCATGACGCCAAAATCGCCGTGAAGACAGAACGCATCATGTTCATGCGCGACGGAAAAATCGTAAGCGAAATGCGGCTCCCGAAATTCAACGGTACAGATACGGACGACAGAATGGCAAAAGTGACGGCGAAAATGCGAGAGATCGGGATTTAATTGACGAATCCTGCGTTTCGTACTAACTTGGAGGTAGGAATCTCCAAATTTGGGCCAAAGCATGGTCATTTCAAGAAAGACAAGAGGCGGCCCCCTTTTCTAAGGGGAGAACCGCCTTTTTTTTGCGTGGATCGGAAGCTGCAAGAACTCTATTACAAAAATGATAGGAGCAAGAAACATGAATGAAGAGCTGGTCAAAAAACTTATCGCTTTTCGAGAGGAGCGCAACTGGGGACAGTTCCACAACCCGAAGGATTTAGCAATCTCCCTCAGCCTGGAGGCCTCCGAGCTGCTCGAGAACTTCCAATGGAAATCGTCCGAAGACGCCGTCTCCCAAAAAAGATCCGCCATCGCCGACGAACTGGCCGACGTATTGATCTACGCCTACTACTTGGCCCTGTCCATGGACTTCGATATCGAAACTATCATCCAGGATAAAATGCAAAGAAACGCGGCTAAGTATCCCCCGGAGAAGTCCTTTGGTAAGATGACGAAATATACGGAGTTATAGGGAGAGGGCAACGTGTTACGGCAGCAATGCTTTGCAGTTTCGGGAGACGGTGGACTGGAATCAAATTACTGTAGAGATTGAGGAAGCTTTTATTAAGCGGATGGGAATGAGGGCCCGGACGAGAAAAGAGCCTGGAACAACTCTATGCAGTTCATGGAGCGGGTCATTCGCAATTCCAATATTGCCGACGATTGCGGCGTCATGATTGAATACAACATACCGTCGACGAGCAAACGCATCGATTTTATCGTGGCGGGTCGAAATACGGACGGTCGGGATATAAGAAAGAAACGAGAAAAACTGAGAAAATAAAAAATAAAGAGCCCAAAAGAGACTCTAATGGATTTTAATTTATTTAATTACCTTTATGGAACTTTTTTTACAAATATCACGCACCTTTCTGAATTCAGAAAGATGCTTTTCTAGATTTTCAATTAAGAGGTCAAGCTGCCTTTGAAAGTCTACTCTATTATCGAGAGTAATACGCTCATGTGAAAAGATAGTTTCTAGTGGTATTGGACGAAATGAGGGAATTCTGGATATTAGTTCTTGAACCTTCTGTTCAATGGGCGTAATCTCAAACGTTTTTAACTCTTCTTGCTTTGTTTGGGAATCGACAAGTTTTAGCTCCTCAATAGGCTTTTGGGGTCGTTGCTTTTTTTCATTGTACACCGACCAAGATCGAAGTAACTCATCGCCATTATTTTTAATAAGATTATTCTTGGTTTCATTTGAAATTTCAGTGTCTTTAAACATGATTGCTATTCTCTTAACATCTTTTGGAGGCATTTGTGAGTGGGCTACTTTCATAGCTAAAGCATCGCGAAATTCATAGTCTACATCTTTTAAAGGAATTAATTGATCCTCTGTTAGTCTGTTTAGGACGGTTTCTTTTCCGCTTTTTATTAGGAAACGCACATCTTTACCGAATTTTAAGAGTTCTAATTTTGTACGAATATAAGTTTCGGTTTTTCCAAGCTTAGTTGACAGAAACATTGTGGAGATTTTATATTCCTCATTCAAAAGTTTATGGAAGGCTTCAGCTTCTTCGACAGGTGAAAAACTTTCTCGTTGTATATTTTCTGCAAGTTGCTCTAAATAAATATTTAGTTCGTTTGTCTCTTCGGAGATAATACACGGTATATCTTTTAAAGATAATTGACAGAACGCTTTAAATCTTCTGTTACCAAAAATAATTTTATATCTGCCATTTTCTAAGGCCCTAACTTTTATAGGATTTAAAAGTCCGATTTCCTTGATATTGTTAGCCAATTCGACCAAGCTATCATCGTCAAAGTTATACCTAGGTTGATCTAAATCTTCATCGATTAAGTCAATAGGTAGATTTTTAACTAACACTAGTACCTACTCCTTATTGTTCAGATGTGTTATCAAAATCAAAACTTAGTTGTTCATGGTCTCTGGTAGACTTTCTTGCATTTAATCCTCCGAATTTATACTTTTCTGCTGTTTCAGCCATACCATTCGCACGATTTTTAAAAGTGGTGGAAACGTCTTCGAATTCATATTGGTACTCAGGAATAAAATATCCCTTTCCTATATTAGCAAGGTACTCTAAGTCAGGGTGCTTCTTTAGTTTTTTAATTTGATATCGTAGTGCATTTTTTTCTTTGAGAGTATCTACGGAAAAGCCGATATGACGACCAATCCGGTGAAGAGGCCAAGGGTCATCGCCTCTTCTAGCTTTGAGTAATTCAAATAAACTTAACTTCTGATCAGGACTCAACATAAAAACCCCTCCTAAAATGATCCCCCTCCATACTTAAGTAGCAATGGTGTGGGATCTTTGAGGGGTTTATTTACTTATATTTTATCTTATTTCTGCATTAAATGCCAAAGTTTTTAAGTAGGAAGTTTCAATTTCATTGGTAGGGTATTAAAATTCGAGGAAATCAAATAGTATGGGTGAAATTAAAAGAGGAATTTCATTGTAAGTTTGATAGATCATCGCGACGATGCGATATTAATATTTTAATTTGCTTAGGTTTTTGAATTTCAAGATTATTTTCACTCAGTAATATAGATGAAATATTTAATTTGAAAATACTCTGAGGTCTTGCAGGAAAATACTTGAATATGAAGAATTGAGTAGAATAATTATTGTACTAGGGGATATCTGTTATGGGCGAAAATAAAAGTAATCCAGAGGAAGAGTATATTTCAAAAGATAGTCCTTCACAACCCCAAGAGATTTTCGATACAGAAGCGGATAAGAAAAGCCTAGGAGAGGAGTCTAATTCAAAAAAAAATAAAGAAGCTTTTTTGAACTATGCGTATAAAGACACAGAACTTATAATCGGTCTCGTAGGTGCTGTTGGTACAAAACATAACAGAATAGTGGAAATTATAACGGAGAGATTGCGAGCATATAAATATAATGTTGTTTCCATAAGCGTTTCAAGAGACGTGATAATGAAGATATATAATGTTCCTAAATTTAAATCTGAGTTTGATCGTATAAAGACTCAAATGGATCTAGGTAATCGAGCTAGGAAAGAATTGGGAGACAATTCAATACTTGCTCTCGGAGTAGCCGCTGAAATTGCAAGTCGACGTAAATCTGAGAGACCTGCCCCGCGAACTTGTTACATAATACGCTCTCTTAAACATCCAAAAGAGGTGGAGTTACTGAGAGAGATATATTCAGATGGTTTTTTCCTGTTTGGAATACACTCAGATGAAGAAAGTCGATTGTATAACTTAACAGAAAATCTTAGAATTTCTGAAGAAAAAGCTTTGGAACTAATTGAGAGAGATGTAAGCGAGGAAGAAGGTCACGGACAACATACACGAGATACATTTCAGATGGCTGATTTCTTTGTCCATCTTGACCGTGATCACGACCAGGTAGAAAAAAGTATTTGGAGAATATTAGATCTACTATTTGGTCACCCATTTATGACACCAACCTTTGAGGAATATGCAATGTTTATGGCTTTTTCTACTGCATTAAGATCAGCGGATCTTTCGAGGCAAGTAGGTGCTGTAATTGCTAAGAACAATGAAATAATTGCTTCTGGTGCTAATGACGCACCAAAAGCAGGTGGTGGATTATATTGGCCAATTTTTGATAATAAATCAAATTCAATCATAGATTATCCTGACGGTAGAGATTATACTAGAAAAATAGATTCAAATAAGCAAGAACAGACAAAAATGATAGAAAAAATAGTCGAATTACTAGATCTTTCACAGGAGGATAAAGAAAAACTTAGAAATAGCCCTATTAGTGATATTACTGAGTATGGTAGAGTGGTTCATGCCGAAATGGAGGCTCTTTTGATGTGTGCTCGAAATGGGCTTTCTACACGCGGTGCAACTCTGTATGGAACAACTTTTCCATGTCATAATTGTGCTAAACACATCATTGCTGCAGGGTTGGAAAGAGTTGTATATATCGAACCATATCCTAAGAGTAAGGCTTTTCAGTTTCATACAGATTCAATAGTTCCTTTTTCTATGAGACAGGAAAACGTAAAGAATAAAGTAATATTTCAACCTTTTGTTGGAATAGGACCAAGACGATTCTTTGAACTTTTTTCGATGTCGATCAATTCAGGAATTAATAAAAAACGTAAGAATAAACTAGGTGAAACATTACCTTGGGTTCCCGAGGCTTCAAACTCTAGAATGCAGTTGTTGCCATATTCATATTTGGAAAAAGAAATGGTGGCTACAGCTGTATATCAAGAAAAATGGGGGAAAGCAAATGACTGAAGTAAAAATTGCGAAGAGTATGGAAGTGTCGGTGCTATCGATGGATTTATTTAATAGCAGTAAACCTGAAGGTGAACAATATGAATTGGCTAAAAGCACCATAGCTAAGTGGCCAGACTGGAAAAAGGAAATATTTAATAGACTGATTCAAATAACAACCTAAAATGTAAACTTGAAATCGTTAATGAAGGGCTAATTGTACATTTCCCGTACAAAGGCCCTTTTTATCGTTCTTGGCATAAAAATAATGAGATTTTGAATTGAAGATTACTATGGTGAACTTCAGTTAATCTCCTTCATCTCCATCCTCCAAAGAACATTCCGAGTGACCTTCTACGCAATTTCTTCAGTACTTCTACCACTTATCAACTTCATATGCTAATCAAGCAAACTTTGCTTATCCAAAACCTCTTCCGGTTGAAATAATTCCCTTCGGGAAAACTGCAACGATTTCCCCCAATGTCTCCAAGGAAATATTCCGATCCCTACGCTCCACACCGCCTATGTAACTGTAGTGAAGCAATGCCGCTTCAGCAAGTTGCTCTTAGGTCCAGCTTTTCTTTTTTCTATATTCTTGGATTCGTTTTCTAACGATTTCTGGTAATTTTATATGCCGATTTAACATTGCTATAGGTACTGAGTTAGAATTCATAACAAAATAGCCTTTTCCCCCGGAAAAGGCTATTTAAACGCCCTCAAAACCTCCTGATTCACTCTGCGCAAAATCTCGATCTGCTCCTCGGTTAATCCCTCCGTACTTGCGATAAACTGATCCGTTGCTTCCCATCGCACCGATTCTTCTTTAACCTGCTCAGCGCTGAAATAAGCAACTTCATGCAGTGAGACTTTTAACGCCACTAGTACCTTCTCCAAAGTATCGATGGAAAAGTTTCGTTCTCCCCGTTCCATGGAGCCGATGTATCTATAGTCCAAGCCGGACATGTCCGCCAAGTTTTGTTGGGTGAGACCTTTAGCATTTCGGATTGCTCGGATTCGATTCCCTAGGAAATTGCGTAATTCTGCCATTTCATCACCTCAATAATAGCTTAGGTGACTCTCAAAATATTATGCAGGGCATTAAATATAGTTTTTCTTGTTTTAATTACTACTTATATATAGTATAATGAAGTCAAAAGTGGGCATATGTGGATATTCGTAGATTATGCAACGTAATTCTGCATAATTCCTGTCTATGTAATAAGGAGGTTTACCTATGCAACCTGCTACCACAATCAGACAAGAGTTGGAGGATTACCTAAGGCGGAGTGGGTTAACTCTTCATCAATTCTCCAAGACTTCCGGCATTAATCCGGGGACGGTCAGTTCGATGATCAGCGGGCAGCGGCAGATTTCCATGCATAATTTGGACCGGATCACGGTGGGCATGGGGCTGGAGGAAGGCAGCCTTTACGAGGTCTACTTGGAGGATTACTTGCTGGGCACGGCGCTGGACTGGCGGAGGGCGGGGCCGTTCTTGCGGCGGTGTGCGGAGCTCGGCAAGCTGGACTGCATACAAAGGCTGGTTCAGGCGATGGCGGATCATTTGGCGTATATGTCCCCGTTGTTTGAGACAGCGGAGCGGTTTTTTGCGGAAGGGAAAAAGGCGGCTGCCGCCTTGCTGTATGGATGTGTTGCCGAATGCGAGAAATACCAGCATTCCGAGCGGCTGGCGCTGGGCCGATACCGGCTGTTTACGATTGGACTCGGGGAGGATCAAGTGGAGAATCTGCGAAAAGCCATTTTGTTCGAGGGTTATGTCGACCGTTTGGATGAAGGGGATCAATTGGATGCCCTAAAAGATTTGGCGGATATTTACGCTTCTCTGCATCTGTGGGATCGGGTTGACTCTATTGCGGAAAGGTTGGAGAAGATGGCTAACCCCCGATATCAGCACCCGGTTAAGCGCAAGCGTGAAGCTGAGGACAGTAAGGGGCCGTCCAGGCCGAGGCTTTTTTACCTGCTGTATGCGTATTTGCTGAAGGCCAATGTCTGTGACATACGCCAAGAGTACGACCGGGCTTTGGAGTACGCGCGCTTGTATAGTGAAGACGATCTGCTTGAATCCTGGGAAATCGGCGAGGATGAGCGGCGGGTTGTCGAGCAGTTTAGGGAGTGGGGCAAAGCCAACGACTATTTGTACCGTTTGATGGCCGGGCAAGCTGAGGTGCTGACGGATTATGTGGAATATGTGGCCGCTTATAAGCATGAAATTTTTCCGGCAATGTACCGGATTTTGCAGGCGTCGAATCGGTATCACTGGAACGTGGATGAGGTTTTGGATCGTTTCCAGGGGCATTTTGAGGATAAGGAGCGGCTCTGCCGTTTTGGCAAATACAATGCGCAAATTGTGGCGGATCAGTACGCCCGGTTCCTGTTTGAGCTAGCGTTTTATGAATTGCACAGTCAGCGGTACGAAGAAGGGATTGAACATCTGATCAAAAATTTGGAGATCTCGCGAAAATTCAATGATGAGTCCATTTTGATCCGTTCGATCCGTTTATTCGAAGAGTTCAGGCATACGGCATCAAGTGAGCAACAAGTGCAGTACAAAAATATCATTTGCGAGGTGTATGAGAATGATGAGGAAAAGAAGAGTGTTGCCGTTGTTCGCGATTAGCTTCAGCTTCCTGCTTGGCGTTGTGGGGATACTGGACAACTCCGTGTTCCAAATCTTGATTCATGGGCTGGGGGGTTAAGCGGAAAAACAGATTCACCCAAACCAAGCAACCCCCCGGCGACCATGCCGGGGGGTTGCTTCATCCTCCTATGCTTCTACACTACTCCTTCGTGTAGCTCCCAATCACCTCCGCCAGCTCCGTCCAATGCTCGCATTGCTCCCAGTGGAACGAGGCCGGCAGCTCGGCGATTTCCTCCCAGGACCGCTTCTCCAGGACCGGCTTCAGGTTCTGTTCGACGCAGATGACCTGCATCAGCGTGCGCATGCGGAATTGCAGCGGGTAGCGCATCTCTCGGGAGATGGGCTTGAAGTAGGTTGCGGCCATGTAGTCGACCAGGGCTTCGCCTTTTTCCTGCTCTTGGTGCTGGTTCCACACCAGCTTGATCTCGTCGGTCAACCGGCGCCAAGGCGTGTCGGCACGGGGGTAGACGATGCCCATCGTTGCGGCGTCTTTGTAGGTCCACAGCGCCCAGGACACGTTATTGTCCTCGCACAGGTCGAGCATATCCTCAATGATTTCCATTTGGAAATTGATCTCCTCTTGCTCGAACACAAGCCCCAGCTCCCCGCACCAGACGGGGCGGTTGTATTTGTCGCGGATGGCCAGAAGTTTATGGAAGGCCTCCGCGAAAATTTCCTTGCGGCGTGCGCGATCCATCTCTCGGGTGAGCACGGCCGGTTCGTCGACGAACGGATAGAAGTGGAACTCGTAGGCCACCTGCGGATCGTCGATCGGATCGATCATCGAAAAGTCGGTCGTAAACGCGTTGCCTTCGATGAAAATAATGTGCTGCTCGTCGTGTTTGCGGATTTCCGCGATTACCCTGCGGTAGAATTCGTTGAACACCTCCGCGTCGGTTACCATCGACGGTTCGTTGACGATGTCGTAAGCGGCGACCCAAGGCTGATCCTTGTAATGCTGCGCGATGCGTCCCCACAGCCGGATCACCGTATCGCGCAGCGCGCAGTATTCCCAGAACAGCGGCAGACCGGAGCTGGTGTCGCAGTGCCAGTCCGGGTTTTGCCCGCCCGGCACGGAGTGGAGGTCCAGGATCGCGTAGATCTCATGCTTGGCGCACAAGCCGACGACATGATCCAGATACTTGAAGCCCTCTTCCTTCAACATTTCCGGGTGCTGGTCATCGATAAAATATTTGTAGTTAAACGGCAGGCGCAGATGGTTCACGCCCAGCTTTTTCAGAAATTCAAAATCCCGGTCATCGACGAATTCGAGCAGGAAGCGGTCGAAAAACGCCTGGCTCCGCTCCTCGCCGTACACCTCCGCAAAAGCCCGCTTGATCATCGTATCCGTTCCCGGCAGCCCGATCATGAAGTGCTCCAGATTCATCCAGGAGCCGAGGCCGAAGCCGCGGAACAAGATTTTTTCCCCGTTCACCGTAAAGTTCTCGCCCGACACCTGCACAAAAGGTTTTATCGTCGTCATGGTTCAGCAGCCTCCCCTTTCCCATCCATTAAAAGTTAGTTTTTCATGCCCGTCGTGGCCACGCTTTGAATAAAAAACCGTTCCCCGGCCAGGAACACCGCCACCATCGGGATCGTGGCAATGACGGTGCCCGCCATCAGCAGGCCGTAGTCCGTCGTATGTTCGGTTTGAAAAGCTTTCAAGCCGAGCTGCAGCGTTTTTAACTTATCGTCGTTCAAATAAATCAGCGGCGCCAAATAGTCGTTCCACATATACGTAAAGGTGAAAATCGCCAAGGTCGACAGCGCCGGGGCCGACAACGGCAGCATGATTTTGCGGAAAATCCGCCATTCGCTGTAGCCGTCGACGCGCGCGGCTTCGTTCAGCTCGTTCGGCAGGCTGAGGAAAAACTGGCGCATCAGGAAGATGCCGAAGCCGCTGAACAGTTGAATCAGCACGTAGCCGGTATGCGTGTTGTACAAGCCGAGGCGGCTGACGACCGCGAACTGCGGCACCATGATCGACTGCCAGGGCATCATCAGGTTGGTCATGAACAGGATGAATACGACGCCTTTGAACGGCACCTTCAGCTTGGCGAACGCGTAAGCGGCCATGGAGCAGATCAGCACCTGCAAAACGGTAATCACCACGGACAGCTTCACGGTGTTGAACACATATTGGCCGAACGGAATGGCCCGCCAAACCTCCCGGTAGTTGTCCAAATATAACGTCTGCGGAATCCAGTTAGTCGGGTTCTTGAACAGGTCGATGTCCGTCCGCAGCGAGGACGAGATCATCCAGAGGAACGGAAAAAGAGCGGCGACCGAGCAGACGACCAGAACGGCCAGCAAAATGTAGTAGAACGAAAGGCCTTTTTTCGGCCCATTAAAGGTATGCATGCGAAGTCCTCCCCCCTTCTGTAGGTGTCATTTTAATAAGTGACCCATTTTCTCTCCATTCGGAATTGAATGAGGGATATGACCATAATGATAAGGAACAAAACGGCCGACATCGCCGCGGCGTATCCCATGCGGTAATGGATGAACGCTTCCTGGTAAATCCGGAACACCAGCACGTTGGTCGAGCGTCCCGGCCCGCCGTCGGTCATGACGGAGACTAGATCGAACACCTGGAACGAGTTGATGACCGTCAGCACCAGCACCATAAACAGCGTGGGGGATAAACTCGGCAGGGTAATGTACAAAAACTGCTGGAACTTGTTCGCTCCGTCGAGTTTGGCGGATTCGTACAGATGCTCCGGGATGCCCTGAATGCCGGCGAGCATAATAATCATGTAATAGCCGAAGCTTTTCCACACGGCCACCAGAATGATCGCCAGCAGGGCCCAATGCGAGGACATCAGCCATTCCGGCGGATGGGCGACGCCAAGCGCCTTGAGCATGGAATTGATCGGGCCGGAAATCGGATTGAACAGCAGGCCCCACACGATGGCGATAGACACCATGGACGTGATTTGCGGAAAATAAAAAGCCATGCGCAAATATTTGCGCAGATGCCGCACCCCGTTCAGCGCGACCGCCGACAGCAAAGCGAGCAGTACCGTAAGCGGCACGAACACGAGCGTATAAATGACGTTGTTTTTGAGCGAGATGCGAAAATAATCGTCCTGCAGCAGCTTGGCGTAGTTGTCCGTGCCGACGAAGTTGGCTTTGAGGTTGAACCCGCCGTAATCGGTAAAGCTCATGCTCAGACCATAGATCAGCGGGATAAAAATAAATACCGCGAACAAGACGAAAGCCGGGAGGATGAATAAAGTACCCGGCAGGTATGCCTTGTAGCCGCGCAGCCGTTGGCCGATCATCGAGGCCACCTCCTGTAAGTTGTTCTGAAGCCCCGTAAAAGAGGCTCGGCTTCCGTTATGGGGATAGCGGAAGCCGATGGTTTGCCATATCGGTATCGTTTATTGATTCAGCACGGATTGACGTTCCTTGGTGAAGTTTTGAATGGACGTGGCCGCATCCTGCTCCTGGAACAGGAAGAGGTCGCGCTGTTCGTTGTAAACGCGGTTCACTTCGTCGATTTGCGGAACGGGCTGGTTCTCGACGACCGTCTTCGCTTCGAAGAAGTAGCCGCTGCCTTGCGTTCCGGTGGCGTTCAGGAACGCCTCTTTGGTTTTGTCGCTGGCGTAGGCCGGCAGTACGCTTGATTCGGCGATGACCGATTCGCCCTGCTCGCCGGCGACGAACTGCACGAACTTGAACGCCGCGTCGCCGTATTTGCTTTGCGGGTTAATGCCGATAAAGGTGCTCACGCCGCCCACGGTGATCGGATCCTTCATGCCTTCCGGCAGCGGAAGCGGAGCCATGTCGAATTCGATGTCGGTTTTGCCGGCGTCGATATCCGCCTTCAACATGTTCAGCGTCCATTCGCCGTTGACGAGCATGGCGACGTTGCCGCTTTCGAATTGCTTGATCCAGTCGATGCTTTCCGCTTTCATTTGCTTGTAACTCATATGGGAGCCATCCGTGTAATAGAGGCGGTTCTGGTAGTCGAGCCAGTTCGCCACGGGGGTGAGATCGTCGTCGAGGATCGTGGCGCCTTCCTGCAGCGCACCCAGCGGAGCGGTCAGCCAGTCGGCGAAGTATCCGCCCCATTGCTTGCTCGCGCCGTCGCCTTTGGTAAGGCTTTTGGCCAGTTTGGCGTATTCTTCCCAGGTCATTTGCTGAGGATAAGGAACGCCGGCGTCGTCGAACAGCTTCTTATTGTAGAACAGAGCATATTCCGAGGTGCGGTAAGGGAGAGCGTAATATTTTCCCTTCGTCAGCACGTTGGTGATGTCCTGGAAGCTGGGACCGTAAGCGCCGACATCCAGATTGGCCTCCTTGATCTTGTCGGTCAGGTCGACGAGCTGGCCTTTGGAAGAATAAAGCCCGAGGCCGGAAGTTCCGTTCATGCTGTAGACGTCCATTTTGGAACCGCCGGACAGGTTGTTCATGATTTTCGTGTTGTATTCGTCGGCGTCGTTGCTGATGGTCGTCATTTTCACTTCGATGTCGCTGTTTTGCGCGTTGAACGCGTCGACGATTTTTTGCATGTAGTCGGCTTCGTCGGTCCAGGTGTAGTAGTCGAGCACGACTTTCTCGCCGTCGCCCGGGTTGTTAGCGCTATCGTTATTGCCCGAACCGCAGCCGACCAGCGTGAGCATGAGCGCGAGCGCTGCCGCCATACCAACGCGGGTGTGTTTTCTGATCATTCGAACCCCTCCTGTATCTGTGTTATGGTTTGAGAGCAGACCTTACAATTACAGTCTAAGTCGAATGCCTGATCCTAGTAAGGTTGAACTTTTATCGTCGCCGGAATCCCCGCGAGGCCGTCCCCAACGCCGTTTCGCCGCGGGTTCGGCCGCCGGAAGGGCCGGGGGTTGTAGAAAATTTCAACCTTTACAGCCGGAGATCCTTGAACTAAAATGAAGTACTTCGAAGAGGAAGGGGGAGAAATGCATGTTTATTTTCCTGGTGTTCATACTCTTCATCGCCATCGCCGTCTTCTGCCTGCTGCAGCAGCGGTACACCAAAGCCACGCTGTTTATGCTGCTCATGGGCCTCTCCTACTTGGTCGTCGTATCCTGCATCATTATTTACATGTCGAAGGATGCTTATTATTACAACAGCCTGGAGCATTATTTCGGCATCAGCGGCGACCTGCAGAACCAATTCATGTTTTTGCCGATTTCCCGGCTGAACCTGATCCGTCTGCTGAATTTCTTCACCGTTGTGTTCCTGTACGCGAGTTTGTGTTCGGCGATCTATTTCGCGTTTCACGTACAGCTGCAGCGTGGGGTATGGCTGCTGACGGGGCTGGCCGTGCCGTGCCTGATCCAGGTGATCGTGTACGACCCTTCTTTTTACGCGAATCTGTACTATAAGCTGTATCCCGGGGTCATGAGCTCCCAAGCGATCGTTTCCATGTATGAAACTTTGCATGCGCTTACTTTCGCGTTGAACACGTTATACCTTGCTGCCGGCGTCGTTTTGCTGGTGTACGCGCTGTACGATGCGCCAAAGGTGCGCCAAATCCGCAGCAATATCGCCATGATCCTGATCTCCTACGTTTCCGTGCAGGTGACTTACTATTACATTAACTATTGGTCGCCCGACGTGCTGGTGAAGGTGTCCAAAGCCGCTCATTTCGTCCATTACAAGCCGATCAACCTGGTCGGGAACCCGTCGATTTACTCGCTGCTTCCTTATATTGCGGGTCTGTGCCTGTTGATCAGCCTGTACGGCATATATAAATATACGCGCATCCAGAACAGCATCAAAAACCAGGAGTCGGTCATATCCACGAACATCGATTCTGCGCTTCTTACTTCCCGTGTGTTTAGCCATTACATGAAAAACGAACTGCTGGCAATTATGGCGCAAACGGAATTTCTGGAAAACATGCTGGAGGAATCGCCCAAGGCGGTTGCGGAAATCCGCGTGATCGAGCAGCGCTGCCGGAAGGTGTACGAGCGGCTGGATTCCGTGCACCAAAAAACGCTGAAATCGAAAATCGAGCTGCAACCGGTCGTGTTGAGCGAGCTTTTGGAAAAGCTGCTGCAGGACATGCGGTCCGATTTGAAGCAGATTCAGGTTGAGTATGCCCCTCCTGCCAAACCGCCCGTAATTATGGCGGATCCGTATTATTTTTCCCAGGCGATCGGGAACATTATCTCCAATGCGGTGGATGCGCTGGAATACGTGCCGGACAAAGCCAGAAGGCTGACGATCGGGCTGATCCTCAAGAACAAGTGGGTTGAGCTGACCGTATCGGATAACGGGACGGGAATGACCGAGGAGCAGGTGCGGCAGATTTTTCAGCCCTTTTATTCTTCGAAACCGACGGCCACGAATTGGGGGATGGGCTTGTCCATCAGCCATTCGATCGTTACCGCCCATGGCGGCAAAATCCATGCGGAGAGCCGGCCCGACGAGGGCAGTTCGTTTCATATCGTGATGCCGCTGCTGTCGATTGCCAAACCGGAAAGGAGTTGAACAGGCATGAGTGCGCCGGTCATCAAGGTATTGATTGTGGAGGACGATCCATTGATCGCCAAACGTTATCAGATGATCTTGTCCAAGGACAAGGACATCGAATGCGTGGGCAGCGCGTCGAGCGGATACGAAGGCACGATGCTCGCCGCCCTCAATAAACCGGACGTGATTCTGATGGACATCGAGCTGGAGGACAAGCAGGCGGGGCTTCGGGCCACAGCCGAAATCCTCAACTATATGCCGGCGGTGAAGGTCGTGATGCTGACGGTATTGGATACGGACGAAGCCGTATTCCGCGCTTTCGAGCTGGGAGCGACGAACTATTTGCTGAAAAACATGCCCGCCGACGCCATTCTGCAAGCGGTGAAGGACGCTTTTGAAGGCCGTCCCTCGCTGCATGCCAACATCGCGGGCAAAATTACGCGCGAGTTCCAGCGGATCAAAAAATCCGAAGACAGCCTGCTGCATAATTTTTACATCCTGACCCAACTGACTTCAACCGAGCTTGAAGTGCTGGAACTGCTGATGAAAGACTATACCCGCCAGGAAATCTGCAAGCTGCGTCACGTGGAGCCGTCCACGCTGAAATCGCAGATCAACAGCATTTTGAAAAAATTCGGCAAAAACAGCGTCCAGGAAATTGTGCCGGTTCTGCGGGAGCTGCACATTCCACAAATTTTGGCGCAGCGCAAGGGAAAAGGGGAGTGAGGCATTTCGCAAGCCGAACGGGCAGGATTCGAAAATTCGAAGCCGGTATTGGAGGCTATGTTCTTCAAGTCATATCATTAATGCGAAGGGGGCTCTATAATTAGGCCAACACTCAAGGGGAAGAGGCGCTGCCAATGAATGAGGAGAGAAAAGACGAGGTCGGGCGGAAGTTTTTGCTGAGCGGGTTAAGATCGGTGGAGGAATGCCGGGAGCTGGAGATTCAGGAATTGATTTTCCTGATTCATTCGGCCAAGCATTTTAAGGAGCAAAAGGCGTTCCTGAACGAGCGTTTCGATGAGCAAATTGCCGTGTTTCACCGTGTTTTGAAGGAGAAAATCAAAGAGGCGGATGCCTTGTACATAGCTTATGACAAACATACGAATTACCCTTACGTCGATGGCGAGGACCGGATTTGGATATTCTCGAAACAGGAGTATGCCGCGGAAGCGGAGGACTACTTCCTGCAGCAGCTTCTGATGCTGGAGATGCGAGCCATCGGCGGAGAAAACATCCTGAAGACGTTTGCCGATCTGCATATTCTGGGACTGCGGAGTATTATCGTCGACAACGGGCAGTACCATCTTTTGCTGGACCGGGACGAGATTTTGCCGCCGCCGGACTGGAGCGAAACGCCGGAGATCAGCATCCCCGTGACGAATCCGGGACTACAGCACGCGCTCATCCGGTTTTTTCAAACCATGTATTCCCGGCAAAATGACGAGGGGAAGCAGCAGCGTCTTCAAGTCCTGGAGGGGCGCATGCTGGACGAAGTCCTTGGCGCGAAGTTCTTGGTGCCGATGCAGCTCAAGGAAAAGGAACCTTCCGCTGCCGATGAGCAAGGCGTAAAGACGCTAAAGGAGGGCACGGTGATCCAGTCCGGCGTGTTAAGCGCGGAGGAGAATTCGGCCTGGCTGCCGGCGTATACGGATTGGCCCGAGTTCGAGAAGGCGTTCGATAAGAGCGTATGGAGCAGCAACGTTGCCAGCTTTGACGATGTGCTGGCTTTGTCCGAGAAAATGACCGGCGCCGTCATCAACAGCCACGGGATCTCGCTGCGGATCGACGAGAAGAACAAGCGAATGATCGAGGATTACCGGGGGCAGGTCGCCGTGGCGCAAGCGAACTCCGGGAAGGAAGGGACTGCGCCGGTTCAAGAGGTAACTATTCAGAAGGATACGCGGGTGCTGCTTGGTGAGCCCAGAGAGTACCCGCACAAGATGATCGACGCGATCAAAGCGCATTTGAAAACGGAGAAACGCGTCAAAAAGGCTTTTTTGCGCCTGATGGTGCGGGACGCCGAGAAAAGCTACCTGCTCATAGTCGATTTTGAGGGCAGCAAGGAGGAAATCTTCGGCGGGATCGCGGCTGCGGCCAACCCCAACTTGAACGGCATGCTCCTCGACATGGTCCCCTTGGACGGCTGGGCCGATCAGGTGAAGGATGTCGAACCGTTTTATACAAGGAAACGTTTCGGGTTGTTTTGAATCGCGGAGTCCTGAGTTCAGGATCGAATCGGCACCGGCTGCCTGATGAGGGAACGCGGCGAAGTCTCAGGTCCGCTAACGGATCCCAATGACGTTATTTCGGTGGAAAAAGGTGTCTGAGAAATGTAACGGACTCCACAGTCCTTATTTGGCTGATTTGCACACTTTTTGGGCTGCTTGGGTCAAATAAGGACTCCTGGCTCCGTTGGAACGTGAAACCCGGCTTTTTGCGGCAAATAAGGACGCTGGCGTCCGTTAGCGGGAGAGGATACGGATACATTGACTGGCGCCTGTTGCTGTGCAGTTTTGCCGAACTGTTGCACAGCCGTCGTGCCGTCTAGCCAGCCATGCAGCCGAACTGTTGCATAGCCGTCGTGCCGTCTAGCCTACTGCTGTTCTGTTGCACAGTCATCCCGCTCCTCTAGCGCCCCTCTCCCTCTACCTGTCGTTCAATTGTTCTACCGCTCTGGCGCCCTGCCACTCAGCACCAGGCTCCAGATTGCTTCATTTACATATTTCCCTCGAATGGCTGACACACGGATGTCAGCCATTCTGCTTTATAGTAAAAGTAACGAAGCGCCTTAAACCCCAAAAGGAGGAAAAGACATGACCGACAACAGAGTGAAGCTCAAAGAGGATTTGCAAAGAATCGCAAAGGATGAATACCGCCTTCGCGAAGGCGAGCGGCATGAGGAGTTCGTTGCGCAGATGCTGAAATATATCGGAGATCCGGATCCGGATCTCCGGGACGAGTTGATTTACCCAACCTTTTACCACTGGATGCATCCGCAGTGCTTGATCATGGAGACGCTGCTGCGCAACATGCTTGCCGTGCTGACGGATGAGCGGCATTTGTTCTTCCATATCGGCAGCGAGGAGGACGAGACCGTGTTTACCCGGGCCTTTTCGGTGCTGCCCATCGCGTTGATTATGCTGCGCCACCGGGAGCTGCCTTTTCTGGAACCGGCAGAGTTCCAGAACCTCAAACGGTCTCTGCTCCGCTATTACCGGGAGGAGAATGACTTGCGCGGCTATCTTCCGGGCGGAGGATGGGCGCACAGCGCCGCTCACGGAGCGGATGCGCTCGATGAGCTGGCACAATGTCTGGAGAGCGACGACGAGACGCAGCGCGAGATTCTCGCCGTGATTCAGGGGAAGCTGCAGAACGGGAAGCATATTTTTAGCGAGCAGGAGGATGAGCGGATCGCCACGATCGTAGACACAATGATCGACAAGGGCTTGCTGTCTGCCGAGGAAATCGCCGACTGGCTCGCCGGTTTGGCGGAATGCGGGGACTGGCTGAGAAACCGCAGCCAGTACATCGCCCGGGTCAACTGTAAAAATATGATCCGCAGCCTTTATTTCCGCCGAGGGCAAGACGAGCGGAGCGAGACGATTCAAACCGCTCTGCTGGCTGCCGAAGCCGCACTGAACACTTTCCGCTAAAATCGGCGGAAGGCCTCAAAATTGTCCCGCAATCCCCACATTTTACGCTAAGTTAACACTACTCGGCATCTCCGAAAAAGGGTAAAATGGGAGATAGAAGTTGAACAGAGAAAAGTAACATGGCAAGAGTGTGAAATGTTCTTTCTATCGACCAGAACCACCCCCAAAGGAGCAAAACATGGCGCAGTTAGTGTACAAGCAAATTATCGATGACCTGAAGGCGAAGATTTTCGCCGGAAAGTTCGCCAATATGAGGCTGCCGGACGAACGGAGCCTGAGCGAGACGTACCAGGTGAGCCGGAGCTCGGTCAAGCGCGCGCTTACGAAGATGGAGAACGACGGCATTATTTTCAAAAAACGCGGGTCCGGTACTTTTATCAATCCTTTATACATAAAAAACGAATCCGTTTTCAACTACGAAGGCTCCAATCTGGGCGTCACCGACAACTTCCACATGGACGGCAAGAGGCCGAAGATCAAGGTGCTGAGCTTCGAGGTCATACCGCCGACGGAAGAGCTGCAGCGGGATTTGTTCTTGGAACCCCACGATTTCGTCTACAAGATCGTCCGCCTGCGCCTGTTCGACGACGAACCGTTCATGATCGAGACGGGCTACATTCCGATCAAAATCGTCCAGAACCTGAATCAGACCATCATTGAGGGGTCCATTTTCAATTACTTGCAGAATGCGCACAACCTGGCCGTGACCAAGTCGTTCCTGTCCATTTTTGCGGAACCCTCCAACGCGGAGGACCGGGAGCTGCTGCATCTGAAAGAAAACGAGCCGGTAGGCATCATGGAAGGGATCTTCTTCCTCGATAACGGCACGCCGTTCGAGTTCTCGCATATGCGGCTCCACTACAAATATTTGAAATTCAACACGTTTGTCTCGGTGCAATCCTGATATCCAATAAGACTGAGTAAGACCGAAAAACCATTTTCGGTCTTCAGATTGTTGAGAAACCCATGTCTTGTTTCCAAGAGTAAGTCGTCGGCAAGTGTAAGTGGCCGTCCGATTGCGGGGCTGGCTTTCGGCAAGCTCCGAAGGTTGAAGACGCCGCCATCATGCAGCGGTTCGGGCAGCCGCAGCTGGATTGTGTTTTTGCCGCAGGGCGGCGAGCGCTGAACGGGACCATCTTCGTCCAGACCCGGCCCGGCCTGGAATCAGCCTTAACCGACGCCGACCGTCACGAACGCGATGTCCCGAATGATTTGCTCGAATAGCGCCATAAATGGGCCTTATTTCACTCCAAAACCGCATTTTCCAGAAAATAGCGGCGCAAAAGGGTCTTATTTTCGGCGAAACGTCTGAAACCGGGAAAAAAAGGAGCTGCTTTGAAGAAATAAAGCCATAAAAGGGCGCTATTCCTTCAGAATGATGCCTTCCCGTGGAAATAAGGTCTTAAAAGGTCGCTATTTCAAGTGTCTGAGGGATGCGGCGTTTTGGAATGTCGTTGGGCCATTGTTGACGAGAGCATACCATTGAATATGAAGCACATTCTCGGAGTTGGTTTGGCATGTGGCAGGCTTTTTCCGCTCTGAAATAACGGTAGATTCGCAATTTTGAAGTTTCGAGCACTCGGGACAAGAAAACCCGTTTCATTGCAGGAATTGCAAGGCTGGGGCTAAGCTGGCCGGCCTTGGCTGATGAAAAAAACGTTTAAACACCCGGGGCTTAAAACACCCCGGATTTCTCGACAGCCTGAAGACCGAAAAACCATTTTCGGTCTTATTTTTTTGCCCATATGCTTAAAAATTAACTGGTTTATATTTGGTCTCCAGCAAAAAAATGACCGATTTCAGGATCGGAACCCACCATTTTTCATACTATGTTCACTTTTTCACATAATTGGACCGTATCAATTTTCCAAAAAAGTCGTTATGATATATACATAGGTGAAAATATTCACAAGCGGCCTAAAGATAAAAAACAAGGAGTGGATTCCCATGGTATTATCATTTACGGAAACGGATTACTCGTCCAAAACGTATCTGGACAAACTCGACGCTTACTGGCGCGCAACCAACTATATCTCGGTAGGACAGCTGTATTTGAAGGATAACCCGCTGCTCAGAGAACCTCTGAAGGATGCGGACGTCAAAGTGAAGCCGATCGGACACTGGGGCACGATCCCCGGCCAAAACTTTATCTACGCCCATCTGAATCGCGTCATCAACAAGTACGATCTGGACATGTTCTACATTGAAGGACCGGGCCACGGCGGCCAGGTGATGGTGTCTAACTCATATCTGGACGGAAGCTATACTGAAATCTATCCGCAAATCACGCAGGACATCCCGGGTATGAAAAAGCTGTTCAAGCAGTTCTCTTTCCCTGGCGGAATCGCCTCCCATGCCGCACCGGAAACTCCGGGGTCCATCCATGAAGGCGGCGAGCTCGGCTACTCCTTGTCCCATGGTACGGGCGCGATTCTAGATCATCCGAACCTGATCTCCGCGGTCGTTGTCGGCGACGGCGAAGCGGAAACCGGACCGCTGGCGGCTTCCTGGTTCTCGAACCGCTTCATCAACCCGATTACGGATGGCGCGGTGCTGCCGATTTTGCATCTGAACGGTTTTAAAATCAGCAACCCGACGATTCTGTCCCGCAAATCGCATGAAGAATTGACGGCTTATTTCAAAGGCATGGGCTGGGAACCCTATTTCGTGGAAGGCGAAGATCCTGCCGTTATGCACCCGGAAATGGCCAAGACATTGGATGCCATCATCGAAAAAATCCAGTCCATTCAAAAGAACGCCCGCGAGAACAACGACGCGACCCGTCCGGCCTGGCCGATGCTCGTGTTCCGTTCTCCAAAAGGCTGGACCGGTCCTAAGCAATGGGGCGGCGTGCCGAACGAGAATTCGTTCCGCGCTCACCAGGTGCCGATTCCGGTCGATCAACACAACATGCAGCACGCTCCGGCTTTGCTGGAATGGCTGAACAGCTACAGACCGCAAGAACTGTTCGACGAGAACGGCCGTCTGATCGAAGAACTGGCCGAAATCCTGCCTAAGGGCGACAAACGGATGGGCAAAAATCCGGTAACAAACGCAGGCAACCTGATCAAAGACCTGAAGCTGCCGGACTTCCGCAAATATGCGCTGGACAACTCGACTCCGGGCAAAGTCGTCGCACAAGATATGTCCGTGCTCGGCAAATATATGGCCGAAGTCGTTACATTGAACGAAGAGAACAAAAACTTCCGCATCTTCGGGCCGGACGAAACGATGTCCAACCGTTTGGGACCGGTGTTCGAAGTCACCAAACGTCAATGGATGGACAAAGTCATCGAGCCGAACGACGAATTCCTGGCTCCATATGGCCGCGTGATCGACTCTCAGCTGTCCGAACACCAAGCGGAAGGTTTGCTCGAAGGCTACGTCTTGACGGGCCGCCACGGATTTTTTGCCAGCTATGAAGCGTTCCTGCGCGTCGTCGATTCCATGATTACGCAGCACTTCAAATGGCTCCGCAAAGCGACGGATCAAAGCTGGCGCGCGGATATCCCTTCGCTGAACGTCGTAGCCACTTCAACCGTATTCCAGCAGGACCATAACGGTTATACGCATCAGGATCCGGGTCTCTTGGGCCACTTGGCCGACAAAAAACCGGAATTCATCCGCGAATATCTGCCTTCGGACGCCAACTCTTTGCTGGCCGTGTTCGACGAAGTGCTCAACGACCGCCAAAAGATCAACCTGATCGTGTCGTCCAAACATCCGCGTCCGCAATGGTTCTCGGCCGACGAAGCCAAGGAACTCGTGGACAAAGGCCTCAAGATCATCGACTGGGCCAGCACGGACAAAGGCGGGGAACCGGATATCGTTATCGCTTCCGCCGGTACGGAGCCTACGATCGAAAGCTTGGCGGCCATCTCGATCCTGCACGAAAAACTGCCTGAGCTGAAGATCCGTTACATCAACGTGGTCGACTTGCTCAAGTTGAGAAGCCAAAAGCTCGACCCTCGCGGCCTGTCCGACGAAGAGTTCGATCAGTTCTTCACGAAGGACAAACCGGTCGTGTTCGCATTCCACGGCTATGAAGGCTTGGTCAAAGACCTGTTCTTCGACCGCCATAACCATAACCTGCACGTCCACGGCTACCGCGAAAACGGCGACATCACAACGCCGTTCGATATGCGCGTGCTGAACCAAATGGACCGCTTCGACCTGGTGAAGGAAGCTGTATTGAGCCTGCCGGGGGCAAGCAAGCACCAAGTGATCGTGGCCGAAATGGACGGCATGGTGCAGAAGCATCATGCGTACATTCGCGAAGAAGGCTTCGATCTGCCGGAAGTCGAAAACTGGGTGTGGAAACCGCTGAAATAAAGTATGTAATCGACAACCAAATGGATTGATAGACCGGCATTGGCAACGATGCCGGTTTTTCTTTTTTTACACAGGCAGTTGTGCCTGAACATTGTACAATATACATAGTTTGGTGAATGACGAAGACAGCAAGATTTCAGCATATGGTTGATGAAGGTGAAAAATGTTCCAAAGGAGCGGACTCTATGCAAAATATAGACTTTCTTTCAATAGAAACGGAGAGACTCATATTAAGATTACTGACACTTGAAGACAGCGCGGAAGTTTTAAAACACTTTTCGGCAGAAGAGGTTACGAAGTTTATGGATATCTCAACATGCAAAGACCTGAAGGAAGCTGAGGAGATCATTCAGTTTCATCTTGATGATTCAGGCTGCCGTTGGGGATTGTTTGATCGGAGAGAGAGTAAGTTAATTGGAACTTTAGGATATCATTGTTGGATACCTGATGAAGCCAAAGCTGAAATAGGTTATGACCTGTCCGAGGAATATTGGGGGCAAGGGTTGATGACAGAAGCGATTCGGCCCGTGATTCGATTTGGTTTCGACGTTATGAGCTTAACTACAATTGAAGCAACGGTCGAACCGGGAAATGAAAGGTCGATTCACTTACTCCATAAATTGGGCTTCAAAAGAAAAGAGGAGCTTGTGGAAGGCCTCGTCTATTTTCACTTGGAATCATCGCATGATTAAAAATAGCCAGATGATTTTGCAGCGCGTGAAAGCCGGTATGGTGCTAAGCTTCCCAAATAGCTGCAAATCTGCAGTTATTTCCTACAGAATCGGCTCATATGGAGCAAAAACCTGCGAAAGTGCAGGTTTTTGCAAAGTGAGCGGGCCGATATAGAGCTAAACTCCCCCAATAACTGCAGATTTGCAGTTATTTCCTACGGAACCGGCCTATACCGGGCCAAAACCTGTAAAAATGCAGGTTCTGGTAGCGGGGGGGACGCTAATTGGAGGTTTAGCCCCAATCGGCGGCCGTACGGGAATGGGGCACAATCCCTCGTCATTTGAACGTTGCGTTCGATCCTTTTGGAGGCAGCCGCGCTTACACATGCTGCACATGTGCAGGGGAGTGCGAAGAAACGGGATACGGCGCCTACGATGGAATAGACAAAGCAGGAATGCCGGGTCGCCAAAACAATGAACTTGCGAGCACGGCGCTTGCGACGGAATAGCCAAAGGTTCACCGAATGTTGGCCAAACCAACTTCCTTACTAGCAACTTGCAAATATGGACGAGGAAAAGGGTCAAAATTCCGAACTTTGCACGGTACTGGCGTACGCTGCACGATGCCGGCCGAACGCTGCAAGCTAATTTTTCCTCCATGAAGTTAATCGCCCGCTAAATCTGCTTTTTTTTTAGGTTTCGCAGGCCAATCCCCAAAGTAAGCCCGTCCAATTTGGCGAGCCCGTATTGTATAATGAAAGCGTATGTAGACGATCAATAGAATGAACGACATTTAGATGATAATGAGAGAGAGGTACGAAAGATGTTGAGAGCGACGGAGGATCAAGAGTTTTACGAGTTGTCCAGTCCCACCCTGCTTCCGAAAGCATCGGGGTTTCTGTGGAACGAGAGAATGATGATCCACATGAATTGCCGCGGATATGCGGTAGCTCAGTTCATGCAGCCGGAACCGGCCAAATATTCGCACGCGCCCAATCTGGAAGCGAAGACGTTTATGCAGCCCGAACAGCCTTATTATGCGCATCATCCCGGCCGCTTCGTTTATGTGAAGGATGAAGAGACCGGAGAGATTTTCTCCGCTCCGTATGAACCTGTACGCGTGTCTGTCGACAAGTATACATTTGCAGTGGGCAAGAGCAGCATTGTCTGGAAGGTGGAGTTCAAGGGGGTGGCCGTTGAGATGAGCCTGAGCCTGCCGAAGGATGAGCCGATGGAACTCTGGAGCGTCAAGGTGAAGAATCTTTCGGGAACCAAACGCAAATTAAGCGTGTATCCATATTTTACGGTGGGGTATATGTCCTGGATGAATCAATCGGGGGCGTACAACGAGGGGCTGCAGTCGATCGTGTGCTCATCGATTACGCCATACCAGAAATACCAGGATTACGATACTATCAAGGAATTCAGCGATAAAACCTTCCTGATTCCCGATCGCGCAGCGGATTCGTGGGAAGTGAACCAGGAGGCCTTTGAAGGGGAAGGCGGCATCATGCATCCGTCCGCTCTGGAGAACGAAGAGCTGTCCCGCGGGGACGCGCTTTACGAGACGCCCGTGGCCGTGCTGCAGTACCGGATCGCGCTGGAGCCGGGGCAGGAAGAGAGCTACCGGTTTATTTTCGGCCCGGCCAAAAACGAGGAGCAAATCGCCCGCATCCAAAACGACTACTTCCGGCACAAGAACGCTGAGGGCGAGGACGGCTTCGTTCAAGCGGAGCGGGAATACGACCAGTACATCCGGGAAGGCAAAGGGAGCATTCAAATTACGACGCCGGATCCGCATCTCGACAACTTCGTGAACCACTGGCTGCCGCGCCAAATGTATTACCACGGCCAAACCAACCGTCTGACGACCGACCCGCAAACCCGCAATTACTTGCAGGATAACATGGGGATGAGCTTCATCAAACCGGAGATCGCAAGAGAGGCGTTCCTGACGGCGTTGAGCCAACAAAAAGCGAGCGGGGCGATGCCGGACGGCATTATTCTGCATCCCGACGCCGAGCTGAAGTACATTAACCAGGTGCCGCATACGGACCACTGCGTTTGGGTGCCGATTTGCCTAAGCACTTATCTGGATGAAACGAACGACTATTCCATTCTGGAGGAACAGGTTCGGTACGGCGACAGCGAAGAAACCAGCACCGTATCCGAACATGTCCGCAGGGCGCTGCTCTGGCTACTCCAGGACCGCGATGAACGCGGGCTGAACTTCATTAACCAGGGCGACTGGTGCGATCCGATGAACATGGTCGGCTATAAAGGCAACGGCGTGTCGGGCTGGCTCACGATCGCGACCGCTTATGCTTGCCTGATTTGGGCCGAGGTTTGCGACCGCAGCGGACATACGGAGCAAGCCGAGGAATATCGCACCGCGGCCCGCGAAGCCAATGAGATCATCAACGAATATTTGTGGGACGGTAATTGGTACGCGCGTGGCATCACCGACGACAACGTGGTGTTTGGGGTCAGCAAGGATACGGAAGGCCGGATTTTCATCAATCCCCAAGGCTGGTCGCTGCTGAGCGGTGCCGCTGACGCGGACAAGCGGGAGAAGCTGATGCAAGCGGTCAGAGAACAGCTTGAAACCCCGTACGGGGTGGAAAAACTGGCGCCTTCCTACACCGCGATGCGGGAAGATGTCGGCCGGGTAACCCAGAAGCATCCGGGATCGGCCGAGAATGGCGCGGTCTACAATCACGCGGCTGCTTTCTACATCTACGGGCTGTATGCCGTCGGGGAAAGCGACGAGGCTTACCGTCTGCTCCGCAAAATGCTGCCGGGACCGGATCTGGACGATATGGTACAGCGCGGTCAAATGCCGATTTTTATCCCGAACTATTATCGCGGCGCTTATCGGCAGTTCCCTCGTACAGCCGGACGCTCCAGCCATCTGTTCAACACCGGCACCGTTCCTTGGGTTTACCGCTGTCTGCTCGACGGCCTGTTTGGCCTGCAGGGAAGCCCCGAAGGACTGTGCATCGACCCTCAGCTTCCGTCCGATTGGGACAGCGCCAAGGTAACGCGGGATTTCCGGGGAGCGCGTATTCATCTCGAAATCAAGCGCGCAGCCGGCGTGACGAAAACCGAGGTTATCGCGGACGGCGCTTCGGTAGAAGGCGGAGTGCTGCGGAATATTCAGCCGGGTGCCGAATATCATGTGCGGGTGCAAATTCCTGAGGTATAATAGCTGAGAGAGGCTTGCCAGCCCATAGATTCAGTTATCTATAGACCCGGAGGAATTATATGAAGAAAATCGAAGCGATTGTCAGACCCGAGAAGCTGAGAGAGGTGATCGAGGCGCTCAGGGAGATCGAGGTTAAAGGCTTCACGGTGACTCAGGCGCAAGGCCGCGGCCAGCAAAAGAACACCGCCGGCGTTTACCGGGGCCAAGCCTACACGGTCAATCTTCACGCGAAAGTCAAAATCGAGATCGTCGTTTCCGATTACAAGGTACAGGAAACCGTCGACACGATGATTCGCACGGCCCAAACCGGCGAAATGGGCGACGGGAAGATTTTTGTCCTGCCCGTGCTGGAAATGTACAATATTCGTACCGGCAAGCCGGATGAGACAATCGATGAATTAAATAAATAAGAGCTTTTATGGAGAAGCCACCCGGATGACGGGTGGCTTTTTCATGTTTTGACTCTATAGGGAGAGAAATTTCAATAAATAAGTAACATATGATGTTAACTATTTTGTTGACGTTTTCAATTGCTAAACCATCCACAATTAGATCTTATACCTATAAAATAGATAAAATGGGTGGAATATCCGATAAATATGAATAATTTATTGAATAAATTCCCAGTTTGGTTCATTTTTCTGTCAAGAAATCTGACATTTCATTCGATTTTCAATTGACGCCGCTCCCGGTCGTTCGCTATAATCGGATTTGTGAATTGTAACATGATTATTACATGTTAGGGGAGTTGACATCATGAATTCAGAGTCCATTACTGCATTAAATACGATCTGGGTTGTCCTGGCTGCGGCCATGGTTTTGCTTATGGAAGGCGGCTTCAGCTTGCTGGAGGCCGGGTTTGTCCGCACGAAAAATGCCGTGAATGTGACGATGAAGATTTTTGTTGACTTGACCGTGGGCGCGCTTGCGTTTTTTCTGATCGGATTCGGCATCATGTTCGGACGCGACGCGGGAGGAGTTTTCAGCTTTCGGTTCTGGGGCGCTTCTCAGCATCTGCAGCTTTCGCTGGACCTGCCGTTGTCCGCTTATGTATTGTTCCAATTAGGCTTCGCCATTGCCGCGATTTCCATCATTTCCGGCGCGGTGGCGGAGAGAATGTCCTTTAAAGCGTATATCGCGATTGCCGTGTTCGTGGCGGCGATTTTATATCCGGTTTCCGGCCACTGGGTCTGGAACGCGGACGGCTGGCTGGCCAAGCTTGGAATGAAGGATTTTGCCGGTTCGGCGGCGATCCACGCCATGGGCGGCTGGGCGGCGTTTGCTTTTGCCAAGGTGCTCGGGGCCCGCAGAGGCCGGTTCAATTCCGACGGCAGCGTGAACGTATTTGCGCCAAGCAATATTCCGCTCGCTTCGGCCGGCACATTTATTCTGTGGTTCGGCTGGTTTGGCTTTAACGCCGGCAGCACGCTGAGCGCCATGGACACCCAACTGTCCGTCATTGCGCTGAATACCGCGCTTGCCGCTGCGGCGGGCGGTACTTCCTCCATGATCTATACGATGTTCCGTTACGGCAAAGCCGACCCGAGCATGACCATGAACGGCGCCTTGGCAGGGCTGGTGGCCGTGACCGCGGGATGTGCTTTCATCAGCCCGTACTCGGCCATCCTGATCGGACTGATTTCCGGTGTCCTGGTCATTCTGGGCACACTCGCGGTCGATAAGACCAAAGTCGACGATCCGGTTGGCGCGGTAGCGGTTCACGGCGTAAACGGCGTATTCGGGACGATCGCGGTGGGGCTGTTCGACGCCAAAGACGGACTGTTCACGACCGGGCATGTCCATCTGCTGCTGGTGCAAACGTTAGGTGTAGTCATCGTCTCCCTGTGGGGCTTCTCGCTGAGCTACGGCTTCGCCAAGCTGCTGAAAGCGACGATCGGCCTTAGAGTTTCGGCCTCTGAAGAAGAGGAAGGTCTCGACATGGCCATGCACGGCATTCCGGCCTATAACGACCTGGAGCGTTTCAGCGACCAGCCCAATTTGAACGAGCTTTTTGAGCCGAAGTTGGTGGCGCAGAATCAACAGATACAATAAAGGTTCGTCAACCGCGGAAATAACCGGCGGGTTAGGCCGCCGATAGAAGCATCATCATGCGATGATGCTTTTTTTGCCGCCTCTTGCCTTCACGCAAACAAGTAAGACTTCACGCCGTTCCCAACAAAGGCCTTCCAGATGATCAAATTATAGGGGTACGTCCAGTCGATCCCGGACCCGCTCGTGATTTCATGCAGCCGGTTGCTGTTGAAGATCAAGGAGCCCCTTTGATCAAAAGCGACGCCATCCACCCATAACATCCAGTCGTCGGACACAAGGTCCCGAAAGGTTTCGATGGCAGGGTTGTAGACGCCGATTCCTTTCCCTTCAAGCATTGTGTAAAATACATTCCCGCGATTATCGGCGTGCATCCCGTCCGTGGTGGTGCGTTTGCTGCCGAGGACTCGCACCGCCCGCTCGATCTGTTCATGCGGCGTATGGAAGTTCCGTAGCACGGAGGTGTCGATCGCGTAGAGATTGCGGCCCGACACCACACTGTAATACAACGTGGAGCGATCCGCCGACAGGGCGATGCCGTCGGCTCCGGCCCGGTCCATGACCGTCCTTGTGTCGATTTGGAATTGAAAGCCGGGAACATCCTGCGTGCTGAAGTGCCGGTCCAGCACCCGTCTGAGCGTTCTTGTTCTCATATTGTAGACGATGATTCCGCCGTCAAGGGGATGTCCCGGCGCGCCGTTGCCGGAATCGGTAATATAAACGAAGCCGTTCTTGTTGTCCACGGCCAGATCGTTTAAATAAGAGGTCCGGTATGAAGCGATCTCATCCGGAATCGTGACGGCGTCGATCATTCTTCCTGCGTTCAGATCCCAGACCAGTAGTCTTTGCGATCCCTCCGGGGAGGGGGCAAAAGCGATTTTCCCCTGGTCGAGCAGCCAGATGCGGTTGAACTCGTCGATTTCATATCCTTGAATGGACCGGATGGCGCCTTCGTTTTCTGGCCGATTCCATTCCCAACTGGGGAAAGCGTCCAAAAAGGACCTGCCGTCCCGGATGACAATGCGGTTCATGGTTGCGGGTATTCCGTGGGCGCGGCGGGGGACGCATACATAGTAATTGCCCTGCAGATCGACTTTGACGCCGGTCGGGATCGCCATTTTCCAGAACTGCCCGGCTTCGAACCCCCGTTTCATCTCCGGATCGGGAAAATTCCAATCGAGCCGGTTCCAATGGAAAACTATTTGATACTGCACCCGTATCCCTCCGTCCTTCGTCCGGGTTCGCCCGAGCGAATCCATTCCTGTTGATATATGCCTATGGCCTTTCGGAACATTTATGAGGAACTTTTAAGCTAGGATGGAGTCTTATAAAATGAAGATAACCTATTGAAGTTTGGAGGCGGCAGTTATGGACCAGCCAATCAGCGTCATTTACAAGACTCCCGAAGTGGAGGAATACTGCGCATTAAGAATTGCAGCGGGGCTGAGTCCCAAAGACGCGTCCGCTTCGCGAATCGGACTGCCGAATTCCCAGTTTGCGGTCAGTTTGCGGGATTTGGGAGGGAAGCTTGTGGGCATGGGACGAATTATCGGGGATGGCGGGTGCTTTTTTCACATTGTGGACATCGCCGTGGATCCGGCTTATCAAGGCAAGGGCTTGGGGAAGACCATCATGGCCGAATTGACGAGGTATCTGGATGAGCATGCTCCCAAAAATGCTTACGTCACCCTGATTGCGGATGTCCCGGCCGACCGTCTGTATCAAAAATTCGGCTTCGAACACGCTGCCCCGAGATCCGTCGGGATGTGCAAGAGATATTGATCCATGAGAACGGACCGGCTGTTATCCATGATTATTATCATCTCGCAAAAAGGTCTGGTCACGGGCCAGGAGCTTGCCGATCACTTTGAAGTATCCCTCAGAACCGTTTACCGGGATATCGATAAAATCGGCGAAGCCGGGGTTCCGATCGCCGCTGCCGGCGGAAAAGGCGGGGGCTATTATCTCATGGGGAATTATAGCCTGAATCAGCTTTTCCTCAATAAGAAGGAAATGCGTCCCTTGATGGCGGTGATGGACAATCTGAAGCTTCTGTTCGGGAACAACCCGCAGTTTAATGATATCGTGCTGAAATTCGAGGCTCTGCGGAAGAACGATGAGCCGACGCACGACGAGCTCAGTATCAACATGTCTCACTTCAGCATGGAGGAAGAGCTTCGGGAGTACCTGTTCCTGATGAATGAGGCCATAGAAAACGGCAGGCTGCTGGAGTTCGAATACATCAATCGCAACATGGAGTATTCCACCCGTATTGTTGAACCCGTGAAGATTCAATATACCTATGGACAATGGTATCTCATCGGCTTTTGCCGGATCAGGGAAGACTTCCGGAGATTTAAGCTTGTGCGAATCCGCAATATGAGGCCGGGCGAACGTTTTGTCAAAAGAGTGATTTCCCCGGAGGCCTTGGAGAAAATCTTCAACGATAGCTATGACCGCAGCAGCATTTCGGTTACTTTGAGGTTTACGGCTGAAATCGGGCCGCAGTTAAGCGAGTATTTTCCCAAGGACCGGATCGCATTGTTGGAGGATGGAACTTACCGGGTCGAGGACTATTTTCCGGATGACGGCGGGCTTAAGAAATTCATTCTGGGCTTCGGCGACCAATGCGAAGTGGCGGCTCCCTTGAAATTGAGAAACGAAATGCGGGAATACATTCATAAAATATACGGAAAGTACAATGGCTGACATCTAGATGTCAGCCACTCTGTTTTATGATGGGAGTATCCATCTCAAGAAAGAAGGAACAAGAATGAACGTATGCGTTTTGTATTATGACGGGTTTTGCGAATTCGAAGTGGTGTTTGCCCTGGGCCAATTTAGGGAATGGCATTTCTCGGCAGCCTTGGAGAATCGCGTTTATGTCAGCGAAGAGCGCCAAAGCTATGTGCCGGACAAGACTATCGGCGATCTGAATCCGGACGATATCGACCTGCTGATCATTCCCGGCGGGAATCCGGAGCCTCTTTACGGGAATGCCGAGTTAAGAGCTTTTATTTCCGCCTTGAACGATAAAGACAAGCTCATAGCCGGGATATGCGGCGGCGCCGAGTTGATGGCTTACTATGGTCTGCTTGACCATAAAAGAGCGAACGGGGACGGACAAGGCTTTAGGATCGATGAAACCAACGGGCACATCTATGAACACGTCCATATCGTCGATCAGGATGTCGTCAGGGACGGAAACTGCATTACCGCCGTCGGTCAGGCCTTTATCGAATTTTCCATCGAATTGGGCCAAGCCATGAATATCTATCGAAACGAAGAAGAAATCCAAACCGAATATAATTGGTATAAAAATATCAAAGCGTAGGTAGTTCGTAAGCTCCATTACATATTCCGGCATCCAAAGAAAGAGCCAATCAGCGCGGATTTACCTTGACCTGCGAGCCTTTGCCGCTCGTCTGAATGCCGGTCTCCTTGATCCCGGCTCCCTTCAGATCGGCCAGCAGCCGCTCCAGCACAGCCTTGGATGCCGCCCCTTCTTTGGCACCGGCCGCCTTTACGACGAGCAGCACCGGCTTCCCGGAACGAAGGTGCTTGTCCGCCTGCCGCAGCTTTGTGTCGTAATCATGCTCTTCGATGTGCGCGGTGAAGCGCAGCTCCTTGGCCTTCTCATGGCCGCCGCCGTTTCCCTTCACGCCGTGCGCACGGCTCTCATTCCCCTTACGCGCGGCGTTCTCTTTCTGGGCGGCCGCTTTGCCTCTCCCTTTGGGAACCAGGCTGCAGGGCGGCGGGCTGCTCATCAGCGAGGTGCAGACCAGATCGGCCCCCTGGGATCGGGCCATAGCCAGGGCTTCTTCTCTGGCAACGATGCCCAGATTCTCGCCCCGCATTCCCGTGAGCGCCACCTCGGACGCCCGAATTTGTTCATTGATCAATACTGCCACGTTATTGAAGCCTCCCATGCATGCAAATCATCATTATTTGCCCGATATCAAAAGCGGTTCCAGCGCGCAGTCGAGCAGCGATTCCAGAAACGCGTCGTCCAGCGGCTTTTTGTAAACCAGAGTCCGGAGATACAGTGGGCCGTAGATCATATCCAGAACGACATCCGGCACAAAACCGCCGCGGACCAGGCCGTCTTCCATAGCCTTCACCCAAAAACGTTTGGCCGCTTCCCGGCCGGGCGCAAGGTATTGCCGATGGAAGGCTTGGACAAATTCGGACCCCGGCTCGCTGCCGGAAACCATATAGAGCACCGCCTGGCCAATCGTGCTGTTGAACAGACCCGCAAGCCCTTTCAGGTGTGCCAGGAAACTTTGCATCACGGATTCTCCGGCGGTGAAAAAATTGAACTGAGGCTCGGCAAGCATCAGAAACGCGTCGAGCACCAGCCCGTTTTTATCCTTCCACCACCGGTAAATCGTCGCCTTGCTGACCCCGGCTTCCGCGGCGATCCCTTCAACGGTCAGTGAAGCGTGGCCGGATCGCTCAAGCAGGCTTACGGTTGCATTCAAAATCGCTTGTCTGGACGCTTCACTGCGCGGCCGTCCGGCGGAAGATTTGGGTGAATCGGACATACGAGTTCGTCTCCTTCTGATAAGCATTTCCCTCTTAAGGTATCACAAGGCTTGAGGCTGTTCAAACGGTCTTTGCGGCCGTGCCGGTTTCCTTAACCCGCCATCCTTGCTCCAGCGCTAAAGCGACGATCATGCCGACCATCACACCGTTGCCCAGCAAATATTGAAAAATCGTCGGCAGCCCGCTAAACAGCGATTGCGGTAAAAACATTACGCCGGTGCCGAAAGATAAAGCCAGCCCGAGAATGGTCATTCGCCGCTCATCCAAAAGCTGCTTCAGGATGGAATGAACGCCGATGCCGATCATCTGCGCGAACGAAGCCAACATAGCCGCATTGGCGACCTGGGGCGGTAAAAGTGACAGCAGCGAGTACACCCCGGGCAGAAAGGAAACGGCAACCAGCGCCAAACAGCCGATAAAATAGGGACGCATGTTCCGTTGTCCGTTCATCCGGACAAAACCGGCGGAAATGGAGAGCGGCACGACGCCAATCGTCGAGAACAGCCCGGACAGCAGATTGGTGACTCCGGCAATGATGCCGCCTCGATCCAGACGTGTGCGCTTTGCGCCGTCTGCTTGCGGATCGGGTCCAAGCACCTGCTCCATAGCGGACACACTGGCGATGACACTGGAGATCAGCACGAAGGCCACCATGATGGAGGAGACGATCATACCGCCGTCAATCGCGGGCCGCCCCCACACGAACAGGCCCGGCATGCTCAAGACGGAACTGCCGGATGTCGGCGTTTTTCCCATCCCATATACCAGCGAATAAGCGACCCATCCGGCAATAACCCCGATCAGCACGGCAAAACTGCGCATCCAGCCTTTACCCCGGACGGTCAATATCAGCACCAGCAGAAATACGCCGAACGAAATGCCGGCTGCGGCAGGCTGTATGGAGGCTTCTCCGCTGGCGACGCCCAGCATTCCCTTGAGCAAGGTGCCGCTTAGCTGGAAGGTTAGCAAAATCAGATATACCCCGGTAACGAGCGGCGTAAAGAGTCTTAGCATATGTCGCATCCATCCGGCTAAGCCGATCAGAACTACGGTAAATCCGGTTATCAGCATTCCGCCTTCCAGCAGGCGGAGCGTATCCGTAAACCGGCTGCCGGACGCCGCGGCAAGCTGCCCCATGATCACGAATACGCCCAGCCAAATGCCCGCCGGTCCGTCCGGCAAGGGAAGCCGGTGCCCCAGCCAGCCCGACAGCAGAGACGAAACACCTACCACGAAAAACATCCTTTGAATCAAACTGATGATTTCGGCCGGGGACATTTGATAGATTTGCCCGACCACAATCGGCAGCATCAGCGAATTGGCGACCAGAAACACAAACCATTGCAGGGAGAACAGGCCGGTGCTTGCGGCAGATTTTTTCTTCATTATTCATTCCACTCCTTTGTCGATCCGCTAAATCATTCCGCTAAATCAATTCACTAAATCAATTCACTAAATCATCTCACTAAATCATCTCACTAAATCATCTCACTACGTCATACCACTATCCTTTGATTTCGAAACGATACGTTTCGTTTTATAATATAATCCGAATCGGGAGCGTTGGCAACTGTTTTTTGAATTTCCCAGATTTAGACCCGGGCGGATTTGCGGAATGCGGGGGAACAGGCAGCTTGCCAACTTCGCTAATGTGGGATACGATGCGGAAAGAAAAAAACCGCGGGAGGTAGAATACGGATGTGGGGCGGGATGCTAATCGGGGGGCGAATCGAGATCATCGGCAAGGAGCTCGCTTGGCAGCTTCGTCATGAAGTGATGTGGCCGGATGAGGACCTGGATTACGTCAAGCTTGAGGACGATGATGCCGGAGTGCATTTTGGTTTGTTTGCAGGAAATGATGCGGTAACGGACGTTGACCTGCTTGCGGGGGATGGAGCAGCAACGGGCGTTGACCTGTATAAAGTTGGTGATGTTGTAAAACAATCCGGCCAGGCCGCAAGCGACAAGCTGGTTTCCGTCGTGTCGCTGTTCGTGTCGGAGGGCGAAGCGCAGTTCCGCAAGTTTGCCACGCGGCAGTCGGAGCAGCGAAAAGGCTATGGCAGCATACTGCTGAGCCATGTGCTTGAGGAGGCCGCGAAAACGGGAGCGGAACGCATCTTTTGCAACGCCAGAGCGGAAAAGGCCGCTTATTATGAATAATTCGGTTTGCGTAAGACGGACATCACCTTCATGAAGGGCGGTAAATCCTATATCGTGATGGAGAAGCAAACGGGGAAGAAGTGAGTTTGTGCGAATAAGCCTGCAGGGACGCGCCGTAATGTCTCTGGAGATGAGATAAGCGCCGACGAGCCAACAATAAGGGCACCAAATGGTCTTATTTAGCCCATTTATATGATTGACCCGGGAATAAAGGCATTTTTTACCGTTATTTTGGGCAAATGGCAGGAAAAAGGCTGATTTTAGAGGCGTTTGCCAAAAATAACGATACATTTTACCCCTATTCCTGCGTAGAATGACCAAATCGCCGCAATAGCGCCAAAATATATCGCTATTGCGAGGAGTGGGCAAAAATATACAGGAAGCTGAGGAAGTGGCACAGCACGTAGGCAGCGAGTTCCGGTACCCGGTGTTCCAATCCATGCCCCGGGATGTTTCCGATGCGAGTCCCGGCAGGCGTAATTTTGTATGCAAGCGTAATGTTTTATATTGGTGCTTTTCAGCGCCGCAAGGTTATGTTAATATCATGGTGACTTATTAAAGAACTTTAAAAAGTGGTGTATCAAGTGGCGCATCATGTGGTGTGTCATGTGGCACATCAAGCAGCGCATCATATGAAATCCCGCCATTGCCGATAATATGAACTTGAGTGACCCTGTATTTACTCGGCTGCGATTCGCGCACATAATCCGTGCGGCCATGATCCGCATGCCGTCGCGAATAACGCACTAATATAAGGAGGTGACCTTCGTGAACGAACTGCCGGCTACTCCCAAAGAGATGAGAAACGTGATCTACAGCGGCATTCGAGCGGCGCTCTTATCGATGGGCAGCGCTACGAAGGCTGAACTGAGCCAGAAGCTGGGCATCAGCTTCCCGACGATCAGCAAATTTCTCGGCCAAATGGAGAACGAGGGCGAGCTGGTGACGGTGGGCATGGATGATTCCAGCGGCGGAAGAAGAGCCCAAAGATACGCTTATAACCCGGAATATATGCTGGGACTGGCGATTTTTTCGGAGCAGACGGAAACGAACTACACGGTATTCAACTGTCTGGGGGAAGTGAAAAAGCAGGGTAAGGCCCCCAGCTTTCTGATGGGCGATGAACAAGGCCTGATGGAGCATATCCAAGAAATTACCGCGGAGAATCCCAAGGTCCGTTCTCTGGCCATCGGAGCTCCCGGCGCGGTTAAGAACGGACGGATTATTCATATTCCAAGCTATCCGCAGTTTCAGAATATCGATCTGAAAGGGTATCTGGAGGAGCGGCTGGGGATTCCGGTCGTCGTGGAGAACGACGTGAACGCTGCCGTTTTGGGATATAACGATGTATACGGCAAAAACGCCAATTCTTCGATCGTCTACCTGTATTTCGGTCAAAACGGTCCGGGGGGCGGCGTATTAATTAATGGAGACGTGGTTCGGGGGAGTACCTTCTTCTCCGGGGAAGTTTATTATGTTCCCCAATATGAGAACCGGAATTTCGGGGAAGCTTTGTGGGGGAACGGAATCGCAAAGCTGACGTTCCGGGACGAAGAGGTGGATGCCATCAGCCGGCTGGTGGCCGCGTATACCGCGATGCTGAATCCGGAGACCTTTGTATTTTGCCATCATGAAGCGGACGAAAGCTTGCTTAAGCGAATCGCCGCCCAAAGCGCGACTTATATTCCCGCGGAGCATCTGCCCAAACTTACGGTCAGCGACTGGAAGCGGGATTATCTGAACGGACTGCAGTATCTCGGTCTTCAACTTATGATTTCTAGCGAAAATGGGTGATAAACTTGGCGATTTTCTTTTTATTGATTATTTATTTGGCTTTTATCAGCTTGGGGCTGCCGGATTCCTTGCTCGGATCGGCCTGGCCTGTCATGCAGCCGGAGCTCGGCGCCTCGCTGGGGACGGCAGGCGTGCTGTTTATGGTTGTCGCCGGCGGCACGATCGTGTCCAGCTTGGCGAGCGGAGCCGTGCTGAAACGGTTTGGCACGGGGAGAGTGACCCTTGCCAGCTGCATCATGACGGCGGGCGCGCTGCTTGGCTACGCTTATGCGCCTTCCCTGATTTGGCTCGTCGTGTTCGCAATTCCGCTCGGGCTTGGCGCGGGTTCCGTGGACGCCGGGCTTAATAACTACGTCGCTGCGCATTACAAGGCGCATCACATGAGCTGGCTGCACTGCTTCTGGGGCGTTGGCGCGACCTTGGGTCCCGTTATTATGGCACAGTTCATTGCCGGGAATTCCTGGAGAGGCGGATATTTGACGGTAGCTCTCATTCAGTTTGGTCTGGTGGTCATCCTGTTTTTTACGCTGCCTTTATGGGACCGCGTCGCCGGGATCTCAGCCGGAATCTCCCCGGAAGCGCTGGGAAATCAGGCCGATTCGGCGGATGAAGAGCGGGACGGTTCCGTGAAACCTCTGCAAATCCGGGGCGTGAAGCTGGCTCTCGTTTCGTTTTTGTTTTACTGCGGCGTCGAAGCGACCGTTGGCCTTTGGGGCAGCAGCTTTTTGGTCAATGTCAAGGAATTGACCGCGGCCACCGCCGCGCAGTGGGTTTCCATGTATTATGCCGGCATTACCATCGGCCGTTTCATTACCGGGTTTATCACGTTTAAGGTAAGCAACCGGGCTTTGATCCGGGGCGGGCAACTCACGGCGCTCGCCGGAGCGGTGCTGCTGGTCCTGCCGCTTCCGCCCGGTTTCTCGCTTGCCGGCTTGATGATTACAGGCCTCGGGCTTGCGCCGATTTATCCGTGCATGCTGCACGAGACCCCGGTGCGGTTCGGGAAAAAGCATTCCCAAACCATCATGGGCTTGCAAATGGCCGTAGCCTATACCGGCAGCACGTTCATGCCGCCGATTCTCGGATTTCTGGCTTCCCATTCGACCATCGGCATCTTCCCTCTATACATCGTGGTTTCTGCAGCGGCGATGCTGCTGTTTTCAGAGCGTCTGAATGTTTTCTTGAAGAAGAAACAGGCGGTCCGCCTCCTCGAAAACGTAAATACGCACTTGGGCTGATCACCGGGCAACCGGTCACTTTTCTCCGATAAACACGCAATGACCCAAGTTGCCATGGAACTTTTGCAGGAAGATGGCGTTTTGCTCAAAAAACGTTTGAACGGCGGGATTTTGCATCGTCTCGAAGTCAATGATCCGGTCGGGATCGAAAGCGGCCTGAAGCCCCTGACCTGAGGGAAAAGCTGCCCCGTCCGTTGGCGGCCAGTATTGTACCTGCTTCAGGCCGGCCTCGCGCATCATGTCCGCCCACTCCGTTTTCGTCGGAAGATATGAATTGCCGTAAAGCCTTTGCATCTCCTTGCTTAAATCGGGGTGAGGCTTCGCCTGGTGCAGCTCCCTGTCCCAGACCCGGCCTCCTTGCCGCAAGACGCGGTGATACTCGCGAAAGGCCGCAACCGGCTGGGCAAAAACCGTGACCGACTCCGCCAGAACGACATCGAAGCTTTCGGATTCCAGGGGAATCGCGCTGATATCTCCTTTGACGAACTCGATCCGGGCGTTCTGCCGCTGTGCGCGCTGGCTGGCTTTGTTCAGCATGGCATCGTTTTGGTCCAGCGCGGTTACGCTGGCGCCCTTTTGAGCAAGCAAACAGGCGGTTCTCCCCGTCCCGCATCCGACCTCCAGAATACGCAGGCCGGGTTCGATCCGGACGGCCTCGATGAAATTCAGCGTGTCCTGATAACCTCCAGGGTGAGCGGCGCCTTCTCCGACAGCCGCAATGATGTCGTGATAACTCAGGTTCATTTCGTAATGCCTCCTCTTTTGAGCAGAATATGCTTAAGGGCTTCGGAACGAAGCAATTATTTTTATTTTTTCAGGATACCTGCCCTAATCAGAGAGGAGCCCGGAAGAATAGGATAAACTTGAGCGAATGAGGAGGGGAGGCACGAAACCATGCAGCAAATCTATCCGGTTTCTCAAGAGAACTGTCAGGGACATGTCGGCAAAAACGTTTGCGCGGTACTTCATGACGGCAGATATTATATGGGCACCATTACCGGTGTGAACGATACGGGAATCGAGTTCAACGGAGGAGTTCAAGGCGCATCCGTTCTCTCTACCCAACCGGCCAAAGCCAAGAAGCAACTGAATGATATGAAGGCGAAGGCCAAGATGAAAGCGCTCGGATACGGCCCGGCCTATGATGGCGGATACGGTTATGACGGCTACGGCGGCGGTTACCCCTACGGCTATGGCTTTGGACTCGATTGGGCGGCTATTGCCCTGTTGTTTCTCATCCCGTTTCTTTTCATCTGATCCACTCATCACGGCATGCGAAAAGAGCCATTTCCAAAGTTTGGAATGGGCTCTTTTTTGCTGTCCAAAACGATCCATTTGACAAAGGCGCAACCTGAATCCATAATTAGAATGAACGTTCGATCTATGTTTCGAATTCAAACAATCATTCACTTTAGGAGGCTTATCAAATGGCTAAAACGATTTTTATCACCGGAACAAGTTCAGGACTTGGCAAAAAGACCGCGATCCAGTTCGCCGAGCTCGGCTGGAATGTAGCGGCTACGATGCGCACGCCCGAGAAGGAAACGGAGCTTACGAAGTACGGCAATATCAAACTGTTCAAGCTGGACGTGACGAAGCTGGATCAAGTGCAAAGCGCGGTGGATGCGGCCATTCAAGCCTTTGGCAAAATCGATGTTGTCGTCAACAATGCCGGGATGGGGACTTACGGTCCGCTTGAGCTGGCCGAGGAAGAAGCCATCGACTGGCAGTTTGCCGTTAACGCTCGAGGGCCGATCAACGTCATTCGCAAGTTTTTGCCGCACTTCCGGGCGAACGGCGAGGGCATGTTTATCAACATCAGCTCTTTTATGGGGATTGCCACGGCGGTTCCGCTCGGCTCGCTGTACAACATGTCCAAATTTGCGCTGGAAGGTTTGACGGAAGGGCTGTATTATGAGCTCAAGCCGCTTAATATCGAGCTGCGGCTAATCGAGCAGGGCGGTTCGGACGGCAATAATTTCGTTGATAGTGTCGTGTGGAACGCGGATGAGAATATTAAGGATTATGACGAATTGATCAACAAGGTCAAGAACATGATGACGCACAGTGATCCTTCCCTGCTGGAAAGCTCCCAAGATATCGTGGACACCATCGTGAAGCTGGCTACCCGGGAAATCAATACGTTCCGGAACGTGGTCGGGGCTGCGGGCAACTCACTCGTAGCCATGCGGAATTCGGTGCCGATCGAGGAGTATTTGGAGACGCTCCGGGCAAATTATAAATAACCGAATGTATTGACAACGAGCCATGGCATGCCTAAGATTAGAATGATCATTCGGTTTATGTTCTTGCACGAACGATCGTTTTATATGGAGGTAAAGGCCATGTTCGATAAATACAACAAAGTTCAGAAGGCCGTGCTGGAAACGACGCTGTCCTTGATTATCGAGAAGGAGCTGCAGGCCACCTCGATGTCTTTGATCGCCAAAAAGTCCGGGGTCTCGACGGGCAATATATATCATTACTTCCCCAGCAAAGAGGCGATCATCAACGAGCTCTATAAAGCGATCGTCGCTTTTAACGGGGAAAACGTGCTCGACGGATTTTTCACGGATGAGCCGATTCGTACACGTCTGGAGCGCGCATGGAGAAACATGATTCGAGTGTCGATCGAGTTCCCGCAGGGTTTTCAGTTCATCGAGCAGTATTCCTTCTCGCCGTACATTTACGATGAAGTGAAGAGAGAAGCGTATACCGGAGGATGGTGCGGACCGCTCGAGAAACTCTACGCTCAGGCGATTGGCGAGAAGCTGTTCGTTGAAATGGATCCCCACGCCATGCTGCAAATGCACTACGGCTCGTTTGTTTACGTGGTAAAGGGTTCAGTCCATCAATATTTGACGCTGACGGACGAGACGATTGCGCGGCTGATCGAGTCAACCTGGAGAAGCGTGTGCACCGCCAGCGGGCAAGCTAAATAGCATAAGCGAGCCTATACCGTAGGCGTCTTATGGCTGCAGTTCCGTACTGCAAGCGGTAAGGCGCCTATCATTTAACCCCAAGCGAAAGCGTATGCTTGGATTGGTATACATCCTTTTGCCTCGAGAATACTAAATTCGGAAATTGCCCGCGGAAGGTGAGTGACTTCATGGACTTATTATTGACTGTTATTTTACTGCTCGTCTCCTTATTGATCTCGAATATCATCAGCCATTATATCCCCTCGGTCCCTACGGCTTTGATTCAAATCGCCATGGGCGTCCTGATCGCCTTGCTCTTCCACGGCGTCAGAATCGAAATCGACTCCGAATGGTTTTTGCTGTTGTTCGTTGCGCCGCTTTTGTATAATGACGGAAGGTTTTTTCCGCGGGACGAATTATGGAAAATGAGGGTGCCCATCTTCGGCAACGCCATTATTCTGGTCCTCATTACGACATTCGGCGGCGGTTATTTCATCCATGCCCTGATTCCCTCGATTCCCCTGGCGGCGGCCTTCGCTTTGGCGGCGATCTTGTCGCCGACCGACCCGGTGGCGGTCAATGGGATCGCCAAACGTTTTCATATCCCCGATAGAGTGCTGAATCTGGTTCGGGGAGAATCCCTGATCAATGATGCCTCCGGTTTGGTGGCTTTTAACTATGCGGTAGCAGCGGTCGTCACCGGTTTCTTCTCGTTGAAACAGGCGATTTTCGATTTCTCCTATATGTTTATTGCCGGGGCCGGGTTAGGGCTCCTATTGGGCCTGATCGTCACCTGGATCCGCTTTGCCCTACGCAAACAAGGCATTTATGACGTGACCTTTCACTCTTTGCTGCAGATTTTGTCCCCGTTTGTGATCTATATCGTAACCGAGGAGCTGCTTCATGCCTCCGGCGTGATCGCCGTGGTGGTGGCCGGGATCGTCCATGCCCTGGTGAGGGAGCGGACGGGAACCATGATTGCCGAAGTGCAGGTGCTCACCGAAAACATCTGGTCCATTATGCTGTTTGTACTGAACGGCGTCGTATTCTTGCTGCTCGGGCTAAGTATTCCTTCGTCCATGAGCGAAACGGTCGCGGACCCGGATATCGGGAACTGGCTGGCCCTTGGTTATGTTGTTGCGGTCGGGTTCGTCATCCTGGGCATCCGTTTTGTATGGTCGTACCTTTTTTCCCATTACGAATATCGGATCGACCGAACCGGAAGCATATTGAAACCGGATTTTAAAAACAGTCTTCTGGTTAGCTTAACGGGCGTGCGCGGCGCCGTGACGATGGCGGGGGTGCTGTCCATCCCTTATTTGATCGCAAACGGAGAAGTGTTTCCCGAGCGTGCCTTGCTCCTGTTTTTGGCGGCCGGGGTCATTTTGTTCTCGCTGATTGCGGCGACCCTATTTTTGCCGATGCTGAGCGTGGAGGAAACCGCGCTCGGAGAACCGGCGGACCGTATCGGTCTGCATGAGGCGAAGAGCATGCTTTTGATGTCGGCGGTCAAGAAGCTCCGTATGGAGATGGATGAAGATAACCAAGCGGCCGCTTACGAATTGATCGACGAATATAAGCAAATGTTTCATACGCTCGCTCCGTCTTTGCCCCAAGATGTTCAGCAAAGGATCAATGAGATCCGGCTTCTGGCGCTCAAGGCGGAAAGAAAATGCATTCACGAACAAATCGACAAGGGCGAAATGGAAACGGCGGTATTCGAAACCTTCGAGAAGTCCATGGACTATCGCGAAGAAGCCCTTTCCAAAAGCGTCCAGTCCGGCTTCAAATACCTGGTCGGCAGAATGATCCGCGGTTCCAGGAGGTTTAAGCATAATAAGACGGCAAGTAGGGAAGAAAGAATGGCGAAACTCCGGCAGGGCCTCGACATTCAAGTCAAAGCCCTGGAAGCGGGCCTCCAGCGGTTGGAGGTTTATTCGGGAGAATGCGACCACCCGGAATTGGTCAAAACGGTCGCTATGGATTACCGGAAAATGATTGACCGGCTGCAGAGACCTACCTTCCGTTACAACGAGCGCAAAGAGGAACAAAAGGAAGAACTGCGGTTGAAGGTAATGGATATGGAACGCTCGGAAATCCGCAAACTGTACGAGTCCGGCGACATCGGCAGGAACACGGCCACGGAGCTGCGGAGATTCCTCAACAACATCGAAAGCGTTACGCTCTATGAGCATGCCGAATAAAATTTAAGAAAAACTTTATTTTTTACCCCGTTTCTTTTTAAAAAGTTTTCTTTATCCTAATTTACAGCAAGGTTAGGAGGAAGGAAGCAATGAGGAAACGGGGTTTTTGGCTTGTAATCATTCTGCTGGCGGCGGGCTACTACGGAGTTACCCACTATCAGCAAAATACCGTGAATGAGAGGCAGTTTGAAGAAGAATATTACGCGGAGGATCAGACTCCTGCCGAAGACGGGCTTACGATAAATGTAACGAAGGACCAAATCTTCAAGGGGGACCTGCTGCTGGTGAACCGGGATCATCCCGTGCCAAAAGGGCAGCCGGAGTCCGGGGCCGTCAGCCTGGTCAAGCATTCGGAATTGATCCAGGGCTTTGCCGTCATGGATAATTCCGTTCAGCTGTCGCCTCGCTTGACGGAGAAATTTTCGGCCATGGTTCGGGCGGCGGGAAAGGACGGAGTCAACCATTTTTTAATCAGCAGCGGCTACCGGGACGAGAAGAAGCAGGATCAGCTGTACCGGCAGATGGGCGCCGAGTATGCGATGCCGGCGGGGTATAGCGAACATAACCTTGGACTATCGCTGGATATCGGGTCGTCCGAGGCGGAGATGGACAAAGCCCCCGAGGGCAGGTGGCTCAAGGAGAACGCCTGGCAATACGGTTTTATTTTGCGTTATCCCCAGGACAAAACGGCCATCACCGGCATTCAATACGAGCCTTGGCATTTTCGTTACGTTGGTTTGCCGCATAGCGCGATTATCCGGGAGAACGGCTTTGTGCTGGAAGAATATTTGGACTACTTGAAGGAACAGGGAGAGATTACGAAGACGATCGCCGGGCGAACCTATGACGTTTACTACTATCCCGTTGCTAAGGATGTGACGCTTCATGTGCCGTCGCAAGGCCAATATGACATTTCCGGCGACAATATGGGCGGCGTGATCGTAACCGTGTACCGATAATTTGGCGGCAGAAAGCGAGGAATGGAATATGAAATCTAAAATATGGTGGTATGAGCTGACAATTCGGTTGATATTTGCCGCGTATTTGTACGAACTGGTGAAAATCATCCTTTTTAAGTTCGGCCGGGTCAATCCGCCGTTCCTGTGGGAACAGCTGATGAGCAGCTTGGAAAGCCCCGGCCATATTATCTTTCGAATCCATGAGGGGAATGTGATTCCTTTTCACGAAATAACAAGGACGCTCCATGAGGTAACAGGGCAGGGTCTCGTAAATCTGGTCGGAAACATCGCGATTTTCATACCGTTCGGCCTATTTCTCGGCTGCCTGTCAAGTGCGGGCAAAGGCTTCTCTCTGATGAGCGTATGCTTGGCGTCTTGCGTGATGAGCTTATCCCTGGAATGCGCCCAGGCCGTTTTATCGATAGGGCAATTCGATGTGGACGACATGATTTTGAACACCGCCGGAGGGCTGCTCGGGGGAATGCTGTATATCATATACGCGGATGTGAAAGAATTAATCGCTATACCGAATCATTGACCGCCATCGCCTGGCGGTTTTTTGCTATGGATCGCATATGCTCGGAGTGGGAGGCGCCCCATTCGTGAATCATTCTTAGAGCGGGCTCGAGGGTACGTCCGTATTCGGTCAGAGAGTATTCCACTTTGGGCGGAACGGTCGCGTAAACCACCCGCCGGATGATGTCCTGCTCTTCGAGCTCCCGCAGCTGCGCGGTCAGCATCTTTTTCGTGACTTCGGGAATGCCCCGCTGAAGCTCGCTAAAACGCATCGTGCCGTGGAAAAGAAAATATAAAATGGTCAGCTTCCATTTTCCCATGATGACGTTCATGGTCTCATCAAGCATGCATGAGTCCGTATCGAAGTTGTGATTCATCGCATCGTCTTCCTTTCCTGGGTTACTTAAAGGTTACCGGGGCACTTTAAGGTGCCTACTTCCGTAAGTTCGAACCTGGATACATAATAACATGTAAGTTACTGAAATAAAATAAGGAGGTAATTATTCGTGTCCATAGTATCTATCGTTTTGCAAGGGCTGTTGATTCTGGTTTTCCTGGTGGCGGGCGCCAGCAAGTTGGGAGGGGCGAAGCAGCAGGTAGAGGCCTTCAACCATCTGGGATTGCCGCAGTGGTTCCGCATCGTTACGGGACTCGTGCAATACATCGGGGTCGCCGGGCTGATTGTCGGCTTCTGGTATCCGGGCGTTGCCGCTTATGCGGGCATTTGGCTCGGGTTTACGATGGTCATGGGTGCTTTGGCGCATCTAAACGCCAAGGACCCCGTTTCCAAAGCGGTCCCGGCTTTCGTGCTCGCGGTAATTTCAATTGCTCTGATTTTCATTAACATGGAGGGCTTATCGCATCCATTTGTGTAAAAGAAGGGCTAGCCCGGCAGTCCGGTCAGCCGGAGTGAGCTCGACATCGAGGATGAGCTGCTCGTGCGTAGCTGATTTCGAGCCAGGTAACCTTTGCTTTTGTTGAACGGAGTCGTCCTGGCCTGGAATCAGCAATAAATAGCAAACGGCGATTTCTCGAATAGCGGTATAGAATGGCCTTATTTTACTCCGAAACCACTTTTTCCTGAAAATAGCGGTACAAAATGGCCCTATTTTCGCCAAACGTCCAAAATCGAGAGGCAAGGGAACTCTTCTGAAGAAATAAGGCCATAAAACGGCGCTATTCATTCAGAATGAGGCCTCTCCAGTGGGAATAAGGCCATAACAGGCCGCTATTTCAGGAAGTGCCGGAGGAATGCGGCGTTTGGGGACGCCATCGACCAGAGCGGGCGAATTGTACTATCTCAAATCCTCGAAGTTGATCCGGTACCTGGCATGGCAGCGATCCGACAGGGTTTATCGTTGTATGGGGTGTCCCAAAGACCATCATAGATGGCTTTTGGGACATCCTCTTTTTCATCTGCTCCTCTTGTCCGGCTCACCATCTTGCTGCCACGGCCCCGGGCATTATGCAATTTGCAATTCACCCGGACATGCGGAGCCAAGGCGCGTCGAGCGATTTCGTCAGCGCGTGGGCGGTGGCCTTGGATAACGCGTAAGGCTGGGAAGAGCTGAGCCTGGTTACGCCGGCGATGCTCCCCACATTGAGGATGAATCCTTGGCTGCTTTTTTCCATAGGGGGGCTACGGCTGGGACGGAACGTTATACCAGTATTTGAAAGAGGAGATTTACCGATGTAGACCATAGCGTTTGCTATTTCAATAATAAACTATTAAAATTTTATAAAAAGTGAGCATAAAGTAATTTTATACCAATTAATCTATTGAATCTGTTATAGTAGGAGAGGTGCGGCTTTCAACTTCCTAATCCTTGGAAAGGTGGTTTTGTAATGATTCATACAACCACGATTCGACAAGAATTAGAAAATTATATTACGAAAAGGAAAATCACGCTGAAGCAATTTTCCGAGATCTCCGGCGTTAATCCGGGGACTTTAAGCGCGCTTATTAACGGGCAACGCCCGATATCGATGCAAAATCTGGATCGGATCACGCAGGGCATGGGACTTGAGGAAGGTTGTCTTTACGATTTCTATTTGGAGGATTGTATGGTTAGCTCCTCCCCCGATTGGAGGCGTTTGGAGCCTTTCCTTCAGAGATGCGCCGAACTGGACAAGCTGGAATGCATTCACCGGCTCGCCTACGCGGTTACGGACAATTTATCGTATATCCCCTTGTTTTTCAAAAAAGCGGAGCAGCTGTTTCAGGAGGGCCGTAAAGAAGCGTCCGGCATCCTCTATGCCTGCGTCGCGGAGAGCGAGAAATATCAGCATTCCGAACGGCTCGCGCTCAGCAAATACCGGTTGTTCACGATAGCGCTCGGGAACGATCAGGAAGAGAATATGCGGGCGGCCGCCTTGTTTGAAGGTTATGTGGATCGTCTTGATGAGACCGACCAGCTGGATGCGCTCCGAGATCTGGCGAACGTTTATACTTCCCTTCACCATTGGGAGAGGGTTAATGAGTTAGCCGAAAAACTAGGTAGGAAAGCGGCTTATAGATATCAAAATAAAACGTCAAAAAAATATGATGAAACGAAAGAGCCTTCAAGACCGCTGATTTATTATGTTTTGTATGCCTATTTGCTGAAGTCTAATGTATTTGAAGCAAAAGGAGACTATACGCAAGCTTTGGATTATGTGGCATTGTACTGTGATACAAGTTGGGTCAAACAGCAGAATGAACAAGAGCATAAAATCATTGAACAGTTCATAGAGTTTGGCAAAGCCAATAATTACTTATTTCGATTAATGGCCGGGCAGGTCGAAGTGCTGCCGGATTACGTTAATTATATTGCGGGAAACGAAAACGAAGTCATTACGGCAATATTGAACATATTGCAGTTAGCCAATCGAAATCATTTAAATATTGATGAAATCTTGGAACGTTTTAAAACTCACTTAGAACCTAGGGAACGCATCTCTTTCTTAGGGAAGTATAATCAGCAGATTGTGATGGATCAATATATTCATGTGTTAACAGAACTTGCATATTATTACTTGAACATGCATAGATATCAAATAGGTGTTGATTTGATATTGAAAGTTCTGGAGATTTCACTCGAATTTAACAATTCATCTGTTATAATCAGATGCGTAGGATTATTCGAAGAATTCCGATGTAATGCTTCAAATGAGAATCAGGAAAAATATAAAGATCTAATTTGCGAGGTGCGAAAATTTTATGAAAAAAAGATGGGTAATTCGGTTTTTATCAGCTAGCTCTTTAGTTTTTTTCGCAGAAATATTTAATAACGGCCTTTTGAAAATTCTCGGCCACGGTACTGGTTTTTAAGCAATTCATTCAAAAGGAAACAAAGGAAGAAAGCAAAGGATTATTTACGATCGCAATCAAAGAACAGGGTATCTTGTCATTAAATGGCAAAGGTACTCTGTTTTTTATTTCCCGGTACAGAGTTCTATTTTTTGGTATAGTAATGGGTAGAATGATTAATTCTCCCTGTCTTTGGAAGGGCGGTTTTATAATTGAATCCTGTAGCCAGAATCCGAGAAGAATTGGAAAAATACCTTTCCAAAAAGAAAATGACCCTGACGCAGTTTGCTGAAATATCGGGGGTAAATGCAGGAACGATAAGCTCACTAATCCATGGCCGGCGCCTTATATCCACGCTTAATCTGGATCGGATAACCGCAGCGATGGGCCTGGAAGAGGGCAGTCTGTACGATTTCTATTTAGAGGAATGTTTGGAGAGCGCTTCGCCGAACTGGCGCCGCTTAGGTCCCTTTTTGGATCGCTGTGCCGAGCTTAACAAACTGGAATGCATTGAAAGACTCGTGAATGCATTAGCCGATCATTTATTGTATGTTCCTTTACTGTTCGGGAAAGCGGAGCATTTTTTTTATGAGGGCAAAAAACAAGCGGCAACATTGCTCTATCGCAGTGTAACCGAGAGCGAAAAATATCAGCATTCCGAGCGGCTCGCTTTATGCCGGTACAGGCTGTTTATCTTATCTCTAAGCGACGACCAGGAAGAGAATATGAGGGCGGCAGCTTCGTTTGAAGCTTATGTTGACCGCCTCGATGAGGCCGATCAAGTGGAAGCCTTGAGGGAGATTTGCAATATCTACACTTCGATGCGCCAGTGGGAAAGGGTCAACGAATTTGCCGAGCGCATGGGCCGGAGGGCGGCGGCGCGATATCACAATAAAGGGCTGCTTAAACGGGGAGAGCAAAAAGAGACGGCGAGACCTTTAATTTATTACATATTATATGCTTATCTGTTGAAAGGCGGCGTATACGACTCCCGGGGAGATTACAGCCAAGCGTTGGAGTATGTGGCGCTGTACACGGACACAAGCTGGATCAAGGACTATAGCGAAGAAGAATTTCGGATCATGGAGCAATTTAAGGAATGGGGCAAGGCGAATACTTACATGTACCGCATGAAGTCCGGGGAAACCGAGGTCCTTCCGGAATATGTCGATTATATCGCAGAGAAGGAAGCGGAAATCATTCCGGCCATGAGCAGTATCTTAAAAGTCGCCAATCTTTTTCACATGAACGTGGACGATGTGTTGGAAAGGTTTAAGGATCAGCTGGAGTTCAAGGAAGAACGCGTGTATTGGTACGGAAAATATAACCAGCAGGTCGTCGCGGGCCAGTACCTCGAATTTTTGACTGAACTGACCTCCTATTATTTCTCTACGCAGAGGTATGAACTGGGCTCCGCCTATGTTTTAAAATGCCTGGAATTTTCCCAAAGATACAATAAGAGCTGGAAAAAGGACGATCTGATGGAATTGGTCCTTCCGATGATGAAGCTGAATTAGCGCAAATCTTCAGTTCCCATGATGCACGGCACACAGGTCCTCAACCGGCGATTTATTGAATAGCGGCAAAAAATGGCCTTATTTCACCCCGAGAGCGCGATTTCCTGAAAATAGCGGTACAAAATGGTCCTATTTTCGGCAAAACGCCCAAACCGAGGAAAAAGGAGCTCATCTGCAGAAATAAGGCTATAAAACGGCGCTATTGATTCATTATGAGGTCTCTCCGGGGAAATAGGGCCAAATAAGGCCGCTATTTAAAGTGTCGGAGGAGGGCCGCGTTTTGAGTCGTTATCGAACAGGCCGGGCAATCCGGACTAACGCAAAACCTCTAAGCCGATCCGGTACTTGGCGGCTATCCGGCAGAAGGAACCGCCGTTACAATGTGGCAGGACTCTCTGCTCCGTTGCTATGACAAGTTTTAGAAGGTGTCCCAAAAGTCATCATAGATGACTTATAAGGACATCTTCTTTTTAGTTTTGAGCTTGTGCATTTGCACAATACATTTCGTCCTTTGATCAATATTTTTCGTACAGGGCAGCCTATATAATGAAAGCGTGTTCAACATTTGCATACTTGCATGGGGGGAAAGACAGTGGAAGGGTTAACAATCAGTTGGATTGGAGCTTTGGCGGGACTGGCGATTGCGATTATTCTGATCCTCAGAAAGCTGAATCCGGTTTATGCTCTGTTTTTTGGGGCAATTGTAGGCGCTTTAATCGGCGGCGCCAATTTGGAAGAGACCGTCAACGTGCTGGTCGCGGGGACGCAAAGCGTGATGGGGACGGTTATCCGGGTGCTTGCGGCAGGGGTTTTGGCGGGCGTGATGATGGAATCGGGCGCTGCCGAAACGATTGCCCAAGCCATCGTTAAAAAATTCGGCGGCAGCAAGGCGATTTTCGCTTTGGCCTTGGCGACGATGATCATCACCGCGGTCGGGGTATTTATCCCGGTGGCCGTATTGATCGTAGCGCCGATCGCTCTGTCGGTCGGCAATAAAATGGGGATTTCGAAGCTGGCTGTGCTGCTCGCCTTGTCGGGCGGGGGAAAAGCAGGGAACATCATTTCCCCGAATCCGAACACGATTGCGGCGGCGCGGGGATTCGACCTGGATCTCAGCCAGGTCATGCTGGCCGGGCTTATCCCGGCGATCTGCGGTCTGATCGTAACGGTGATTGTGGCATCGCTGATCAAAAATAAAGGAATTAAGGTATCCGATCAAGAAGCGGTATATAACGATGCCGACACATCGAAATATCCACCGCTCGGCAAGGCGATCGTGGCGCCTTTGGTGGCCGTCGTCCTCCTGATGATCAACCCGATCGGATCGATTTCGGGAATCGATGCGCTGGCCAAGTTCAAGGTGGATGCGCTGTATATTTTGCCGATTGCGGGGATCGTCGGCATGCTGGCGATGGGCCAAGGAAAGAAAATTTTACAGTATACCGCTTCCGGCCTGAATAAAATGACAGCGACTGTGCTGATCCTTATCGGCGCAGGCGGGATTGCGGGATTGATCTCGGCCTCCGACCTGTCAACTCAGGTAGTCAGCCTGATCCAGGCTTCGGGAATTTCCGGCACGTTCCTGGCGCCGATTTCCGGGATTTTGATGGCGGCGGCTACGGCTTCTACGTCGACCGGCGTAATTTTGGCCACGGGTTCGTTCAGCAAAGCCATTCTCGATATGGGCACGGCGCCGTTGTCCGCGGCCGTTATGGTTCATACCGGGGCGACCGTAATCGACTCCCTGCCTCAAGGGAACTACTTCCACGTTACGGCGGACAGCATGAAAATGAGCATCAAGCAGCGGATGGGGCTTATTCCTTATGAAGCTATCGTCGGCGGAACGATGACGATAGCGGCGACGATCATATACGGATTTCTGCTTTAATATCTAGCATGGGGTGAAGAGATGAGAGAGAAAACATTTGTCCTGGCGCCGGACTCTTTCAAAGAGAGTATGACGGCAAAAGAAGTATGCGTTGCCATGGAAAAAGGATTGAGGGAAATATATCCAACGGCGAATTTCGTTCATGTGCCGATGGCCGACGGCGGTGAAGGGACGGTTCAATCCCTTGTCGACGCCTCGGGCGGACGAATCTATCATAAAGAAGTTATGGGTCCGCTTGGACAACCCGTGAATGCGGAATACGGCATTTTGGGCGACGGAACAACCGCCGCGATCGAGATGGCGTCGGCCAGCGGAATCCACCTCGTGCCCAAGGAAGCCAAGAATCCGCTGGTCACGACGACTTACGGCACAGGCGAATTGATTCGGGAATGCCTGGATAAAGGCATCCGCAAAATCATTATCGGCATCGGCGGCAGTGCGACCAATGACGGCGGCACCGGCATGGCCGAGGCGCTCGGCGCAAGGTTTCTGGATCAAGCCGGAAACCGTCTTCCCCGCGGCGGAGGCAGCTTGGACAAGCTGGCAAGCATTGATATCTCCTCGCTGGATGAGCGCTTGCAGCAGGTGCAGCTGATTGTGGCTTGCGACGTTACCAACCCGCTGTGCGGGGAGCATGGCGCTTCCCGCGTGTTCGGACCGCAAAAGGGAGCCACCCCGGCGATGGTCGAAGCGCTTGACGCGGGATTGTCCCATTACGCGGAAGTCGTCAAACGGCAGCTAGGCAAAGACGTGCGCGACATTCCGGGGGCGGGGGCTGCCGGCGGCTTGGGGGCGGGACTCTTGATCTTTACCAGAGCGACGCTCCAAAAAGGCATTGAGATCGTCATTGAATACACCGGCTTGAAAGAGAAGCTGGCCGGTGCGGATTACGTCTTTACCGGCGAGGGCGGCATCGACTTTCAGACGAAGTTCGGCAAAACCCCTTACGGGGTGGCCCGCACGGCCAAAGAAGCGGGTGTACCGGTCATTGCCGTGGCCGGTTATATCGGAGAGGGTATCGATACCCTCTATGCGGAAGGGATCGATGCGGTATTCGGCATTGTTCCGGGCGCCTCGGGGCTGGACAAGTTGCTGGCCGAAGGGCCGCAAAACGTCGAGCGGACCTGCGAGAACATCGCGAGAATACTGAATTTAAGCAAATAAGAGATCAAAGAAGCAGGGCTGCCCTTTTCGTAGTTTCTATACTACATGGGCAGCCCTGCTCTGTTTTAGCCCCTATTTATACAGGGATAAAAGGCCATGGGTAAGCTCGATAAGCTGCAGCAGGTTCCGTGGATCTTTTCCGGTGAGAGCTTCTATTCTCTTTAGGCGGTATTGCAGCGTATTTCGGTGGATATTCAGCTCTTCGGCCGTTTGGGACATGCTGCAGTTGTTATTGATGAAACTCCGCAAGGTGTCCAGCATGTCCACGGCATCCTCCAGCTTGCCGACCGCGTTGATGCTGCCGCCCAGATCCGCATGGCTTAGCTTGATAAGGAAATCGACATCCTCAAAGGCGATGGCCTGTGAAGGGGGGCGCAGCGCCAGCAAAACATTCATGGCGTTTTTCGCCTGGCGGTAGCTTTCGGCGATGTTGGCTTCCGGTTTGCCGACGGCGACCAGCACCTGGGGACCGGCCTGAAGGAAGAGTTTGACGAGCTTGCTCGGATCGTCCTCGTTTTGCACCAGAATAAGGAGGGTATCCTCATCGAGAGTAAAGGAGGGGTACTGCCGCAATTGGTTTACCGGCGGCTCCTCGGGATTATAATATTTAACGTACAACACGACGGTTTTTAACAGCAGATCGATATTGTAAGGCACGGCTTCTTTTTTCAGCTTCTGCGAATAAGCTCCTTGGTGGCTGAGCAGCATTTCGAGGAACGCTTTCCTCCGGCTCGCTTCGCTGGCCAAATGCTCGAAGGCGATTTTTTGCTCGATCAGGAGCGACACCGTGGTTCTGACGATATTGCAAAATGGCCGGACTTCATCCAGATTCCCGGTGATGCCGATAACCCCGACGCGTTTCTGGTCGATGACGATTGGCTCGTTGGTGCCTTTTTTCTCAAAACGGCCGTCGTCCCAGACCTCGACCATCTTCCCCGTTGCGAGCGCTCTCACCGCTCCCGGGTGAACGGTACCGACCCTTTCCTTATTCCCGCTTCCGACAATGACGCCTTGTTCATTCATAATATTGATGTTGTAGGGAATATCCTTCATCATCTTATCGACAATTTCCTGGGCCTGCTTTTCGGAAAGCTGAAACAAGGGGAGCTCCTCCTTTATATCGTTCATTTTCATTGTGCATATGCACGAAAATCCTTGATGATGTTATTCTAAGTTCGGGCGAGTTGCGCAACAATGACTTTTCAGACAAGCGTGGAGTTTTTTGCAGGGAGGTCTGGGATTAAGTGGTATTGGCGCGGCATGATTTTTCGGATTATCTTGAAAAAAACTCAGTAATGTACGAAAATATAGTTATTATCAAAAGGAAGCAGGTGCGCACGCATGGAAATAGGAATCAGTACGTTTGTGGAAACAACGCCGGATGCCGTGACCGGTAAAGTCATCAGCCACGCCGAACGGCTGCGCGAGGTCGTGGAGGAAATCGTCCTCGCCGATCGGGTGGGGCTTGACGTATTTGGCGTAGGCGAGCATCACCGCAAGGATTATGCGGCTTCGGCTCCGGCCCTCGTGCTGGCTGCGGCCGCTTCGCAGACCAGACGAATTCGGCTGACCAGCGCGGTGACGGTGCTGTCGTCGGATGATCCGGTGCGGGTGTTCCAGGATTTTGCCACGCTGGACGGCATTTCGGACGGTCGCGCGGAAATTATGGCGGGGCGGGGTTCTTTTATCGAATCGTTCCCGCTGTTCGGATATGATTTGAACGATTACGATGAGCTGTTTGACGAGAAGCTGGAGCTGCTGCTGAAGCTTAGGAAATCCGAGAGAGTAACCTGGGAGGGCAAGCATCGTCCGGCGATTAACGACTTGGGCGTGTATCCGAGACCCGTTCAGAATCCTTTGCCGGTATGGATCGGCAGCGGCGGCAACCCGGAATCCGTGGTTCGCGCCGGCATGCTCGGACTGCCGCTGGTGCTGGCGATTATCGGCGGCCGCCCCGTCCAGTTCGCTCCGCTTGTGGAGCTGTATAAGAATGCGGCCGCCCAATCGGGCCATGATATAACCCGGCTGCCGGTGGCCTCGCATTCGCATGGCTTTATCGCCGATACGGATGAAGAAGCGGCCGAGAAATTTTTCCTGCCCACGCAGTACAGCATGAACGTCATCGGACGGGAGCGGGGCTGGGGCCATTACGACCGCGCCGCCTACGATGCCGCCCGCAGCTTTGAAGGTGCGCTGTACGTAGGCAATCCGGAAACGGTAGCCGCGAAGATCATCCACCTGCGCAAAAATGTCGGCGTCACCCGCTTTATGCTGCACGTGCCGGTGGGCTCGATGCCTCACGACGATGTCCTGAGAGCCATTGAGTTGCTGGGAACTCAGGTGGCTCCACGAGTAAGGGAAGAGATCAAGCGCTGGAAAACAGAGCAATAAGGCACAAGGTAATAAGGTATAGAAAATATAGAAGGCGATAGCGATGAAAGGCATAGAGGCAGGGCAGAGAGTAAGGGGGAACACGGGTGAAGAGCGACGAAGTGAACGTATAGGTGGCAGACAGTAAGGTGAGGGCTACAAGGGGAGGCATAGGCGATAGACAGTAAGTTGAAGGACAACAAGGTGTGGGCATTGGCGGTAGACAGTAAGGTGGTAGGTAAATGGTTGACGGGCAAAAGTCGCTTGGTGCTATGGAGGATATGGAGACGGAAGCCATTGGTGAGTAAGATCATGTGCGGCTCATGTGCGGCAGCTATTAGTGAGTGAGTAAGGTGAAAAGTCGGCAACATAGTCGAAAAGCGAGCCAAGTGGTTGCGATAACGGTAAAAAATGGCGCAATTTTCGAAAAAACGGTGGTTTATAGCATAATAGCGGTACTTTATGGCGTTATTCTGCGGAGAAAGTGGCAAAATGCTAGTTCTTTCGTATATTGCAGAAGAATAACGCCATTTTTTGCCGCTATTTTTACATATAAGAGGCAAAGCGTTGAAATAGCGCCTAAATTTACCGCTAATTGCAGGAAGAGCCGGCTCGACCGCATTTACTGCTATAAACGGGGGGGAACCCGGATGCAGCCGCTGATCCCGGCGAAACCGCCGTTCAACCGCGGCCAACGGCTTAGCGCAGCCAGCTAGGCCAAATGCGGCCGTTAGCCCGGCGCAAACACAGCCAAAACACCCCGTTGGCCTGCCGGGTCAGAATGCAGCCGATTAGACAAAGGGAGAGGGCGAGATAAGCGCCCTGATCAGGCCTACTCTATACCTCGGCGCGAAAGGTTTTTCCGAGGTGTTCCCCTGTGCCGAAATAATGGCGGAAGTTATATATCAACGGACTCCATTTTTGCGGATCGATATGATGCTCGCCAATCGTGATTTCTTCATGGGCATGCACAACCGCCGCCCGGGCTTCCACGATCGCGAAAAAGGGCGAATGCTCGGGGATCCGGATTGTCTCAACCCGGGCTTCAATTTGCAGCGGACATTCCAAAATACGGGCAGGTTTTACGATCTCGGACGCGGCAGGCGTCAGTCCGCTGATCGAGAACTTGTCTTTTTTGTAGGCAAAGCCGCTTCTTTGTTTGTGTTCGGGAACGGGATTTTTCCCCGTATAGGAGGCTAAGCTCTCAACATTCTCCCAGAGGGCGGGATCCGGCACATTCACTACGCATTCGGGAAGAAGCCGCAAATTCTCCAGCGCTTTCCCGTCGACGCCAAGACCCAGGACAAGATGGTCTCCGAGCGCCCAGGATGAAGAAATGGGGCTGATATTCACCGTCCCATCTTCGTTTAACGTGTTCAGCAGGATGACCGGCGTCCCGTAATACAAAATTTTCGGATGAACGATTTTCGTTATTGGTGCGGCGGCTATTTTTCTCATTTCCGAGTCTCCTCTCATTTCAGTTGGTATTTTCCCCAATTGTATAATATAAACATTTCAATTATCATCGAACTATGGATTACAGAATCAGAGGAGGAGTTCGATGCACCCTAGTCCTAGTCCTAGTCCGAATACGGCCCTGATTGCTTCGCTGGTCAGCGATCCTTCGCGATCCGCCATGTTAGCCGTTCTGATGGATGGCCGCTTTCATGCGGCGGGCGAGCTAGCGCAAATGGCCGGAATCCGGCCGCAAACGGCCAGTTTTCATCTGGCCAAGATGACCGACGCCAATTTAGTGGCCGTCGATAAACAAGGAAGGCATCGGTATTACGGGATTCGCAGCCCGGAAGTAGCCCGGGTCATGGAGTCAATATTGTCGATCTCTCCGCAGGCGCAGATCCGGTCCTTGAAGCAGTCGACGGAAGACCGAGCTTTAAGGAACGCCAGAACCTGTTATGACCATCTTGCGGGGAACCTTGGAGTGAAATTAACCCAGAGCTTTGTTGACAAAGAATATGTAAAGGAGGGAATTCACGGATTTGAGCTTACGGAGACGGGGGCTCGGTGGTTTGAGGGCTTCCAGCTTGATATAAGCAAGTTGCAGGCCAAACGCCGGGTGTTCTCACCCAAATGCCTCGACTGGAGCGAAAGACGCCATCACCTGGCCGGAGCGTTAGGTAACGCTCTTTTGGACAGAATGTTCGAACTTCACTGGCTGGAGCGTCTGCCTGGAACGAGAGCCGTCAAAGTCACGGTAGAGGGCAAGGCCGGGTTTAAAAAGCACTTTGGCATAGACGTCGAATAATACTTCTTCGATCAGACTTACATATGAATAGCCGCGCCGATCTTTCGAGAGCCTCAATCCGCCACCCGGGCTGCGCAAGGCGCCGCTTGATTTTTATTTCGCCGCCCCAGTAAAATGCCGTTTCCAACTTCAGTCCTTAGCGTAAACTGAATGAGGAGTTGCGACTTTGATACGGGGGGAAGGGGAGCGCGTTGCGAGCCAAGCCAGTCAAGCCAGTCAAGCGAACGAAGCCGGTCGGTCCGGCCATACGGCCGGTCAAAATTCTGGGGAAGTCCTCAGGCAAATCGTCGGGCCGATCGTCGAACGAATCGTCCGGCGGCGGCCCCACTCCCCTTAACCGTCAGCTAGCCGCCTATTCCTGGTTGGAAGCGGTGGGAACCAACCTTTCGGCGATCGGACAGACGAAACAACTGTCAAGGCTCAAACGGGTGCAGGATGAGGGGCAAAGGCTGGACATTTTGGGGAATATACTGCAGTCCATCGCCAGCACGGTCTTGGGCGACTTGGCGCTGCAACAGGGCAATTCCCGAGCTGACAGGCTGAACGCGCTTGGAAACTTCCTTCAGGCGCTGGGCAGCGGACTTCAAGTCGTCGCGGGGCTGGAGGAAGCGAATGAAAGTTAAAAAAGGCTGTATCGGATCATGAGCTGCACCTCGTAAAGGGGCAAATCATATTCTTCCGGATACAGCCTTTCTTGCGTTTTCGGCACGGATTCACTTTTTGATATACTCCGCAAAATGCTCCAGGAAATAGGCGGAATTGATATCCGCCCGCAGATGGTGGTGGACAAGCTCGTCGATTTTGCCGGTTTCGCCCTGCGTGATATAAGCGACGATGAGCTGGTGCTCCTGATGAATTTCCGCAATTTTATCTTTTTTCAGCATATGCAGCTTGCGGTACCTTAAATAGTGCACATTAAACTGCTGGATCACGTTCCACAAGAATAGACGTCCGGCCAACCCGAACAGCGCTTTGTGAAAAGCGTCGTCCAGCAGCATAAACCGTTCGAATCCGTCCTCCCGCTCCAGGCATTCCTTTTGCTCGGCCAGGATTTGCTTGAGTTCATGCTGGCCTTTAAGCGGTAGATGGCCGGAAAGCTCCTTCATGATTTCTTTTTCCAGGGTGCTGCGAAGATAGATGATCTGCTCGACGGATTCCAGATCGATATAGGAAACGATATTGCCTTTTTTTGGGTAAATATCAATATAGTCTTCCAGCGACAGCTGCTTCAGAATATCGCGAATCGGCGTGCGGGACAATTGAAAACGTTCGGAAAGGATGGTTTCGCTGATGATTGTACCCGGCTTCAGATCCAGGGAAAGAATATCTTTTTTTAACTGAATTAAAATCTCTTTTTTCAAGGCCACCCGGATTCCAACTTTCTCTGCTATTATCAGAACTAGTATACATGATTATAAACAAATGTAAAATTGTCCTAATCACACAACTCCAATAGGATTAAGGATTATGCTAGTCTCCAATAAAAATACGTTGACAAAGGTTTGCAAAGCGTTTTATCTTGTATACAAGAGGTAAAATATTTGGCTCGGATACATGAAAACTACGATTTTAACGGTGATTTCTTTGTATACAGGCGCAATTGCGCCAGCGAGCCTTTTTGAGGAGGAATGTTTATGAACATGACATTTAGATGGTATGGCGAGGGCAATGATTCCATTACTCTGGATCATATTCGCCAAATCCCGGGGGTTATGGGAATCGTATGGTCCCTGCACGACAAGGTGGCCGGCGAAATATGGGAGCTCGAACGGATTCAGAAGGAAGCGGCCCTAATCAGAAGCAAAGGCTTCAGTCCGGCCGTTGTGGAAAGCGTAAACATTCATGACGATATCAAAATCGGCCTGCCTACCCGCGACAAATACATCGATATTTACATCGATACGATCAAGAAGCTGTCCACGGTTGGCGTTAAAGTTATTTGCTACAACTTCATGCCTATTTTCGACTGGACGCGGACGGATTTGTACAAGGAACTGCCTGACGGTTCCAACGCGTTGTTCTACGAAAAAGCGGCCATCACCGACGATCCGAAGTCCATGGTCGAGAAAATTCTAAAGGGAGCCGGGAAATTCACCATGCCGGGCTGGGAGCCGGAGCGCCTTGCCAAGCTGGACGATTTGTTCAAAGCTTATGAGGATGTCACGGAAGACAAACTGTTCGACAATCTGAAATATTTCCTCGAACGCGTCATTCCGGTATGCGAAGAGTACGACGTAAAAATGGCGATCCATCCGGACGATCCGGCTTGGCCGATTTTCGGCTTGCCGCGCATTATCCGCAACCGGGAATATATTCGCAGATTTCTTGATCTCGTAGACAGCCCGTACAACGGCCTGACCTTCTGCACGGGGTCGCTTGGCACGAATCCGGATAACGATCTGCCGGCGATGATTCGCGAGTTTCATGACCGCATCCATTTCGCCCACATCCGCAATGTGAAGGTGTTTGAAAACGGCGATTTCATCGAAGTTTCCCACCGCGGACAGGACGGAAGCGTCGACATTGCGGAAGTGGTCAAGGCCTACCACGAAAACGGATTTACCGGATATGTCCGTCCGGACCACGGCAGACATTTGTGGGGAGAAGAGAAGAATTGCCGTCCGGGCTACGGCTTGTACGACAGAGCGCTGGGCATTATGTACCTGCTGGGCGTATGGGACAGCTTGGAAAAGGAAAAGGGAAAGGCGGCGAAATAAGTGTTGCGTCTAAACCGGAACAGCATCAATCAGGAGTCGGCCGCTTGGGCGGCCGCAGGCGTGGAACTTCCGAAATTCGATTTTGACCGGGTCGCGGCCAATACCCAAAAGAATCCGGAGTGGGTCCATTTCGGGGCGGGGAATATTTTTAGAGGTTTTATCGCGAATGCCCATCAGAAGCTGCTTGACAGCGGCAAGGCGGATACGGGCATTATCGCGGCGGAGTCTTTTGACTTCGAAATGATCGATAAGGTCTACAAGCCGTACGACAATCTGACCCTGCTCGTGCTGATGACCGCAAGCGGAGACTTCGAGAAAAGGATAGTCAGCAGCATCGTCGAAGGGATTACGGCGGACCACAACAGAGCGGAGGATTACGCCCGGTTAACGGGAGTTTTCGAAAATCCGAGTCTGCAAATGGTCAGTTTTACAATTACCGAGAAAGGCTACGCGCTGACGAATCCATCCGGCCAATATCTTGGCGTAGTGGAGAAGGACATCGAGAACGGGCCGGAGCATCCGCTGCATGTCATGAGCATTATTACCGCGTTGACCTACCGCCGGTACCTAAAAGGCCGGCATCCGATGACGTTCGTGAGCATGGATAACTGTTCGCACAATGGCGACAAGTTGAAACACGCCGTCATTACCGTCGCCGAAGAATGGACGAAAAAAGGCTTCGTGGAGGATGGCTTTCTTGCTTACCTTCAAGACGAGAGCAAAATTACGTTCCCGTTATCCATGATCGACAAAATTACGCCGAGACCTTCGGAAACGGTGCAGGAAGCGCTGCTGAGCCAAGGCATCGATGATATGGGCGTGATTGTTACCTCGAAAAATACGTATACCGCTCCGTTTGTGAACGCGGAAATCAGCGAATACCTCGTCGTTGAGGACAAATTCACGAACGGCCGGCCGGCGCTGGAGGAAGCGGGCGTCATTTTCACGGACCGCGATACGGTGAACAAAGTGGAGACGATGAAGGTCACGACCTGCCTGAACCCGTTGCATACCGCTTTGGCGGTGTCCGGCTGCTTGCTGGGCTACACGCTGATTGCCGATGAGATGAAGGATGCAACTCTGAAGAAATTCGTGGAAACCATCGGTTACCGGGAAGGCCTGAAGGTGGTCGTCGATCCGGGAATCATCAGCCCGAAGCAGTTTCTGGACGAAGTGCTGAACGAACGCTTTGCCAATCCGCATATTCCGGATACGCCGCAGCGCATCGCGACGGACACCTCGCAAAAGGTGGGCATTCGCTTCGGCGAAACGCTCAAGTCCTACGTGCGGAGAGAGGATCTGAATCCGGCCGATTTGACGGCGATTCCGCTGGCAATTGCGACCTGGTGCCGCTACCTGCTTGGCATTGACGACAACGGCAAGGAATTTGCCATCAGTCCCGATCCGCTTCTGGAGAGCCTGCAGGCGGCTCTGGAAGGTGTTAAGCTCGGAGACTCGGCGTCCAAGGTCCGCACGATCCTCTCCGACGAAACGATATTCGGAGTGAGGCTATACGAGATCGGGCTGGGCGATAAGATCGAAGGCATGTTCCACGAAATGCTTGCCGGGGCCGGCGCGGTTCGCCGCACTTTGGAGAAATACGTAGGTTAATCGTTCTTCCTTTCACACAGGGAAGGCTTATCAATTGGAAGATCTCATTACTGAGGCTGCTTTTCGCCGGATAGATTTCCCTGGCGAAAGCAGCCTCCTTTTTACAAATCCGCAATGAGCCGGTCCAACGGAATGTTTATCCTCCTATTTTAATTGCAGGCTCTATAACTAATGGGTTCTTACCCTTGCCAGCAAAGAGCTTACCCACTTGCTGCTTGCGCTTATCTTCCCTCTCTTACGAAGATCCTTTAGTTTTCTTCTCTGAAGAACGGTCCCACGCTTCTTGCTCAGGCTTTTGCGAACACGCTGACGCGGCCCCGGAGGAATTTTATGAATACGGGTGCGGGGTTTCGGGCGGCGAGCGTTCCGGCGCACTTTCATTTTCCCCTTGGAGGCGGAAGGAGTCAGCTCCCGGCAGGTTTGGCTCAGAATAGTGCCAATATCGGCCATAGCCGCTGCGTTTTGCGGCTGCTGCATAAAAATTTGCTCCGATTGGATAAAGGCTTGTTTCAGCGAGGATTTGAGCCGCTCATATTCCGGGGAATTCGGTTTATTACAGAACAGCTTGGCGCTTTTCGTGCAAGCGCGGAGAATCTGCCCGGCGGCGTGCCTGCCGGATGCTTGTTTGCCGCTTTGCAGTCCCCGCAGGATGCGGAGCGAATTTTTGAACGTCTCCATTCCCTCTGATGGAGCCAGCACGGCCAACAAGCTCAGCTCAGGATCCGTGAATCCGTGCTTTTGGTAAAAGATGCGCAGATTTTCCCCCTGCTTATCCTCGGTCCGATGCACCGACGGGTGCTCCTGGTGATAGCCGATGACCTCGTCGATATGGACGAACTTAACCCCGCGCCGGTGCAAGCGGTAGCCCAGTTCCCAATCCTCGAGTCCGTATTTTTGAAAGCTTTCGTTAAACCCGTTCTCCTGGGCAATCAGCCTGCGGGACAGGGATAAATTGCGGGTGACCGCCATCATCCAAGGGGCGACGTCGTCCTTGGGGAATTCGTCAAAATGGTGCTTGATTGGCTCCCAGGGCACGAGGACTTTGGACAGCTTATCCGTCTGATGACGGATATCGTCTTGCGTGACGATTTCGATCAGTTCGCCGGAGTTCAAATAGCTGTCGTCCCATAAGCCTGAAATCTTCAGAACCTCGGATATTCCCATTTTATCTTCTTCGGAGAAATCGGGATGATAGTGGGTGTAAGCATTTCTGAACAGATTGGGGACGCCGGACACGACTGCATTTTTATGCTGCTGGTGATACCGGTCATGGACGCTGATAAAATCGGGAGTTACAAGAAAATCCGGATCACAGAAAATAATGTAGTCGCCTGAGGCCTCAACAATCCCGGCATTGCGGGCGGCGGATCTCCCGACCGTTTCATGCAAGGTGACGGGAATCAGATGGTAAGGGGCGCGGTACTGCTGCAGCTTTTCCGGAGTGTCGTCGGTTGAACCGTCGTTCACGACAATCACTTCGAATTGGTTCACCGGAAAAGTCTGTATTTCAAACGCCGCTAAGGTGAGCATGAGCTGCATGGACCTGTTGTACGTCGGAATGATGATGCTGAATTTCATGGGACAGGTTTCACCTCGTTCATTTGTGATTTCGTACCTATTATACGTGCCCTGTTCAAAGGCGATATAGACAGATAACCATTCTGGTCGATGTAACTAATATCATCCCGGCGTACAGTCGCGTCATTATACAATAAAATGCAAACCAGCCTCGCGGATGTTGCGCGCAGGAATTATGACCTAGGTGGTGTAGACGTGATGAGTGAATCTAACAACAACATCTTTCTGGAATCTTTCAATCGTATCATGGAGTATTTGCCTACGTTTTTTGAGGAGGATGTTTCATTTGGCATTACGGACCGGGAGAAATACCTAAGAGTGCAAAACTGCGAGAAGCTTCCGATCAATGCCAAGGCGGGAGATCCGGTTCCGGAAAAAGGCGCCGCCTTCGACGCGCTTACCACCGGTCAGGTGATCGTTAAGGAAATTCCCGCGGAAATTTACGGGGTGCCTTTCAAATCGTACGCAGTTCCTATTTTTGATGAGGACAGGCAGGTCGTCGGAGCGATTTTGGCGGGCAAAAGTTTGGAGAGAAAAAACGAGATTTCCACGCTGTCGGAAAATCTCGCCGTGTCCCTGGAGCAAATCTCGGCGGCCATTCAGCATATTTCCGGGGAAGTGCAAAACGTGGCAAGCTCCAATGAGGAAATTTTACGGGAAGTCGAGCTGGCTGCCGAAAACACGAAAGGAACCGACGAGGTTCTGAGATTCATTCAGGAAATTTCCAGCCAGACCAACTTGTTAGGTTTGAACGCTTCAATCGAGTCGGCCAGAGCGGGCGATATGGGCAGAGGATTTGGCGTGGTAGCCCAGGAAATACGGAAATTGTCGACCTCGACCAGCGAGTCGATCCGTAAAGTGGATGAAGTATTGAAGCGGATTGGGGCGTCCGTTGAGGCGATTTCGCAAAAAGTGAACGAAACCAATTCGTCTTTCGAAACGCAGGCGGCGTCGCTAGAGGAGGTTACGGCCTCCATTCAACAATTAAGCGCAGCCGCCCAAGTGCTTGAAACGTTGTCCAAAAAACTGTAATTGCATCATGCGGTTTGTCCGAGGCTTATAGTTTACCCTGCAAAAAGGCCTTGATCCTTGCCACGGTTGCCGCTTCTTCGATATTTTGCAGCAGGAAATCCGAATCTTTCTTGTGGATCACCTGGTCCGGGTAATTGTGCAGGTACTCCTCCACAATTTCAGGGGGAGCGGCGCTGCGCTCCTCGCGAAGCCGGACATCGTCTTTGGTTACGTACAAAAAGATGCGGATGGCTTCTCCGCCGAATTGCTTGCGCAGCGCCACGACGCCATCCCAGTTAACGACGACGATGGCCGCTTGATGGCGCTCCAGAGCGTCCGTGAGCTCCAGCATCGAGATTCCGTAGCGTCCTCTTTCGAGCGAAACGGTCTGGCAAAATTCATGCCGCTCCTCCATCGCCTGGAATACGTCGCTGGTAACAAAACGATAATGCTCGCCGTCATTTTCGTCCGGGCGGATGGCACGCGTCGTATACGACGGCACGTAAGGAATGCCAAGCTCGGTGCTCAGCAGCTTGGCGATGCTTTTGCGTCCCGAACCGCTGGTTCCGGTAATGATGATGACTTTCTGCTTCAGACCGTTATCGGGCTGGACAGCCGCATCGGGATCGGTCTGGTTTTCTTTGGATTCGGGGCTAACGGGGGTTTTCGAAGATTTCAGCCAGTTCCACATCGTATCTCCCTCCTATAAGTATTATTTCGGCAACATTCGCCCATTTATTTAAAATTTAAAACCCGCGAGGAACACGCTTGTCCGGCAAGCGATTTCGCGGGTTATTTGCATAAGTCGAACTTGGATTACGCCTGAAAGGCAGCCGTGTGAAAAGTTCTTCCGATCGCTGTTGTTCCCGGATTTCTTGAATTTTAAAACTTCTGATGCAGTAAAAATCCGCTCACAAAGGCGACCACAGTCTCATGCTTCCGAAGCAGCTTTCTTTCAGAAAGCTTTGACCAGAACATTTCAAACTTTTGCCAAACGGCTTTTCCTTAACTCCTTATCTAGAATATCCTCCAGGTCTAAAATATCCTCCGGGCGGTCACGAAGCGGTCGCGCCATCCGTTGTCGAAGGCCTCGACATGAACCCCCAGTTCCTTGGAATAAGTATGCAAAATCTGATTATCCCCGGCGTAGATTCCGACATGGCCGATATCAAGCCCCCGCGCGCTAAAGAAGAGCAGGTCCCCTTTGCGGAGTTCGTCGATCTTGACTTCCTTGCCTTCCTTCGCCTGGTCGTAGGACACGCGGGGAAGATCGATGCCAAGGGTGTCCTGATAGACCCGTTTGACAAAAGAAGAGCAGTCGAACGTAGTGGTCTGATCCGGGGAGGCCCCGAATTCATAAGGAGTTCCCAGGAAGGTTTTGCCGTAAGCGATCAGCTCGTCCGTCTGATGTTCAATCAGGGAAGGGCTTGTATAGTCGGTGTACTTCGGCTTGGCCGAAATGTACCCGGTTCGGTTGTCCGGGGTGCGAACCTCCAGCCAAAACGCGCCAACCTCGCGGACGACGTGGACTTTTTCGCCTGTCGGCAGCATCTCGCCGGCGACGGTCGCGCTCTCGGCATCAGGCGAGCTGCGCAGGTTTACGCCCCATTCGACGGTCGTCTCGTAAGTTACCGGCACCGGTGCGGCCGGCGAAGCGATCCGCACCGCACGCGACGGCGCGTCCCAGGTAACGGTGCTTCCGAGCGCTTCGCTTACCAATCGCAGCGGAACCAGGGTGTACCCGCCGGCGATGCGGCCGGGCTCCGTCAATTTGAGCGGCTGCCCGTTCAGTTCCGCCGTCGCTTCACCGATGCGGTAGGTCAGCTTGGCGCCGCCTTTGGAAGCCGTCACGGTTTTATCGGCGGCATTCCAGGCTACTTTGGCGCCTTGGGCTTCGAAGATCCCGCGCAGCGGAACTAGAACGGTCCCGTTAACGAGGAGGGGAGGAGCTGCGGGCTGGAGAAGACGCCCATCCAAATAAATAGAGACGCTGCCGGCAGTGGCCCCCTGCTTCATGGCCGGAGCCGCCGCCCCCGCCTGTGCCGCGGAGGCCGTGAACAAAAGGGAAACGGCCAGCATCGCCGTAATTGCATACTTGCTTTTCGTCATGGTTTCATCACCCTAATTCTGGTTGTATTTACTTAGTTGGACGAAGGCAAGCGCGATTAGTTGTGTGGCAATTATTTCCCCTGGCCGATTTCGAGACGCTCAAGGCCGTTCATATATGGGCGCAGCGCCTCCGGAATCCGAATCGAGCCGTCTTTTTCCTGATGGTTCTCCAGCAGCGGAATCAGGATGCGTGGCGAAGCCACGGCCGTGTTGTTCAGCGTATAACAGAACTGGAGCTTGCCGTTCGCATCCTTGTAGCTGATTTGGGAACGGCGAGCCTGGAAATCGAGCAGTTGGGACGACGAGTGCGTCTCGCCGTAGGTTTTCCGGCTGGGCATCCAGGTTTCGATATCGTATTGCACAGCCAGCTGCTGCACCGCCCGATGGAGCAAAACGCCTGTGCCGGTCAAATAATAATTGCGGCTTCCGGCTGTTTTAACGCCCCGGGGGATGTCGATCAGGCGATGAAGCTCGCCAAGAGCAACATGGTCCCGGGGAGCGAAAGCGAACTCCGCGGGTTCGAGAACCTGTTTGATCTCCACATTATCCTGGTCCGACAGGCCGTGCGGCGTGTCCGGGGAGACGATATTCGGGACAAGCATGATCAGCTCTCCGAATTGGTTTTCCGCTTCCTGCAGCTCCGCCTCGAGCAGCGCAAGCCGGCGGTTCACTTCTTTGACGTTTTCCTTCGGTTCCCCGGCTTGTTCCGGGTTGCCTCCTTGCATAAGCGAGCTTACTTCCTTAGTCAACCGATTCCGCTCCTGCCGCAGCCGCTCCACATCTTGAAGCAAGGCTTTTCGTTTGTCGTCCCGCTCCAAAAGCTCAGGAATGGAGATGCCGATCCCTTTTTGCTCCGCCGCACTTTGAACCTGCTCCGAATGTTGCCGAATCCACCGAATGTCTAACATGGCTACCGCTCCTTTTAAATTAAAATGGAAACACAAAAAGCGCCCTCTGTCCGTTGGGACGAGGAGCGCTTACGGTCTCGCGGTGCCACCCAAATTGGTTGAGCCCCGGTAAAGGCGTTCAACCCTCTTAAGTTCCGCGGTAACGGGCGGGTGCGGTTCACTTAGGGAGAAATCTTGCATTTCCCCTTGACGAAAACGCCTCCGAGTTGGATGCTCATCATAGGCATGGTTCCGATACATTTTTATCAGTATAGCTCAGGCCGTCCGATTTATTCAAGCCTTGTCCGCGGATTTTTTCGCCGGTGCTAATTCGCAAGTAGAGATTCATTCTAATCGTTGGGAGGGCTATATGAAAAAGATTCTTCTAACCGGTTTTGAGCCGTTTGGCGGCGAGACCGTCAATCCGGCGCTTCAGGCGGTGAACAGGCTGAAGGGTAGAACTACCGGCGAATCCGTGATAGAAGTCCGGGAAATTCCTACGGTATTTCATGAGTCGATTAAGGTTTTGCTGCAGGAGGTCGAGGAAACGCGTCCGGATATCGTGATCTGCTTGGGCCAGGCCGGAGGGCGCTCGGACATTTCGCTCGAACGGATCGCGATTAACGTGGATGACGCGAGAATCGCCGACAATGCGGGAAACCGGCCAGTCGACGCGCCGATTGTCCCGGAAGGACCCGTCGCCTACTGGACGACGCTGCCCGTCAAGACGATGGAGCGGGCGCTGCATGACCGCGGCATTCCGGCTTCGGTCTCGGACACGGCGGGGACTTTTGTGTGCAACCATTTGTTTTACGGATTAATGCACCATATCTCCATTCACGGAAAACCGATACGGGGCGGCTTTATCCATATCCCGTATTTGCCGGAGCAGGCGGTTCATCATAAAGGCGCGCCAAGCATGTCGCTGGATCAAATCGTGGAGGGACTCGAAATCATCGCCCGGGTCGCCGCCGAAGCAAATTCAAATCCATCCTGAACGGCGAAACTGTAAAAAAGTGTAACTTCCTTAACTGAAAAATGCCAAATGTCCGTGTAGGATGGTTAGTTGAGCATATATGATCACAGCCATGCAGGGCTGTTGGCTAACGGTTGAAAACCATCTCCGCATGGATCAAAAAAGGAGGAATTCAGTGTGAAGGTCGTTGCGTTTAACGGCAGTCCGAGAAAGGAAGGCAATACGGCTCAGAGCATCCGGATGGTGCTGCAGGAGCTGGAATCGCAAGGCATTGAGACGGAGTTCGTGCAATTGGGCGGACGGAAGGTGTTCGGATGCGCGGCGTGCGGCAAATGCTCCGTGAACCAAAACATGCGCTGCATCCGCAGGGACGACGAAATGAACGATTTTATCGCCAAAATCGAACAGGCGGACGGCGTCATTATCGGCTCCCCGACCTACTTCAGCAACGTATCCACCGAGGTGAAGGCGCTCATCGACCGCTGCGGTTACGTGAACAAGGCCAACAATGGCGATCTGCTGCGGGGCAAGGTCGGTACGGCGGTCGTTTCCGTCCGGCGGGCGGGTTCCACGTTCGTGTATTCGGCCATCAATTTCTTTTTCGGCATTGCGGAAATGAATATCGCGACCTCAAGCTACTGGAACATGACGCTGTCGCGGGATCCGGGGGAAGTGCAGAAGGATGAAGAAGGGAAAAGAACCTTCGTGACCCTGGGCCGCAACATGGCAAAGCTTCTGAAGCAAACAATCCGCGATCCGGAAACCGTTTAATTTACAACGGATGATATAATACATTTGTAAACCTCCAAATAAAGGAGCTGTCGCAATGAAAACGCTAAAAGAGCCCCAGAAGACGGAAGACCGGGGCGTCATGAGCATTCTTGAAACGGTAGACGTGGAGACCGGCGAACGAACCGAGCTGGCCCGGTTTGACGACCTGATCGAAGCCCCGAACTGGTCCCGCGATGGCGGGAAGCTGATCTACAACCGTCTGGGCCGGATTTATTCTTTTGATATCGCGACCCAGGAGAGTACCGTGATCGAGTCGAAGTATGTCAATCACTGCAACAACGACCATGTGCTGTCTCCGGACAACGCCCGTATCGCGGTGAGCCATCATACGAAGGAGGACGGCCAGTCCCGGATTTATATTTTTCCATTGTCCGGCGGCGCCCCCGTGCTCATTACACCGATGGCCCCCAGCTATTTGCACGGCTGGTCGCCTGACGGCAGCACGCTGGCCTATTGCGCCGAACGGGACGGCCAATACGACATTTACGCCATTCCGGTAGAGGGCGGTCACGAAGTACAGCTGACCGATACTCCCGGACTGGACGACGGCCCGGAATATTCCCCGGACGGGAACTCCATTTGGTTCAACTCCGTGCGTACGGGACTTATGCAGGTGTGGCGGATGAACGCCGACGGCGGCGAACCGATGCAGATGACCTTTGACGAGAGCAACAATTGGTTCCCGCATGTGTCTCCCGACGGCCAAACCGTGGCGTTTATCTCCTACAAAAAAGGAGACGTCGCACCGGGCGACCACCCGGCGAACAAAAACGTGGAAATCCGCTTGATGCCAAGCGCCGGCGGCGAGTTCCGCACGCTGGTCAAGCTGTTCGGCGGACAAGGCACGATTAACGTAAATTCCTGGTCCCCGGACAGCAAGCGCCTGGCTTTTGTGAGCTACCAGTTGAAGGGCTAACCGCTGACTGCTGACCGTCCGATTGACGTGCCGCTAAACGGATGCAGACAATACAAAAGAACTCAAGCCCCCGGCCTTCCCGCAAGGCATGGTGGGGGTTTTTCTGTTAATAGCTGAGAGGCTGGATAATGGCGGTATGAAATGGCGTTATTTTTAAAGAAATGGCCTGCTTGGCGAAAATAGAGGCGTAGATTACCGCTATTCATGATCGAAATGGGCGAAAGGGTCCTTTTTCCAGAGGTGACTCTGAAATAGGATCATTTTTCACCGCTATTTCGCGGGAAATCGGCCAAACTCCGTAAATAGAGCCCATTCTTACCGCTATTTCGGAATGTGCGACACACGCCGCAAATAAAAACACCCCGTCTCTCCCATACGGAAGAGACCGGGGCTTTTCGAATTTCCGAAACCGATTTCGATTTATTTGCTCAAAAATTCCTTCAATACGCTGGTGATCATCGCGTGATCCTCAGAGCCTTCCAGGCCGGATACGGTAATCGTGCCGATGACGCCGGCGCTCTTGACGATCAGAGGGAACGCTCCGCCTTCTGCGGCGTAGTCCTTCGGATCAAGGTAGTTGTTCTCTACGCTGGAGTTGTTCGCTTTGAAGTCGACATGCATGTAATACGAGCTGTGTTTGAAGTAATGAACGACGTTGTTTTTGCGTTTAACCCAGTGGTCGTTGTCGAGGTTCGTGCCGTTCATTTTGGTGTAGTACAGAAGCTCGCCGTTTTTTTGAATGTCCACGACGATCGATTTGTTCTCGCGAAGCGCCTTTTCGATGATTCTTGAACCAACCTGATAAGCGGTGTTGTGATCAAATTCCGTGAACTGCAAGTCTTTTTCTTCCTGAAGCAAGGATTGCAATAAAGCGCTGTATTGTTCCAAGCGAAAAGCACTTCCTTTATCATAATTTAATTATCCAGACCCATTATACATGCTGACGTGACGAAGTTACAGCTAAAAATCCCGTCCGGCTTTAGCGGCGGCCGCCCCTGGAAACGAGCCGGGTAAGCTCAAGAATCCGCTTGGGCAGAAATGTTTTGGTCGGATAGGCGAGATAGCGCGGCTCCCAGCTCGGACCGAACTTCTCCTTGAATTTTCGCACCCCCTGGAAGCTGTATAAGGGATTGCCCCATTTGAAAATATAATGGGCCATCTTCTCGTCTCTATGCGCAAATTCGGATTTCCCGACATTGGACAAAGGGGCCATGCCCAAATTGAAACGGGCGTATCCTTCTTCTTTAGCCCATTCGAGCAAATACAGGAACAACGCGTCCATAACTCCGTTGGGACACTCCGCGGAATATCGCATCAGGTCGATCGAGGCGGATTCATGCTGATCGTAAGCCGGCATCATCGTCGCAAAAGCGATCACCTTGCCGTCCTGGTCGGACAACGTCGCAATCGGCGCGTACTGCAAATAAGCTTCCCGGAACTGCCCGAGCGAAAAACCTTTTTCCGACCGGCCGTCCAACCATTCGTCCGATACTTCCTTGAGCCGGTTTAGAAGAGTCGGCGTGAACGGGGGCTGCACCATCTCAAACGTATATCCTTCGCGTGCAAACCGGTTGCGTACGGCCCGCAGATCCGCTCTGCTCCGTCCGGTCAATTGGAACCCCTCCAGCTCAACGACCGCCTCTTCCCCCAGTTTGAAGAAGTTGAACCCGTTCTCGTGATAATCCGGCAAAAAATCGGGTTTGGTTTGATAGAACAAAGGCACCAATCCCGTTTGATCCGCAAAGGTGCGGAATTCGTAAATTACGCGCTGAATCGCCGCGCGATTCTCCCCGATGGGATCGCCAAGAGCGACTAGGGATTTGCCCGACTGCTGGTAGGCGATGAGCGCCTTTTCGTCTTTGCTCCAGAAGAAGCTTTTATCGCCAAAAAACAATAAATGGGTTAAATAATTCCCGCGGGTACTCTCCAGAAAACGAGCAAGCTTCTCGAAATCCGCCGCATCCGGCTTGACGCTGACCGGTTTGCGCGGCCGGAATAGGACGCGGATCGTAAACAGAGCCCAGGTTCCAAGAAGGCCGATCATCGCGTCGACGAAGAAATCCTCATCCTTTAGGAGGAATTTTTTCTGCAGATGCAGCGGCACCCATTTGAATGGAACCGGATGGGTAATGCTGCCGATATGGATGTAAAGAAAAGCGATCAGCAAAGTAACCAAGGCCCAGGAAGCTAACATCCGCGGCCCGAGTACCGTGCCAACGCGCCGGAAGCGTCCTTTGGAGAGCCAAAGCAATAGAAATACGACGAGCAAAAACAGCGCCACTTCATAATCGAAGCCTTTGACGAGAGCTACGACGGCGCCCGCTCCAAGCAAAAAGCAGCTGGCGTAATAAGCGCGCTGTACCTGCTGGCGAATTCCCTCCGACAGCACAAGCAAAAGGAAGCCCAACAGTACGCCCATTTGATGGGAGATATGTATGGTTACCGGTGTGACCCACCGGCTGATGAACAGCATTCGGTCCATGATCCCCGGGATGGCCGAAGAGATCAGCAGAAGCAGACCGCTAAGGAATACCAAAATGGCGAGCGCCGCGTTCCCGATATCCTGCATGAAGAGCAGCCGCTTTGGCCAATTCCAGAAGGATTGCCAGCGCGCGAGCGATCCTTGCGCGAGCGTCTGCGGCGCCTGCATCCAGGAGGCCGCGCCCGGCATGATTTCGCTGGAGGCCAGGGCCAGCCCGATGATCCAGGGCAGGAAATAGTAGAAAATCCGAAACACCAAAATGCCCGCGAGTGCCTGGCTGGGGTGAAGGCCATAAGCTTCGAACCCGAGGATGAAAACGAAGTCGAAGGTGCCGAGGCCCCCCGGAATCAAGCTGACGATGCCGGCCATGGACGACAGCGCAAACACCGTCAGCACGGCGGAAAAGGAGACGTGAATCTCCAGCGTGTAAAACACCATCCAAAGCGTCAGACCGGCACACAACCATTCGATGACGGAAGCCAACACATTGGCCAGCATAAACGGCAGCGGCGGAGAGTAGGTCTCGTCATCCTCTTTTTTGCGAAGGAACGGCAGCTTATGCATCAGGATATATATGAAAATGTACATGGCGAAGCCGATCACGAGCAGCCGCAGCCAAGCGTCCTGCCGGAAAACGAAGCCTCCGGGGAGCGCGGAAACGAGGATGAGCAGCGCCAGGAACGAGAGGCCCGTTACGGTCGAGGCCGCCGAAAATAGGATCCCCTTGGTGAGTCCGGGATGATCGATCCCTCTTTTTTTGTACAAGAGCTGGCGCAGCCCTACTCCGGTCAACCCGCCCCAGCCGACCACATTATTGAAACTGTTTGCGATCCAGCCGATTTTTAGGGTAGAGAGCAGGCGATTTTTTTGCCGCAAGTGCCTCATCAGCGAAAAATCGTATCCGCTCATCGCCAGGATCGAGACCAGCGAGACGGCGAGCAAAGGCAAAAAATGCCCCGGCTCATACCGCCGCAGCAGGTAAATGGCATGGACCAGGTTCATTTTGTGCAGCAGCTCATGGGTCTGCCAGTACATAAAAGAAAGCGCGAATATCGGAATCAGAAGCTTTAGCTTGCGTTTAGGAAAAGCCTTCAAACACTCAGATCCTCTCGGAGACGTTTTCATAATCAAATATCATTGTAAGGGAAGCGAACATTTCAAGACAAGTGGGATGAAACGTACGGTTGCCCTCTTTTTGGAGGCTGGGGTATAAAGGGATTAGGAAGGTGAAGCGGCATGGAGCATTTGTTTGAACCATTTAATTTAAAAGGGCATGAAATTCGCAATCGGGTTGTCATGCCTCCGATGGAATTTCTCGTTCGCGAGACGCGGGGCGGTTACGTGAATGAGGGTCACCTGCGGCATTACGGTGCGCGGGCGAGAGGCGGAGTTGGACTCATTATTGTGGAAGCGACCAGTATTCATCCGAACAGCAGGTCGATCGATTCGCAGCTTGGAGCCTGGTCGGACGATCATGTTCCGGGGTTAGCCAGGCTGGCGGCCGAATGCCATGCGAACGGGGCCAAAGCATTGCTCCAGCTGCAGCATCTGGGCGTGAAAATGAAGCCGGAGAACGGGTGCGGCGTCTATGGACCTTCGGAATATGCGGACGAAAACGGCGTTCAGGCAAGAGCCATGACCGAGGAAGCACTTCACGAGCTGCAGGATGCCTGCGTCAATGCCGCGCTTCGGGCTTATCGCGCCGGTTTTGACGGCATCGAATTTCACGGCGCCCACGGATATTTGCTGAATCAGTTTTCTTCTCCGCTTGTGAACCGGCGGCAGGATCGGTATGGCGGCCCTGCGGAAAACCGGCTGAGGTTCGTCCGGGAAATCATTGGGCGCGTGAAAGCGGAGGTCCCGGAGTCTTTTATATTAGGCTATCGCATGGGCTGCAACGATCCGACACTGGAGCAGGGCATCGAGAACGCGAAGCTGCTTGAAGCGATGGGCATCGATCTGCTGCATGTTTCTTCCAGCGGCTATTCCATCAGTCAACCGGAGGCGCCGGAAGGCTTTATGTATAATTGGACGGTGTACGGCGGCAGTCAGGTAAAACGGCGCGTGAAGATCCCCGTCATCGTCGTGTACGAGATTCGCACACCTGAGCGGGCCAATGAGATCTTGGCCCAAGGGCTTGCGGATTTCGCCTCCATCGGACGGGAGCTCATCGTCGATCCCGACTGGGTGAACAAGGCAATGAAGCGAGAGGCGATTCGTTACTGCGTCCGCTGCAAGCCGTGCGTCGTCTTTGCCGGCGAGAAGTGCGTGATGCTGGACTGAGTTTGGGGTGAGCGTCTTTTTGCGCCACGAGTTTCTCGCTGTGTTGGTTTGCAGCATGTTGTTTGCACCGCATTTTCGCAAAGTGTGTCCCGCATGGTGTGTCTCGCACTGCGTGTCGGCTCCCGCTGCGCAGTTTTTCCCGGAAATGCCGGCGCTAACGAATCTGAGAGACCTTATTTCGGCAAAATAAGGCCTATCGAAAACCTAACGGACCCAGGAGACGTTATTTGGCCCAAATCGGCAGTAAATAGGCACGATTAGGCTAAATAAGGTCACCTGAGTCCGTTAGAATCCGGGCAAGGCCCATAAACGGGAAATAACGACTTTCCAGTCCGTTAGAACCGACGAATAAGTTTGCCACTTGCCAAAGATAGCTGCCGGTACTCTTCGACAACACCCTATCGCCACGCACCCCGGCAACTCATTGCAAATACATACTATAGTTACGCACCCTAGCGACTCATTGCAAATACGCACTATATTCGCGCATCCCAGCAACTCAATGCAATTACGTATTACAGTCACGCACCCCGGAAACTCACTGTGATTACGCACTATAGTCACGTGCCACAGTTACTCTTGCAACTCACAGCCACGCCAACCACGCATCACAATACGCATCACAATTACCTGTGCGCACTGCGCATCACGCATATGCATTCCATCTACGCCTTACATTTAACGCCTCACCCGCGCGCACTCTAAACTAAGTGCCATTCCAAGCACGCCTCTTGAGCGCTCGTTTCTGGTCCCTCACCCCAAACGCCGATGTTTCGGGCCGGGTTTCTTTTGGTCCTTACCCGCCCGCTTTTTCACCAGCTTATTCGCGGCTTTGCTGCCGCTGCCGCCGCCGACAGCGTGCTGCTGCCGGGTTCCGCGGCTTTGAATGGCGGAGTTGGTGCCGCCCGTGCTGAACGTTCCGCCGCCGCTGGCAATCTGGGTCGCCGACGAGGTTCCTTGGCGCCCCGGTACCTTAACGATCTGATCGTTGAAAACGATGACGACCTCTTTACCGCCCCGGCCCGTTTTATCCCGGCCGTGGACTTTGCCGCGCCCCCGTCCGAGCGTCGGGAAGTACGTTTGCCCCGGGCTGCCCTCTTTTATCGCTTTGTTTTTCGCTTTTCCGCCGGCTCCGACGCTTTGCTGCTGCTGCGTGAACGGCGATTTGATCGCCGCGTTGCTGCCGGCCGCGCTGCTGCGTCCCGCTCCGCTGGCGATTTGCGTCGTATTTGGCGCGTTCGTGAACTGACGGTTGATGACGAAGACAATCCGGTTCACACCGGGAAGTGGTGTGGAGGCAACAAGGCGCCGCTTGTCTTGTTCCAAAATGATCGTGAGTTGGTGATTTGGAGGGATCATCCGAACAACTCCCTTTTTTACTATTCATATGTGGAAGCGCCGAGTCGGCAAGGGATAGTTGGAGGGGTTCCTTTGCTCAAGCGGGATATCGGGCAGTTCCCAAGCCTTTCATGGATCAGGGTTCCAATTGTGGGCGGGCCTGTTTTGTTATATGATATCTTGGTGAAAACGAGCAACGGGCAGCCGGTTGCAATCTTGTGAAGAAGTATGGAGGAGACCATGAATCCCAAAGATTTAAACTATAAAATGCCTGCCGAATGGGCATCGCATACAAGAACGTTCATTTCCTGGCCGGTGCGGGAATCGATGGTGTATCCTGAGCAGTACGAGCAGGTATGCCGGGGATATGCCGGAATTATCGAAGCCATCGCCGAGTTTGAGCCGGTAACGGTGGTCGTGAACCCGGACGATCTGGAAAGGGTCCGCGGTTTGTTCACCGAAGGCCAAGGCCGCATCGAATGCCTGCCGATCGAGCATAACGACGCATGGCTGCGCGATAATGGGCCGACCTTCCTGCTGAACGGGCAAGACGAGCTTGCCGGCGTCAACTGGGGCTTCAATGCCTGGGGCGGCAAATATTCGCCTTGGGACCTGGACGACGCGGTTGCTCCGCAAATCCTGGACCATGTAGGCGTCAGGAAGTTTGACGCTCCTCTGGTCATGGAGGGCGGTTCCATCCATACTGACGGCGAAGGAACGCTACTGACGACGGAGGAATGCCTGCTGAACGTGAACCGGAATCCGCATTTGGACCGGGAGCAGATCGAGGCCCTGGTCAAAAACTTCCTCGGCGTCGAGCAAGTGATCTGGCTGAAACGGGGGCTGAGCGGCGACGAGACGGACGGTCATGTCGACAACATTGCCTGCTTTGCGGCTCCGGGCAAAGTGATCTTGCAGGTCTGCAACGACCCGGAAGACGAGAATTACGCCATCACGCAGGAGAACCTGCGCATCCTTGGTGAAGCCACCGACGCCAAGGACCGGAAGCTGGAGATCATTCAAATCGAGCAGCCGCCAAAGGCGTTTTACGGAGAGCAGCGGCTGACGCTGAGCTACCTGAATTTTTATTTCGTGAACGACGGCATCGTTTTGCCTGTATTCGGGGACGCGGCCGAGGAAACCGACCGCAAGGCGCAGCAGGTGCTGGGCGAAGCCTTCCCGGACCGGCGGATTCGCACGGTCGACGGAATGGCGATCATTCGCGAAGGCGGGAATGTACATTGCACGACCCAGCAGATGCCGCTGGGACGCGCATAAAATAATTCATGAAGGGGGATCGCAATCGCTATGAGAAACGTGAAGGTAGCCGCCACACAGATGAGCTGTTCCGGCAATCCGGAAGAGAACATCCGCAAAGCGGACGCGCTGGTGAGAGAAGCGGCGGCGCAAGGGGCGCAAATTATTTTGCTGCAGGAGCTGTTTGAGACCCCTTATTTTTGCCAAAAAGAGAAGTCGGACTATTACGTGTATGCAACCGAGCTTGAGGAAAACGCGGCGATCAAGCATTTCCGGGAGGTTGCGAAAGAGCTCGAAGTGGTGCTTCCGATCAGCTTTTACGAGAAAAAGAACAATGCCCGCTACAACTCGCTGGCGGTGATTGACGCGAACGGCGAGGTGCTTGGAAGATATCGCAAGAGCCATATTCCGGACGGACCGGGGTATGAGGAAAAGTTTTATTTCAATCCGGGCGATACCGGGTTCAAAGTATGGAAAACGCGCTACGCGAAAATCGGGGTCGGCGTGTGCTGGGATCAATGGTATCCCGAAGCGGCGCGCTGCATGGCGCTGATGGGCGCCGAGCTGCTGTTCTACCCGACGGCGATCGGCTCGGAGCCGCAGGACGGCTCCATCGATTCCCGCGACCACTGGCAGATGTGCATGCTCGGACATGCGGCCGCCAATCTGGTTCCTGTCATCGCCTCCAACCGGGTGGGCCTTGAAAAGGATGAGGATTCGAGCATCACCTTCTACGGCTCGTCCTTCATCGCGGGACCGCAGGGCAACAAGATTGCCGAAGCGGATCGGACGGAGGAAACCGTGCTCGTGGCCGAGTTCGATCTGGACCAATTGGAGACGCAGCGGATCGAATGGGGCATTTTCCGCGACCGCCGTCCGGACCTGTACAAGATCATTACCTCGTACGACGGGGAACTGCGGATCGACTAGGTTCCACGGCTTGGCCCATTTACTTCAGCTAAATTCGGCTGTTATTGTTGTTCACCACTCCGTAACCAAGATGAGAGAGGGTGTCTCTAAAGCCATCATAGATGACTTTTGGGACACCCTCTAAAACTTATTTATCATAACAATAGAGCAGAGAAACCCTGCCAGATCGCTGCCAGGTCCAGGTACCGGATTGACTTCGAGGATTTGCATCAGAACAAATTGTCTGCTCTGGTCAACGACGTCCCCAAACATCACATCCCTCCGGCATTTAAAATAGCGGTCCATTATGGCCTTATTTCCACAGGAGAGTCCTCATTCTATACTAATAGCGCCGTTTCATGGCCTTATTTCTTCAGAAGAGCTCCTTTTCCCCTTGATTTTGGACGTTTTGCCGAAAATAAGACCATCTTGTACCGCTATTTTCAGGAAATGCGCTTTGGGAGTGAAATAAGGCCATTTTATGCCGCTATTCGAGAAGTCGCTCGAGAATTGTTAGTTAAATCATTCGAGTTCGTTAAATCATTCGAGTCCGTTAAATCATTCGAGTCCGTTAAATCATTCGAGGAATCGCCGTTTGCCGTTGATTGTGATCCCAGGCCAGAACAGCCCCTTCAGCGCCCGCCACCCCCGCGAAGCAAGCAAGGTACACATTTTATCGGTGCTGCCCGTGCGGAAATCATGCTACAATCTTTCCAGGCAACGCAATAGGAGAGATTACCATTACTGCTCATAGAAAGAAGGGTTTCGTCTGGCTCGAAAGTTATATTTGACGCTGCTGCTGCTTAGCCTGATTTGGGGCGGCTCCTTTTTCTTTATCAAAATTTTGATCGAAGACTTCGGGCCTTGGTCGATTGCGTTTCTCCGCTCCGCCCTTGGACTGTTGACGATTACGGCAATTATGCTGGCGCTGCGCAAGCCCTTTGGATTCGGTCAAATCCCCTGGGTCGCCATGATCGTTATGGCTCTGATCAATACAGCGATCCCTTGGGCCATCATCGGCTTCAGCGAAACCCGGCTGACCAGCAGCATGGCTTCCGTTCTGAACGCGACGACTCCGCTGTGGACGCTGATCGTCGGCAGGCTGTTCTTTCGTGCCGTTACCAGCCGGATGCAGTGGATCGGTATGGGGATCGCTTTTGTCGGGATTATCGTGCTTCTTGGCGTCAACCCGGCTTCGGTGATTTCCGTGGACTTGCTCGGATTTGTCTGCATGTTGTGCGCCACTTTAAGCTACGGGATTGGTTCGCATCTTTCCAAACGGCTTTCGGCCAGCTTATCGATGTATCAAATCACGTTCGGAACTCTGCTTAGCGCCATGGTGGGCAGCGGAATCATGGCCTTTTCGACGGAAGGCGTTCCGTTCGCTCAGCTCGCTTCCATCAAAGACCTGTTCGCCATCATAGGCCTTGGTGTGTTCGGCTCGGGGATTGCGTATATCCTTTTCTATTTCATGGTGCAAAAGGGAACTCCCGAGTTCGCCACCACGGTAACTTATCTCGTGCCGGTGAGCGCAATCGTTTGGGGGTTCACGCTGCTCAACGAGAAGATCGGCTGGAATCTGCTGGCCGGGCTGGTGCTTATTCTCGGCGGGGTTTATCTCGCCAACAAAAAACGGGCGTCAAGCAATGTGGACAACGCCAGTGTAGAACTTCAATCGCAAAGCTGAATCCCAGCTAAAAACAGCGCCTTGGCATGATTGCCAAGGCGCTCTTAACCGTTCTAAAGCTCGAATAACTCGCGGAGGCTTACCTTTTTTTCTCCTCCGGTATGCCGCCACTCATTGGTGCCGGGCTGATAGGCGTAATCCAGTTTCCAAGTATCGATATGTTCAACGATCGCCCGCACGGCGGAGCCGATGTAATCAACCTCCCGGTCCGTCATCATGGGATGCAGGGACAGCCGCGCCCAGCCGATCTTCTCCGACAGGTTCCCCGAATTGATCAGCTCGGTCATGCGTCTCGAAGTGTTTCGCCCGATGTTCAGCAAATAATGTCCGTAGGTGCCCGCGCAGGAGCAGCCGCCGCGGGACTGAATGCCAAACCGGTCGTTCAGCAGTTTGGTCATCAGATTGTAATGGACGCGGTCCGATACGAACGAAACGGTGCCCAGCCGCTTTTGACGGCTGCCGCCCAAAATATGCAGACCGGGAATCGTCTCAAGCTGGCGGAGCAGCATATCCGTAACCTCCTGTTCCCGAGCTTCGATCAACTCCGTGCCCATTTGCTCCTTCAGCCGGACGCAAAGCGCGGTCCGGATCGCCTGCAAAAATCCCGGCGTTCCGCCATCCTCCCGGGCTTCGACGTTGTCCCAATACTGGTACTCTCCCCAGGGATTAGTCCAGGACACGGTTCCGCCGCCGGGCTGATCCGGCACCAGTTGGGTGCAGAGCCGTGAATCCATAATCAGCACGCCGCTTGTTCCGGGGCCGCCCAGAAATTTATGCGGGGAGAAAAGAATTCCGTCCAGTTGTTCCAGCGGCGCATTGGCCGGATGCATATCGATGTCGACGTAAGGGGCGCTGGCGGAAAAATCGATGAAACATACGCCGCCGTGCTCGTGCATTTTTCGGGCCAACTGATGGTACGGCGTCTCGAACCCCGTCACATTGGAGCAGGCCGTGAAAGCGCCGATTTTGACTTTGCGCTGGCGGAAATCCTGCAGCTGCCGCTCCAGATTCTCCAGGTCGACGTTCCCGTCCGCGCCGGGAGGAATGACGACAACGTCTCCGATCGTTTCCGTCCAGGAAATTTGATTGGAGTGATGCTCCATATGCGTGATAAAAATAACCGGCCGTTCCGCTTCGCCAAGACGAAAACGGGATCTCCACCGCTCGGGAACCTTCAAGCCCAGCAGCCGCTGCAGCTTGTTGACGGCCCCGGTCATGCCGGTGCCCGCAAAAAGAATGACGTCATGCTCCCCGGCGTGAACATGACTTTTGATGATCCGCTTCGCCTCTTCGTAAGCGGCGGTCATCGTCGTGCCCGTGATGCTTGCCTGCGAATGGGTATTCGCCACGAAAGCCCCGAAGCCGCCTGCCATCCGGGCTTCGATAGGGCCGTAAAGGCGGCCGCTCGCCGCCCAGTCGGCATAAACCAGCTCCTTCGTCCCATAGGGGGACTCGAAGGTTTGGCGGTATCCGACCGTATTTTCGCGGTACCGCCTGAATGGATCTTGCGCGTTCCTATGTAACGCATAAGTATAGTTTCCGATTTTGGCCTGCAGCATCTGCTCAGCCCTCCTTTGAATGTTGCCTTTCTTAAGGTACGCAGGAGAGCCCAGAAGGGTTAAACGAAGCGGGAAAAGGGCAAAGTTTTGCCATAATTTCTTACCGCCGGCGCAGTTTGGCCACTTTTAAATAAACAGCTGAATGTCGGATTCCAGCGCGTCCTTCAGATAGGTTTTGGCGTCGATGATTTCAAGCTCGGGAATGAATTCCTCCGGTTTAAAGCCCATGATTTCAATGGACAGCTTGCAGCCGTAGAACTTCACGTTTTTCTTGCGGGCGCCCTTCAAAAAATGGATCAGCTTCGGCGCATCGTTATCCTCGATCATTTCCGTCAGCATCAGCTTGCCGAGCCCGCTGAAATTCATTTTGGACAAGGGCAGATCCTCGGGGCCTTTTGGGGTCATCCAGCCCATGAGCTTCTCGTACAGCGTTTTATCCTCCAGCGTCATTTTGTCGGGATCACGGACCAGGAACAACCCCCAGAAAGTAAAAAACATCGTTACGTCGACATCCAGTTCCCGCGCCGAATTGGCCAGAATCAGACCCGCCATCGCTTTATCGTATTCCCCGCTGAACATCAGCAAGTTCATTCTTTTTTTGTCCACGACCGCATAACCTCCATGTTGAGTGATACGTTTAGTATGGTTTCTCCATGAAAAGGTATGCTCTCCCCAAAAAGTAGTAGACAATAGGTCAAATTTTGATATTATAATATTTGATAATGATTATCAGTATCAAAAATAGCGGAAATAAGGGGACTCTATAATGATCAGAAATAAAGCTTTGGCGATATTCGCGGCAATGTCTCTCGTTTTGATTTTACTGTCCGGGTGCGGAAACGGCACGAAGGAAACTCCGGCAGCGGAAGGGACGGCAGGCAACGTTTCGGACAACTCTGCTGTGAGCGCCAACGCTTCGGAAGGCGAAACCGGTACCATTAAAGTCAGCCACGAGTGGGGAGAAACGGAACTGAAGGAAATTCCGAAAAGAGTCGTTACGCTGGACTTTTCCTTTATTGATACCCTGGTTGATCTGGGCGTTATGCCGGCGGGGAATGCGGGTGTCGGCGAGACGAAGATCCCCGAATACCTGCAGGACCAAATTACTGCGGACGTGACCGATGTGGGAGAGCGCAAAGCGCCCAACCTGGAAGTTATCGAATCGGTGGAACCGGATCTCATCCTTGCCAGTCAGGACCGCCATAACATGATCAAAAAGGAGCTGCAGGACATCGCTCCGACGATTGCTCTGGACGACAACAGCTACCAGGAAATCCTGGACAACGTAGACACCATCGCCAAAGCGCTGGGAAAAGAGGCGGAGGCCGCCAAGATCAGAGCAGATCTCGACGCGCGCATCTCGGAGGCGAAGGGCAAGATCACAAACAAACCTACAGTGCTGGTCATCGGCGCTTTTGATGACGAATATACGGTATGGCTGAAAGGTTCGTTCATCGGTTCACTCATGACCGGTATCGGCGCGGATTATGTGTTTGAGGGCGAGAAACAGGATTCGGAAGGCAAAGCGGAAGGCGCCAAAGCGACACTGGAACGCCTGAATGAAATCAATCCGGACTACATCTTCATGTACGGGGATTCCGCAGATAAATTTACCGACAATCCGCTGGCCAAAAATCTGAAAGCGGTGAAGGATAACCATCTGGTTCTGGTAGACCGTAATTTGTGGTCGCGCGGCCGCGGGCCGATCGCGGCGAAAAAAATTCTGGATGAGGCGATTCCGCTGCTTACGGGTCAAGCCGTTTCGGAATAAGGGGTTGAAATTGTGCAGCTTCAGCAAACCGGAAACAAACGGGCATCCGTCCCGTTTGTTTCTTCTGCTTTTAAATTCGCGTTTTTTGTGCTGCTACTTCTGGTCATCGGCGCTTTTTCGATTCTGTTCCACGTCAAAGGACTTTCTTTTCGCAACCTTTCCGACCTGCTGCCTATAGACCCTAATGACGTGCTCGATTATACGGTTTGGATGGTGCGGACGCCGCGCGTCGTATTGGCGGTTCTGCTCGGAGCAGCGCTGGCGGTTGCGGGCTGTCTGCTGCAGGGCATGACGCGAAATCCGTTGTCCGACCCGGAGATTCTAGGGATTAACCAAGGGGCATCTTGCTTCGTGGTGATCGCGCTTCTCCTGGCGGGGGAGCAAAATGCGGCTTTGACCATTTTGCTGGCCGCTTTTTTGGGAGCGGCGGCAGGCGGAAGCGTGATTTACCTGCTCGCTTTTCGCGGCGTGTACAGCCCGTTCCGGGTGGTGCTCGCAGGGTCGGCAGTCAGTTTGTTCCTTGGCGCGCTGACGACGGGCGTCATTTTGCTCCATGAAACCAAACTGTCCGATATTTTGTATTGGATGGCCGGCAAGCTGTCGGGAGCGAACTGGAATGATCTGAAAATGATCTTCGTTCCGGTGCTGGTGGCTATCATCGGTGCCCTTGCGCTGGCTCGGCCGATGAACATCCTGTCTCTCGGGGAAGACACGGCCCAAGGTCTTGGCATCAACACGCTGCGCATCCGCAGGATTCTCGCCGTGCTGATCGTGCTGCTCGCCGGAAGCGCGGTGGCGGTAGCCGGCCCCATCGGCTTTATCGGGCTGATGGTCCCGCATATGGCGCGCAGAATGGTCGGTCAGGATTACCGAATTCTGCTGCCGTTCTCGGCGCTGCTTGGCGCGAACCTCCTGGTAGCGGCGGACTTCGCCGCGCAGTGGGTCACGTATCCGGCCGATGTTCCGGTCGGCATCGTCACGGCGCTTTTGGGCACGCCCTTTTTCGTGTACCTTCTGAGAAGAAAGCGGGGGCAGGCTAAATGACAAAGATCAATCGCTTCGTCGTCGTGATGCTGGTAGGCCTCATTCTTCTGGTGATCGCCTCATTGTTAAGCTTGCGCCTGGGGGCGGTCTCCACGCCTTTATCCGAAATTCTTCATGGTATGTTGGAGGGGGACGGCGTCGTCTTCAAATACCGTTTGCCGCGGCTTGTCATTGCGATCCTCGTTGGCATCAGCATGGCCCTGTCGGGATCCGTGCTGCAAAGCGTGACCCGCAACCCGCTGGCCGCGCCCGATATCCTCGGCGTGTCTGCCGGCGGCGGACTGGCTGCGGTTATCATGCTGCTATTATACCCAAGCGCGCCGCCTGTTCTGCTGCCGATCATGGCATTGGGAGGAGCAGTTGTCGCCGGATTGATCGTTTATATGATCTCCTATCAGAAAGGCGGCATTCAGCCCGAACGTCTGGCTTTATCGGGGGTGGCCATTTCCGCGGGGCTGCACGCGCTGATCACGTTTATGATCGTCAAGTTTGCGCTGGATTCTTCCCAGGCTCTGGTGTGGCTCAAGGGAAGCCTATACGCGAGATCATGGCAGCACGTCGAGATGCTTTGGCCGTGGACGGTGGCCGGAACGGTAATCGTGCTGCTCAGCTACAGACAGATCAACCTGCTGCTGCTTAGCGAAGAAACGGTCAGCGGACTCGGCCTGCGGGTTCGGGCCGCAAGGCTGCTGCTGATCGGGGCAGCCGTTGGATTATCCGCAAGCTCTGTTGCGATTGCCGGGACGATCGGTTTCGTGGGACTCGTGGTTCCGCATGCGGCAAGGCTCATCGTCGGCGGTTCGGACAGCCGCTTGTTTTTGCCCGTATCGGCGCTTCTGGGAGCGCTTTTGGTCACGGTCGCGGATACGCTCGGGCGGATTATCATCCCGCCGATCGAAATTCCGGCCGGCATTATTACGGCATTGATCGGAGCGCCTTATTTTATCTATTTGCTGGTAATTCGGAAGACCGCATAGGCGACTCCCTTTCGGGTGGCATCATTCAAAAGTCGTTTATTGGTTTTCCATCTTTTTTCCGCTTATATTATTCGCGATTTTCAGTTACTATAAGGGAGTCGAATCAACGTTTATATCCTATTTCTGAGGGAGTAGCATTTATCGGAGAGGCATGCCGCCTCTCTTTTTATGTGAGAAAATCGGCAGTGGCGAGGGAGATCGAGATATGACACGATGGAACCGGACTCGCAAAAAATCGCTCTTTGCCTTACTAGTCGTTATGACGGGGATGCTGGCTTTATTTATCTCGAAAGAGGGGAGAGTGTCCGCCTCGAATTCTCCTACGGAAGCTTTCATCAAACAGAACATGATGAACCCGAACGGAACTCTGGCAACCTATTTGCAGGACAAGTCTTCCGCCGATCCTGGCATCGCGTCCGGCAGAGAGGCGCTTTCCGAATCGCTCGGGATCTGGATGCAGTATGCCATGACGAAGCAGGACAAGCCTTTGTTTGAGCAAGCCTATAAAGAATTGACCGAACATTTTTTGACTCGCGATGGGACCGGGGGGGTGTACATCCCTTGGAAGCTAACGGAGAATGGCGTCAGCCGGGTCAGCACAGACGCTTTGGGAGACGATCTCAGGATCGTGGATAGTCTTTTGGCGGCGTCGCATCGATGGAGCGAAGAGAAATATCTCTCTGCCGCAAGGGATATTTCAAAAACGCTGCTGGATTCCGCTCAGTATAGGGATGACCTCGTCGACTTCCATGATTTTGCGCGAAATGAGTCGCCTGGTACGTTAAGCCTGGCATATATCGATATTTCCGCCATGCAAAAAATGACACGAGATGGGCTTTTGGATCATGCCTCGTATCAAAAGTACGAAAACATCATGCGGAGCATACCGAACGATGGGGTGTTTTATCCCAAGACATACGATGTCGCATCCGGTCAGTTTCGATTTGACGACTCGGTGAATTTGATCGACCAGCTGATGGTAGGCCTTCACAGCGCGGAAATGGGGAAGAAGCCCGGGCGCCTGCTTGCGTTTTTGAAGCTGGAATTTGCCGAGCATCACCGGCTGTTAGGCCGATATGATCGAACCACCCGTTCGCCGGCCGTATCCTATGAATCTCCGGGAGTGTACGGACTTGCCGTGCTGCTCTCGCTGCAGTCGGGCGAACCGGATCTGGCCGAGCGGTTGAACCGACGAATGATCGCATTGCGAAGCCATGATCCGAAATATGTCGGAGGTTATGTATTCGGAGGCAATACGCATATTTTCGATAACCTGTTTCCGCTTTTGGCGGAGACCCGTCTGCAGAAATACAGCAAGGAGCAATAGGGGAAGTCGTTGTTTCACTTTAGGCATCATGAGGGAACTGGGGGAGACAGAGTGGGGAAATTAAGCGGGAAGCTTCCGATTCATCAGGTTCAGTTCGGGTACAGGCTGTTGATCGCGCTTACGATGATTCAGCAATTGCTCGTGTTTATCAAAGTTTACGAGAGTCAATCTTTTACGATGGCGGAATTTCTGTTCAGTTTAGGACTGGCCGCTTCGCTGCTGGCGGGATTTGTTTTTCCCGTCGGGGTGACGGCGGTAGGCGTGTTTATATTTCTGGTCAGTTATTTCGTCTGGCTCGCGACCTATGCGCAGACGGACATCTTAGCCTTCTCCTGGATATTGCTCATTCCGGCCAATGCGCTGATCGCGTCCTTCATTAAATCGAGGCTGATCCGCAGTGAACGGTTCATCGAAAGGCTGGACGATCTCAAAAGCATAAATCCGCAGATTGATTTGGATACTACTTTGGGAAACAAAGAATCTTTGGCCGATACGGTGATCAAGCAGTCCAATCTGGCCAATCGCTATTCGGATCGATACGGCTTTTGCATGGTCATGTTCAAAATCGAGTTTTTGCCTATGGTGATAGAGGCTTTAGGTTCGGAGCGTTATTCCCGGCTGTTGCTGGAATTATCGAATATCATTCAACAGCAGATCCGTTTTGAGGATTACAAATTTTCGATCGATGGGGGACGATTTATTATCATCTGCCCGATGACCAATCAGGAATACCTGCATGTTCTGACGGAACGGATCAAACGGGCGATGACTTCGGCCGAGTGGACGGATCGAAAGGGAGAGCCGATGAAGCTGATCATACGCGCGGGAGGTTCTGCGTTCCGCAAAGAACAGTTCAACGAGTACCAGCAAATCGACTCGGTCATTGCGGCTTTGGAGAGACGGACCGAGACGGATTTGATAGGAGAGTACATTTAATGTCTTACGAAAGCTGGTTTATCCCCTTATGCTTAGTCATCAGCGTGTTGTTCGCCCTATCGATTCTGGGGCTAACCATCGCTACCCTGGTTTTCCGTGCCGAGATCAAAAAGAAATACGATCGGAGGAACTGACGTGTGGCGGATACGATTCTTTTGATATCGATCATCAGCATCTGGATCGCTGTATTGGAGTCCGTCGTGCTTATGGCGGGGGCGATCCGTTTCGTGTTCCGGCAAAACCGCCGGGAGTTCGTCATTCCGGAACGGATGGATCATTTTCCGACAGTTACGGTGATGGTTCCCGCACATAATGAGGAGCTGGTCATTTCCGCCACGGTGGAGCATATTCTTAACCTTTACTATCCGGAGGAGAAAGTGCAGGTCATTGTCATTGCCGACAATTGTACGGACAGCACGGCCGCGCGGCTGAAAGCGGTAAAGGCAAAGCCCGAATATGCGCACCGAGACTTCCTGATTCTTGAGCGTTCGGGGACAGGAGGGAAATCGGGAGCGCTGAATGAAGCCTTGAAATACGCTTATGGCGAGTGGGTATGCATTTATGACGCGGATGCCGCGCCGGAGAAAAACGCCCTATTGTTCTTGACGGCGAAAGCGATGGAAGAGCCCGGGCTGTACGGGGCGGTGTTTGGCCGCAACAAAGCGCGCAACCGGGACCAAAACTTCCTTTCCAGATGCATCAATCTGGAGCTGATTACGTCTCAGCGCGTGCATCATACGGGGCTTTGGGAGCTATTTAAGCTGGGGACCATTCCGGGTACCAATTTTATAGTCAAAACCGCGCTGATCCGGGAAATCGGCGGATGGGATGAAGCGGCGATCACCGAAGACACGGCGATTTCCTTCGAAATTTTGACGCGAGGCCAGCTGATTGCATTAGCGCCGGAGGCCGAAGCTTATCAGCAGGAACCTGAGAAGCTCAGCGTCTATATTAAGCAGCGGGAACGCTGGGCCAAAGGAAATTACAGCGTCGTGATGGAGAACCTCCACCATCTGTTCCGTCCTTCAAGCTGGCGCATCAAGCTCCATGTGCTTTATTATGCGGCGAGCTATTTCTGGTTCTTGGCCGCGATCATCGTTTCCGATATTATTTTCGTCGTCAATCTCGTCTATCAAATCATCGCCTTGTTCAACCCGGCCGTCGTTTCTCCGTTCTATTTCGGAGGAGACGTGTACGTGTATCTCGTAATCGCCTGGGCGCTGATGTATTACATTTACGTTCTCCAGATTAATTTGGCTCTAGCCACCGACATCGGTCAAAGCAACACAAGCAACTTCATTCTGTCCTGCATCTCGTACTTCACTTACGCTCAGTTGTTTCTGCTCATCTCGATCAAGGCGTCCGTCTCCATGATCGCCGATAGAATGACGGGAAGAAAGAGTAAATGGTATAAAACGCAGCGGTTCGAATGAGCGGGGTCCGTCCTCGATTTCCGTCGTTCCCGCGACGCCCAGAAAGGGCTGACCCGGCTCACAGAAAAGATCTGTGAACGGGGATAGCCCTTTCATGCTGTCCGGCTTGCTGCGCCGATCAGAAATCAAAATTGTTCGGATCCGGGCCCACCCGGAGATTTTGGTTCAGCGCGTCGATTTGCTTCATGTCTTCCTCGCCGAGTTCAAAATTGAAAACATCGGCGTTTTCGGTAATGCGACGAGATTTCACGGACTTGGGAATCGTAATTACGCCGTTTTGCAAGTCCCAGCGGATAATAATCTGTGCGATCGACTTATTGTGTTTGCGGGCGATCTCCGCGAGTAACGGCTGGTCCAGCAGCTGCCCCTGCATCAACGGCGACCAGGCCTCGAGTTGTATGCCGCGTTCGAGGCAGAATGCCTGCAACTCTTTTTGCGTCAACCGAGGGTGGTATTCCACTTGATTGACCATCGGTACGATCTCCGCGTCCTTCATCAGATCCTCCAGATGGTGAATCTGAAAATTGCTCACGCCGATCGCTTTGACTTTTCCCGCTTTGTACAGCGTCTCCAGCGCTCTCCAGGCCTCTTTATATTTACCGGCAACCGGCCAATGGATCAGGTACAGATCCAGATACTCAAGCCCCAGCTTGCCAAGGCTGGTTTCATATGCCGTCAGAGTCGCTTCGTAGCCGAGATCGGCGTTCCACACCTTGGAGGCGACGAACAGCTCCTCCCGGGAAATGCCCGCTTCTTGGCTCCCCTCGCGAATCGCTTGTCCCACGCTTTCCTCGTTGCCGTAAATCGCGGCTGTATCCACGCTGCGGTATCCGTGGCCGATCGCGAATTTGACTGCATCCACCAGTTCGGGGCCTTCCTCTACTTTGAATACTCCGATGCCCAGCCAGGGCATTTTGACTCCGTTGTGCAGGGTTGTGCGTTCTTGCAGGCTTGCGATTGTCATGATTGTGAAACCTCCAATGGTCTATATATTTGCGCATGCGCATGTACATGTGAATTTACTTTCAGCCGATCCTTTCGTTCCGGCCCCCAGCTCCAGCCGGTCAGCAGCACGGCAGCCGTACCATCGCCGCGGCGATATTAGACATTTCTCTCCTCCTAAAACGTTGTGGTACGATATATCAAAAAAGCGTATACGGAATTTCCGACCGGCAAATGCTATTATGGAATATACGAGATTCATCGTGAAGTACGCACTTTTTTGTGCGGTAGGAACTTTGAAGTGATATAGGGACTTTAAAGTACCTGTCGATAGGAGGAGAACGGGATGATAAAAACCAAGAAATACAACATATCCGTGGAGGCGACGCTTGAGGTCATCGGCGGCAAATGGAAGTGCGTGATTCTCTGCCATCTGACACATGGCAAAAAACGTACCAGCGAGTTGAAACGGCTGATGCCCGACATCACGCAGAAGATGCTTACTCAGCAGCTGCGTGAACTGGAGGAGGATGGAGTTATCCGCCGGATTGTGTATCAGCAAATACCGCCAAAGGTAGAATATGAGCTCAGCGACTACGGAAATAGTCTGAGGGGAATTCTGGATTCCCTCTGCGATTGGGGAGAGCAGCATCTCCGCAAGGTTTACGGCGACCTCGATCTTTTGGAAGATAACGTGCTCAATGAACATTTGAAATCCTAGGGCGGCCCATGCCGAAGGAAGAAAGGAGGAAATCCCATGAAACCGATCACCGTTCTGATTGCCGACGACGAAGCGGAAATCGCCGATTTGATCGAGCTGCATCTGGCAAAAGAGGGCTATCGCTGCATCAAGGCCGCGGACGGACAGGAAGCCGTTCAGGCGATTCAGGCGAACGCGATCGATTTGGCGATTTTGGACATCATGATGCCCAAGCTGGACGGTTACGAGGTCACAAGGCAAATCCGCGAGCGCTATCATCTGCCGATCATTTTTCTGAGCGCCAAAGCGACTGACCTCGATAAGATCACCGGGCTTGTTCGGGGCGCAGACGATTACGTAACCAAGCCGTTCAATCCGATGGAGCTGGTTGCGCGCGTGAACGCCCAATTGCGGCGGTTTATCCAGCTCAATCCGTCGGCGGCAGCGGCTCCGGCGGACCGGTCCGCGATCGAAGCGGGCGGGCTTATGATTCACCCTGAAGAGCGCGCCGTATTCATGTACGGCGAACCTGTGGAGCTGACGCCGAAGGAGTTCGATATTTTGCTGCTGCTCGCCGGCCATCCCAAAAAAGTGTTCAGCTCGGAGCATATTTTTGAGCAGGTCTGGGGGGAAGCGTATTACGAAGGAGCCAACACCGTCATGGTGCACATTCGCACATTGCGGAAGAAGCTCGGTGAGGACGCGAACAAGACCAAGCTGATCAAAACCGTTTGGGGAGTGGGATATACATTCAATGGCTAATATGATCCGGGGTTTTCGGTTCAAGATGCTGATGTTGTTCGTTCTGAGCATGGCGTTGTCCGGCACGTTGACTTATTTGCTGTATAAAATTCTCCAGAGCTATTACCATACGCTGTACCATGAGAATCCTTTGAGATTGGTTCGCGGTCTTATCAAGGACGTGGGCGACGTCAACTTTTTCCTGATCTTTTTCATACCGCTGTCGATTTTGTTCTTTTTTCTGCTGACCAGACCTTACGTCGGATATTTCCGGACCATTTCGGAGGGAATCAACCAACTGGCGGGAGGCGAGTTCCATAGGCGCGTGTCGATCCCTACGAACGACGAACTCGGGGATATTGCCAGAGACATCAATCTTGCGGGGGAAAAGCTGCAGCAAGCGATGGAGCGGGGCGATTTTGCCGAGAACAGCAAGGAGCGGCTGATCCTGAATCTGGCCCATGATTTGCGGACGCCGCTGACTTCCGTCATTGGATATCTGGACTTCATCATGGAGGGCAAGGAGCTGACAGACGAACAAAGACAGCATTATACGAAGATCGCGTTCACGAAGTCAAAACGTCTAGAGCGGCTGATCGACGAGCTGTTCGAAATCACCCGAATGAATTACGGCAAGCTGACTCTCGACAAGAAGCCGATCGATCTCGGCGAACTGCTGGGTCAGCTGAATGAGGAACTATACCCGGTTTTTGAAAAAAACGGCTTGGTTACCCGTGTGCAAATGGCCCCGCACATGACAATTTCGGCGGATGGAGATCTGCTGGCCCGCGTATTTGAGAACTTGCTGTCCAATGCCGTCCGTTACGGCAAAGACGGGGAGTTCATCGATATCCGGGGGGAACGGGACGAAGGAGAGGCCGTGGTCCAGATCATCAATTACGGCGACCGGATTTCCCCGGAAGAGCTGCCGCATGTTTTTGACATGTTTTATACCGGCGATAAAGCCCGGACCCACAAAGAGGGCAGCACCGGGCTTGGTCTGTTCATCGCCAAAAATATCGTGGAGCAGCACCAAGGTTCTATCACGGTGCAAAGCGACTCGATCCGCACGCTTTTTGAAGTCCGATTGCCCATGCAGCTTTAAAAAAGGCTATCAGTAAGCCCGCCCTTTGGTTCATCCATTGGGGCGGGCTTATTTTATTATGCATTACCTATTGATGTACGACAAACGATAGTGTATGATGCATAGTATAAATCATAGTGTACGATACACAGTATGAAAAAACGAGGTGAAAGGATGGACTCCCTGTTAAATTCGCTGATCACGGAACTGCGGAGAGGGACTTTAACCCTGGCCGTTTTAAGCCAGCTGAAAACGCCGCAATACGGATATTCCCTTGTCCAGCGGCTGGAGAACTCCGGAATTGCCATTGATCAGAGCACATTATATCCGCTGCTCCGCCGTTTGGAGAAACAGGAGCTGGTGACAAGCAGTTGGGATACGACAGAAAACCGGCCGCGCCGGTATTACGTATTAAGCGCCTTTGGAGAGGAAATTTTCGAGCAGTTGAGGAAGGAATGGGAGAAGACCTCCCAGGAGCTATTCATTTTATTAAAAGGAGAGGAAGAGCATGAATCTGATTGAACTGTACATTCATGAAGTAGTGCGCAGGCTGCCGGAGAAGAGCCGCGAGGATATCGCCCTGGAGCTTCGGTCGACGATCGAGGATATGCTGCCTGACGATTGTACCGAAGAGGATGTGAAACAGGTCCTCGCCAAGCTTGGCGATCCGGCCGTTCTGGCCGGCAGGTATCGCGACAAGCCGATGCATTTGATCGGGCCGCGCTACTACGATTTCTACATTCATTTGTTGAAGATGATCGTTCCGATCGCGGCCGCGATTGCCTTGATCTCGCTGATGGCCGATCACATCGTTTCCTACTCCGGCGATGGTTCCGTACTGCAAACGATCATTACGATTATAGTGAAGGGGATCGGGGAGGTTTTTTACGCAGGGTTAATGGCCGCATTTTGGATTACTTTGGTGTTCGCCATTGTTGAAAGGGTGGATGCCGGGAAGCAAACTGCTGCTTTGAACTTCGGCTTAAAAGCATGGAAGCCGGAGGATTTGAAAAATATCAGCTACATTCCCGAGGCGAAGAAAATCCCCAAAAGAGAAGTGTTTCTCAGCCTGATGTGGACGGCGATTTGGGGCTGCGTTTATTTTAACGCCGACCGTCTGGTCGGCATGTACGATAAGGGCCCGGGCGGCGGGTTGGAGTATGTCGCGCCTATTTTCAACCAGGACGTTCTGATGTCCTACTGGCCCTTTATTGTGCTGGTCCTCGCTTTGGACGTCGTTCTTGCCGGCTTTAAATGGTTCAAAGCTCAATGGACGGTGAACCTGGCGATTCTGAATGCGGCTATCCATGTCGTAAGCCTGGTCTTGTTCCTGGCCATGATCAGTAATGCCGGACTGTTCTCGGCGGCGTTTACGGACAAAATGACCGAGGTTATCGGGACAACGAACCTGACCGATCTTGGGACCGAGCCAAATTGGCTGCTGTGGCTGGTGCTCTTCGCCTATTTGCTGGCCGTGGTGCTCGACTCCTATCAAGCCTTCCGCAAAGCGTTGATTCGGCATTCGTAAAGCAAATAAAACAACTGCCTTTCCTGCGAAAAACTTGCGGCGGAAGGCAGTTGTTTTTTTGACAACGGCAATAGCAACGATTCGAGGCTGCGATTTATCTAAAATCCGGCGGAATTCGTCTGGCGACGCCTGTTGCAATGGCGGCCTCGACGATGGCTTTACGCACCTTCGGGACGACCTGATCGTTAAAAATGCTGGGAATAATGTACTGCATATTTCGTTCTGCATCCGTCACGGCGGAAGCGATCGCCTGGGCCGCGGCCAATTTCATCGGTTCGTTAATCCGCCGGGCCCGGCAGTCAAGGGCGCCCCGGAACAGGCCGGGAAAAGCCAGCACATTGTTGATTTGATTGGGGTAATCGCTCCGTCCCGTCGCCACTACGGCGGCATGAGCCATGGCCTCCTCGGGCTTGATTTCCGGCTCGGGGTTGGCCAGCGCGAAAACCACGGGCCGGTCGTTCATCGTTTTCACGTCCTCGCCGACGAGTAGACCGCCGCAGGACACACCGATAAAAACATCGGCGCCGCGCAGAACCTCCTTCAGCGCGCCGGAGCTTTTCTCTACCTGGGGCTGCTCCGCCAGCCACTGCCACATGGGATGCTCGTATCGGCCGCCCTGCACAATGGCCCCGTGCTTGTCGACCGGGGCGAGCCGGGTGACGCCGGCCGCGAGCAGCATTTTGCAGATGGATACGCCTGCGGCCCCAACCCCGCTGACCACGACCCGGATCTGATCCATCCGTTTGCCGACAACTTTCAGCGCATTGATCAGTCCCGCGGTTACCACTACCGCAGTACCGTGCTGATCGTCGTGGAACACAGGGATGTCGAGCTCCTCGGTCAGCCGCCGTTCGATTTCGAAGCAGCGCGGCGAGCTGATATCCTCCAGATTGATGCCGCCGAAAATCGGGCTGACCGCTTTGACGGTTCGAATGATTTCCTCCGTATCGGTCGTGTCGAGACAGAGCGGGAACGCGTCCACTCCGGCAAGCTGCTTGAACAGCATCGCTTTGCCCTCCATCACCGGTGCGGCCCCGTAGGGACCGATATCACCCAGCCCCAGCACGGCTGTACCGTCGGTGATCACCGCGACGGTATTGCGCTTAATCGTCAGGGAATACGCTTTGGATGGGCTTTCATAAATGGCGGAGCAAACCTTGGCCACGCCCGGCGTATACACCTGCGACAAATCCTCGCGGTTTTTGATCGGCAGCGTCGGCTGAATGGTGATCTTGCCGCCAAGATGCATGAGGAAGGTACGGTCGGATACGTTGACCAGCTTAACGCCATCCAGCGCTTGGAGCGCGGCTACGACGGCGACCTCGTCGCGTTCTCCGGTGTCCACGGTAATATCGCGGACCGACGATTCCTGACTCGAACGGATCACGTCGATCGACGTGATATCTCCTCCGGTCTGGCTGACGGCAGCCGCCACATCGCCAAAGCTTGCGATCTCATGATCCAGTTCCAGTCTGATGATAATTCTCGTAGGCGCCATCGCTTATATCCACCCCCGCCATTTTACGGCTTCGGTGATTCTTTTCAGGCCCACCATGTAAGCGGCAAGCCGCATATTCACGTGGTTTTCCTGCGAGTTCAAATACACTTGACGGAAGGACGCGGTCAAAATGGCGGACAGCTTCTCGTTTACCTCATCAAGCGACCAATAATACCCCTGATTGTTTTGCACCCACTCAAAATAGGAAACGACCACGCCGCCCGCGCTGGCAAGCACGTCCGGCACCAGCAGCACGTCCCGATTCGTCAGGATTTCCGTAGCCGCATAAGTTGTTGGCCCGTTGGCGGCTTCAACCACGATTCTCGCCTTGATGTCCGGGGCATTGGCCACCGTAATTTGGTTTTCGATTGCCGCCGGGATCAGAATGTCGCATTCCTGCACGAGCAGCTGCTGGTTCGTCATGCGGCTGTCGTATAAATGGGAGACCGCCCCGAACGAATCGCGTTTGTTCAGCAGCTCCGGAACGTTAAGACCTTGCGGATCGTACAGCGCTCCGAACACGTCGGAAATCCCGACAATGACCGCACCGGCGTCATACAGGAACTTGGCGAGGAAGCTGCCGGCGTTGCCGAATCCTTGAATAATTACCCGCGAGCCCTCGACGGAGATTCCGGCCATTTTAGCCGCTTCCCGCAGCACGATCGTCACTCCGAGCGCCGTGGAGGACTCTCTTCCGCAGGAGCCGCCCAGCACAAGCGGTTTCCCGGTAATGAAGCTTGGGGAATCGAACTCGCGGATGCGGCTGAATTCATCCATCATCCAGGCCATGATCTGCGAATTGGTAAACACGTCGGGGGCCGGAATATCCTTGTTTGGCCCCACGATCTGGCTGATCGCCCGCACATACCCGCGGCTTAAACCCTCAAGCTCTCTTTGTGACATCGCCCGCGGATCGCAGATAATGCCGCCTTTGCCGCCGCCGTAGGGCAAATTGGTGATCCCGCACTTGATGCTCATCCACATCGACAGCGCTTTAACCTCGCCCTCCGTGACGTCGGGGTGGAAGCGCACGCCTCCTTTGGTCGGCCCGATCGAGTCGTTATGCTGCGCCCGGTAGCCGGTGAAAACCTTGACCGAGCCGTCGTCCATCTTGACGGGAATCCGCACGGTCAGCACCCGCATCGGCTCCTTCAGCAGCTCGTACATCGCCTCCGATTCCTTCATCGTCTGTAGAGCCGTCCGTATGATTTGCTGGGTGCCGGCAAACACATCCGTGTTCTCCGAACTTCTTTTCGCGGTTCCGTTCATGTCGTTAGTCCCTTCTCTCGCCAGAGTGGCTGCTTGCCTATTGTTTTGCTATTTCGTGCGGGAAGTCAGTTTCGCTTGCGTAAAGAGGAGCAGATAATCGCTGCCGCCCGCTTTGGAGTCGGTGCCCGACATATTGAAGCCGCCGAACGGGTGAGCGCCCACCAGCGCACCGGTGCATTTGCGGTTAACGTAGAGGTTGCCGCAATGCATCGTTTCCAGCGCTTCGGCGATCCGATCTTCATCTCGGGAGAAAAAAGATCCCGTCAGCCCGAACTCCGTGTCGTTATACAGCTCGATCGCTTCTTTCCAATCCTTCGCTCTGCCGATCGCCAGCACCGGTCCGAAAATTTCCTCCTGCATGATGCGCGCTTTCCCCGCAACATCGGCGAACACGGTCGGCTTGATATAGTAGCCGTTCCCTTCGGCTTTTTCGCCTCCGGTCAGAAGCGTCCCTTCCTGCTTTCCGATCTCGATGTAATCGAGGATTTTGCGGTAGGAGGCTTCATCGATCACCGGCCCCGCCGGGAAGTTCTGCTCGGGCAGCCCCACGGTTAATTGCTCCGTCAAACGGACGACTCTGTCCACAACCCCATCGTAGACGCTGCCGACGATAAACGCTCTGGAACCGGCGGAGCATTTCTGCCCCTGGAACCCGAACGCGGAGGTGACGATCGCCTGCGCGGCCGCGTCGAGATCGGCGGTTTCGTCCACGACAAGGCCGTCCTTGCCGCCCATTTCGGCGATCAGCCGCTTGATCCAGATTTGGCCCGGTACGGTGTCTCCGGCCAGCTTGCCGATTCTCAGCCCCACCTCTTTGGAGCCGGTGAAGCTGATAAAACGAGTTTTAGAATGGCCGGTGAGATAATCGCCAATCTCGGCGCCGCTGCCGGGAATGAAGCCCAGGACGCCGGCGGGGAGTCCGGCTTCTTCCATGAGAGCCACGAATTTATGGGCGATGACGGGCGTCGTGGAGGCGGGCTTCAGCAGCACGGTATTGCCGGCGACAATCGCGGCGGAGGTCATGCCGACGCAAATGGCCAGCGGGAAATTCCAGGGCGGAATCACGACGCCCACGCCAAGCGGAATATAAGCGAGGCGATTATCCTCGCCGGCAACCCGCGTCAAGGGCAGCGTCTTGTTGATATCGCGAAGGCGGAGCATCTCCCGGGCGTAGAACTGTAAGAAATCGATCGCTTCCGCGGTGTCGGCATCCGCTTCCGCGTAATTTTTTCCGGCTTCGAGAATCATCATGGCGGAAAATTCGTGTTTGCGGGCTTTCATCAGTTCCGCCGTTTTGAGCAAAATCGCCGCCCGCTCCGACGCAGGGACCTTTTTCCAGGTTTCAAAGGTATCCAACGCAGCCTGCATGGCCTGTTCGGCCAGCGCCTGGTCCGCTTTGCTCACGTAACCGATCGTTTCGTCCAAATTGCCCGGATTGATAGACCGGATTTTATCTTCCGTAAAAATCCGTCCCGCGCCGATATGAAGCGGAATTTCCCTGCCAAGTTCCTCTTGGCGAATTTTGGCGATGGCGGCCTCCATGGCGCGCCGGTTCTCTTCTTGTCCGAAATCCGTGAAGGATTCATTCGAGAAAGCCTCCAGATGGGTGGTTACGCTCATTTTGACATCTCCTTTTTACGGGCTTATTTGAACAGATTTCGAAGCACGAACCAGACGTTGGCGGGACGCTCCGCAAGCCTTCTCATGAAATAGCCGAACCAGTCGTTTCCGTAAGGGACATAGACTCTGACCTTGTAGCCTTCGCGGATCAGCCGCATTTGCAGTTCCTCGCTGATTCCGTACAGCATTTGAAACTCGAACTGGTTCAGCGGAATATGCTGTTCTTTGATCATTTGTTTGGCGTGTTCGATGATTTGCGGGTCGTGGGTGGCGATGGCGGTGTAATTTCCGTTCAATAGGTGGGCAAAAATGAGGCGTTTATAATTGCTGTCGACGTCGGACTTTTCGGGAAAAGCCACTTTGGGGGATTCTTTATACGCGCCTTTGACAATGCGGAGGTTGGCTCCGAGATCCTTGAGATCCTCGATATCGTCCATAGAGCGGTATAGATACGACTGTATGGCGATGCCGACGTTGTCGACCTGCTCCCGCAGTTCTTTGTAGATTTGCAGGGAGGTCTCGCAGTGGGTGTAATCCTCCATATCGATGCGGACGAAAAGATCGTGCATTCTGGCGCGGTTTACGATGGATCGGAGGTTGCTCATGCATAGCTCCCGGTCAATATCGAGCCCAATGGAAGTCAACTTGAGCGAAAGATTGGCCTGGACGCCCGATTTGGCGATCGCATCCAGAGTTCTCAGACACATTTCCGTGGATTCCAGCGCTTCCTGTTCATTGGCGACGAACTCGCCGAGATGATCCAGCGTCGCTTCTCGCCCTGACTTATTCAAAGCGCGGACGGCCTTAATCGCTTGGTCGATCGTTTCCCCAGCGACAAAGCGGCCTGCACCGAACCGAAGGCCATATTTTTTGGCCATCTTATTGGCTGAGGGGCTTTTGGCAAAAGCTTGAAACATGTTTCTCATCATCGCATCCATCATATACCTTCTCTTCCAGATTATTTGTACACAAAATATACAATATTTTAAGTAACTGAACAATATTTATTTTAAATTTGTACATAAAAAGGTCGAAGTTTCACAAAGGTGTTCAATTTTGAACAAATTTTATAATTGAGCGCAGAAATCCGCCTGCTTGGAAAGTTGAACCATTGCCATTTTCATGTTAGATTTACTAGTAAATTTATCAGCCTGCGAGGTATATATGTTCAAAAATGAACGCTTGTGGTTTGATCGGAATTTTGTTGAATGGGCACCGGAGACCCCTGTCAGTGGACTGTCCACCGGTCTTGGAGAAGGGGATGCCGCAATCGCGGCGCTAGATGGGGCGTATTATGTATTCACGCAAGAGGATTTAGGCATGCTTGGTCTGGGCAGGGGCACCAAGGACACTCTTGAAGATTTTCTGCGGAAATATGGGGGGATATTTACGGCAATCGCCGTTCGCTACGGCGAGTTTGACCGCATCATGGAAGAATTGATTTCCGGAGGAGCGTCTTATTCGGGCAGGGCGGCCGTTTTTTTCGATGAAGCCGGGAAGGTTGTCGGGTACAGTTGGCTTGCAAAGCTGCTGAAAATGGCTCGGAGCATGCAACGGGAGATGGCGGCTTATTTCGGGACCTTGGCGGAAACCGTCAGCGACGCGGTTACGGTCGTTGATCAGAACGGCACGGTAATTGGCTGGAACACTGTTGCGGAAGAGATGTACGGAATCCCGAAGCAGAGTATCCTTGGCCGGACGATCGGGGAGCATTTTGACCCGGATGACTTGGTTGTGCTCAAGATTCTCGATGAAGGCAGGCGTATGCGCAACGCGTACCATCGCCCCCGGGAAGGTGCGCATGTGCTGATTAACGCTTCCCCGATTGTGGACGATAGCGGCAGGATTATCGGCGGCGTGGCGACCGAACAGGATATCTCGCATCTGGTGAAGCTGAACGACAGGCTGACGACGGTTCACTCGAGGCTCCTAACCCACAAAATGAACGGTGGGCAGGATCCGTTTTCGTTGATCAGCGACCGTGGCGAAAATATGGGCAAAGTGATCCGGCTCGCCAAAAAAATCGCCGAAACCGACTCGCCGGTTTTGTTTATTGGAGAGAACGGAGCAGGCAAGAGTTCGCTCGCTGAAATGATTCACCGGGCCAGTCCGCGGGCCGAGGGTCCGTTCCGGACACTGAACTGCGGCGCTATTCCCGTCGGGCTCATCGAAGCGGAGATGTTTGGCTTTCAGGGCGGCGCTTTCTCCGGTCTGGACGCCGGGCAAGCCGGGGCCTTGGAAGCGGCTGACGGCGGTACGCTTTTTCTGAATGAGATCGAAAATCTTCCGCCGGATATCCAGGATAAGCTCAGCCAATATTTGCGGCAGCGCACGATCCTCCGCATCGGGGGCAGCGATCCGATTTCCGTATCGGTCCGGATTTTCGCGGCGACTCACGAGGATTTGGAGGCGCTTATCCGGGAAGGCAAGTTTCGGGCGGAGCTCTACTATGCATTAAACGTAGTTTCCTTGCATGTTCCTCCGCTCCGCGACCGAAAAGAGGATCTATCGACCTTGGTACAGCTGTACCTGCGGCAATTTTCCCTGCAATACCAGAAACCGATTCCGGCCATCGCGCCGGAGGTCATGCTGGCTTTTGCCAAATACCGCTGGCCGGGCAATTTGACGGAGCTGCAGGCAACGCTGGAGCGCTGCGTGATTTTAAGCGAAAATGATCGGGTTCTTATGGAGCATCTGCCCGAGCATTTTCAAAATACGGAGTCGCAGCTTGAGTCGGAGGGGATTGAACGCACAAATCCGGCACAGCAGGCTGCGGCAGGGATGGAGCGGATGCTGCGCCCCAAAATTTCCGTGGAAGAGGAAATCGAATTGATGAAGGAAGCGCTTGAGCGCTCCTCCGGCAACAAGAGCAGCGCGGCCAAAATGCTTGGGATATCGCGCGGCACGTTATACAAAAAAATCCGGGAATACAATTTAGTCTAAAGTAGTCTGGAAAAATGGCATGAACAAGACCGCCCATCGGATGTCCGAACCCTTGCTTGGGCTTCTGCATAGCATATTACACAAGTTTGCAGAGGAAAAGGGGCGTGGCATCATGATGGGCATTGAATTGTCTGCGATTCATTATGTATATCTCGCGTTTATTGTTTTCATTTTGGGTCTGCTGATCAAACGGCGGGACACGACGATGATTTGCGTGGTGGGGATTTTCACGCTGGGGCTGATCGCGACAGAGACGCTCAGCGGTTCGGTTTCGGGGATATTCAACTCGTTCATCTATGCCACCAAAGAGCTGATGGGTACCATCATGATCATATCCATCATCGTGGCCATGAGCCGGGTGCTCATCCGAACGGGCATCAACGAGACGATGGTCGCGCCGTTAACCCGCTTTCTGCGGACGCCGACGATGGCTTATTGGGGCATCGGCATCATTATGATGGTGACGTCGTTCTTTTTCTGGCCCTCGCCGGCGGTTGCCTTGATTGGAGCGGTGCTGCTCCCGGTAGGAATTCGCGTTGGACTCCCGGCCCTCGGTGCGGCTATGGCCATGAATTTGTTCGGGCACGGCATTGCCTTGTCCGGCGACTATATCATACAAGGCGCCCCCAAGTTGACGGCGGATGCCGCCGGCCTTCCGGTGTCCAGCGTTATGGAGGCCAGTGTGCCGCTCGTTGTCGTGATGGGGCTGGTCAGCACGGTTACCGCTTTCTGGATGATGCGCAGGGACATCAAAAAAGGCACCTGGAGAAGCGGGCTTGTCTCCATGAAAAGTTCGGATGGGATTCTTGGCGATGGCAGCTCCGCCAAGGAGGATAAGGCCGTCATCCATCCGGTCGTGCGAAAATGGCTGGCGGTGATTATCCCGCTGCTGTTCGCGGTTGACGTCGTGGCCATGTTTCTGCTGCACCTGCAGGGCGGGGATGCCACCGCGCTCGTTGGCGGTACCGCGGTGCTTATTCTGATCGCGGTGACCTTGCTGGCGCACCGCAATCGGGGGCTGGAGAGAATCACATCCTATATGATCGAAGGGCTTGTGTTTGGGTTTAAAGTGTTCGGTCCGGTGATCCCGATCGCGGCGTTTTTCTATTTGGGCGACGCGGCATTCACGGACATTTTCGGCAAAGTTCTGCCGGAAGCCTCGCACGGGATCGTCAACGACCTCGGCGTGGCGCTGGCGGATACCGTTCCGCTGAACGGCATCGTCGGCTCGGTTACGCTGGCCGTCACGGGGGCGATCACCGGCCTGGACGGCTCCGGCTTCTCCGGCATCTCGCTCGCCGGGTCCATCGCCAATCTGTTCGGCACCGCGATCGGCTCCGGTACGGCGACGCTGACGGCGCTTGGGCAGGTCGCGGCAATATGGGTCGGCGGCGGCACGCTCATCCCGTGGGCGCTCATCCCGGCCGCGGCCATCTGCGGCGTCAGCCCGTTTGAGCTGGCGCGCCGCAACCTGAAGCCGGTGCTGATCGGCCTCGCCGTGACAACGGTAGTGGCGATGTTTTTGGTGTAGGCGTAATGCGGGCGCGGAGGCCCCTTGAAGGGGTCTCTTGCTTTGCCCGGAAGTGGAGTTGCACTTAAGCATCCGGAGCGTCAGATGAAGCAGTGACTATTGCTTCATCTGACGCTCCGGATGCTTTTTTCTGCTAGGTTGTCCTTACCGGGGGAATAGGGACGTGTGGCGGGGAGCTTCTAACTTAACTGGTTGACTAACTGACTAATTGACTAATTGACTAACCTAGCAAAATTGTCTGCTTTCCGATTAACTCTTTATGCTAACTGGAAATTCTCCCGCTAATTCGACCCGATTAAGTCCGGAGAAGAAACTAACTGGAAATTCTCCAGCTAAATGAAGCGATTTGACCGAATTCACGCTTGTACGTCCCAATTAGCATGAGTTTTTCCAGTTAAGTAGGCGAAAACTCGCAATATTGCTGAATTTAGTGGGAGCTTTTCCCGCTGCTATGAACGAATTTGTCAATCCCCCTGTTTTTCCCCTTTTAAACAAGGGTTTTCAATT
>NZ_JBKFGG010000023.1:0-416 GCF_056171975.1 Paenibacillus terrisolis | reverse complement strand
CTCCCACTGCTATGAACGAATTTGTCAATTCCCCTGTTTTTCCCCCTTTAAACCAAGGGTTTCAATTCCTTGGGCACAGAGACAACATGCGAGTCTTCGGCTGGCACTCTGCTATCCGTGGGTTGGTTACCACATATTATGCCTGCGTCGGAGGAGCTTCCGTGAACTAATTTCGCACGTCAGATCATCGGCCTGGTGCAGCGGGAGCGCGCGGATTCTCCTCAAACCTTTCTCGTTGTCTCCATGCCCAAGGATTCAAATCCTGGGACCTTGTTTCGCTTCTTCTGTTTTCGCTACGCCATTCTTCGTTCGGCCTCTACGGCAATGGACCAAATGAACCCGACAAGCTCGCGTCCGACCGCTGCCATCGCGACATTCCGGTGTTTTCCTCGTCGGACCAGTTTCAGATACTTCCG
>NZ_JBKFGG010000022.1:0-99667 GCF_056171975.1 Paenibacillus terrisolis | reverse complement strand
TACCTATAAAATAGTATATCAATTAACCTGACGTATTCCAACAACGAATAGCTTGACAAGTATTAGCTGGTTTTATGGCCCTAATTCCACTGGAGAGGCCTCATCCTGAATGAATAGCGCCGTTTTATGGCCTTATTTCTTCGGAAGAGTTCTTTTTCCTTCGGTTTTGGACGTTTTGCCGAAAATAGGACCATTTTGTACCGCTATTTTCAGGAAAATGCGCTTTCGGAGTGAAATAAGGCCATTTTATACCGCAATTCGAGAAACATTCGAGGAATCGCCGGTTATTGTTGATTCCAGGCCAGGGCGGTCCCGTTCAGTACCCGCCACCCCCGCGAAGCAAGCAAAGTATGCCGGGCCGAACCCGATGGGGCCCAGCCTGGAGATCGGACGGCTTTCACTTGCCGGCGATTTGCTTAAGAAGCGGCAATAGACGCAATAGTTAAGTGAGTGGTTCGTCAAGCGAGCGGTTCGTCAAATGAGCCAATTTACTTTTGGGACAACCTTTCTTTTTCGAAGGCGCTAAATTAAATCAAATGGAACTCGATCAGCTTTTTAGCGCTGTCAAGCACGGTTTCCTCCGCCGAACGTGGAGCCCAGCCGAGCTCCGTTCTTGCTTTCCGCGAAGTGTAGCGGAATTTTCGCCCCAGCATCGGCACCAGAGAAGACAGGGACGGGGTTATCTTGGCGGCGCTTCTGAGCACGAAATCCGGAATGGACCGCGTCGAGATGTTTTGCCCGGCTTCTCCTAACGTTTGCTTCAGGAACTTGGCCATATCGCCCATTCCCATGTATTCGCTGCTGGCCACATACCGCTGCCCATGAGCCTTCGGATTCGTCATCGCCCGTATATGCAGATCTACTAGGTCGCGCACGTCAACGATCTCGAAGCCGATTTTCGGATTGCCGGGGCCTTTCCCCTGCACCATTTTCTGAATCACCTCGATGGAGCTCGGAACGGAGGCCGAAAGAACCGGCCCAAAGATGGCGCCCGGAAGAACGGTCGACAAGCTGGTTTTCCCGCCATGTTCTTTCACGAAATCCCACGCGGCTTTTTCGGCGATCGCTTTGGATTTACGGTAAGCGTTCAGATTCTTATCGTTCGGATCGGACCATAGCGACTCGTCGACCTGTTGGTCTTCGTTTGAGATATCCGGGGTTGCCGCGGCGAGCGAAGAAGTCATAACTACGTGCTCCACCCCGGCATTTACCGCCGCCCGAATCACGCGAAGGGCTCCGTCACGAGCCGGGATCACGAAGGCGTCCAGATCGTCGAAATTCCCCGCCACAAGAGGCGATGCGATATGAAGCACGTAATCGGCTCCTGCCGTAGCCTCGTCCCAGCCCTCGTCGGCGGTAAGCTCCGCTATATAAAAAGACAATCGGGAGGCATCCGCCCCCACTCCGGAAATGGTCTTCCGAACCGACTCTTCCTTCTCCTTGCTTCTGACGGTAGTCCGCACATTGTATCCCTGTCGCAGCAGCTCATAAATGGCCCATCCCGCCACAAAACCCGTGCCTCCGGTTATCAGAACCGTCTTGTTCGTTTGATCTGTCACATCCATAACCTCCTCAATAAAGTTCATTGCTGAAAGTATCGTACATCATATATTACACAAAATCAACAAGGATATCCAAATGTGTTCATATTGTTCATATAACGCAATATGTTATACTGGAGGTATTATGTTACGAGGTGAAAAACGATGGTAACCGAAAATGAACGCCGATCCCAGATGATCAGCAAAATTAACGATGAAGTGGTCAAAAATGGTTTCAAGTCGCTCACTATGGACGGAATTGCCAAAATCATGGGAATTAGCCGCGGAAAGCTGTATCAATACTTCTCGTCCAAAGACGAGGTTATCGCCGCCGTAACGGCCCGTTATATCCGGTATATCGAGGAAACGTCAGTCTTTGGGGACCCGCAAACGCCTCGGGAATTCGTCGACGAATTTGTCTCGGTTTTTTTGCAAAATGTCACGCTGGCAGGTTCGGCAACCGATATCTACGTCAATGATTTAAAAGACGTGTATCCCGATTTGTACGAGACTTTCTCGAACGCGATCGAAAAGCGCAACTCCTACATCCTGGCTTTTTATGAAGCGGGCATGGAGAAAGGCGTTTTCCATTCCGGGATGAACGCCAAGCTCCTGCATATCCAGGATCAGTCCACGCTGGCAGTATTGGTCATTCCGCAGTTTTTATTCACGAACGGGCTGCTGCCCTCCCAAGCCATCCGCGACTATTTGGAGTTGCGGGTATTGGAGATGATCCTCCCCGAACACCGGAATTTGGTGAACCAGGAGCATGTCGAAGCCCGGATCAAGCATATTGACGAGAAGTTCAGAAGAGTGCTGTGGGATAAACTGTAGATCGTTATCTTTTTTCATATATCGCCAATATGTTCTTGATTCTTCGAACCAGCTCGGACCGGACATGCTCCGGTTCCAAGCACTCGCATTTATCGCCGAGACGAAGCAGCATATGATATCCGAAATCATTTTCCGTGAATGGAAATCGGACGATCCATTTACGGTTCTCGCCAAGCTCCATGTTCTCTTCTCCGCATAGTTCGAGGAACATTTCCCGTAAAGATTCGTCTACCCGAAGTTTGATAGGAATCGTTATTTTCTCGGAGGAGTCCATCGGCTTGGGATTAAACTCCCTAGGCACATAAGTCTCGTCATGGAGCTCCAGCGCTGAAATGCGGGATAGCCTGAACGTGCGGAAATCTTGTCTGGAGAGGCAGTAGCCCTGCAAATACCAATTCGAATCCTTAAGCACAAGCCTGTAAGGTTCGATCTTCCTTTGGGTTCTCTTGCCTACCTGATCGTTATATTTAAAAGACAGCAGCCTTCTCTCTTGGAGTCCGGTTCTGATGTCATCCAGATGCTTCAAATTCTTATTTCCGAACCAAGGCGTGTGGTCAACGACGATTTGCCCGGATTTCAATTCAATCTCCCTGATCCGTTCCTCCGGAATCAACCCCTTGACTTTAGCCATCGCATTCAGGATTTCCTCACCGGACATCGTGGAATGAATGCTCCCCAATCCCCTTAATAAAGCCGTGATATCGGATATGGTGAACAGTCTTTTCTCGATCTTGTACTTTTCCATAATGCCAATGCCGCCGTGAACCCCGGGATAGGAAACAATCGGAATCCCCGCCATATTTATCGCATCGATATCTCTGAAGATAGTACGATGCGTTACTTCAAACATCTCCGCGAGCTTGGACGCGCTGATTTTTTCACGCTCAAGCAGCACCATAATGATCGATATCAATCGATCTACTCTCATATGTCATCACCTTTTTTTATTTTATCAGAAAAACCATGACATACTGTTGTCATAGTTGTATGTGATAACATGTCACCATAACCGAGAGCCATGAAGGTTAATACATGTACAAGGGAGAGTAAAAATGGATTATTTACAAGGATTCAATGCGATTCTGGAGAGCAGCGCGCATATTGCTTTGGCAACTTCAAATCACGATATTCCGAACGTCAGACTGGTGAGCTTCTATTATGATGCGCAAAACAAAGGCGTCGTTTATGTATCCACGTTCAAGCAATCTCCAAAAACGCAGGAGTTCGCGGAAAACAACAAGGTGGCCTTCACCACCATTCCCGAGGAACCGGGACAGGTTGTAAGGGTAACTAGCGCCACCGTCAAAAAGAGCGATCTGTCCGTTTTTGATTTAAAGGACGGATTTGCGAGAAACAATCCCAACTTTGCGTTTGTTTTGAATGCAGGCAATATGTTCGACGTGTACGAGCTCCATTTTAATGAAGCTCTTGTGACCATAGGGCCTCAACAAACGGAGAAAGTGACGCTGTAATGAAACAGGACATGGAGCAGGGCGATCGCCGCCTGAGTTCCATGTCCTGTTATTATCCCAAAATGAGCCTAACCCTCGTCGATATAAGAAAACATCGGAAAAATCTCCACGGGCCGCAAGGATGGGTACAAGGCGTTGGCCGCTTCGGAAAAACCCATGATGTAGGCCGTTTTTACGCCCTGCTCTCGAAGCGCTCGAAAGCATGCCGAAATCGCCGCTTTGCCGAACCCCCGCCGCCGGTAATCCGGGTGAGTTCCCACGGTTTCAATGATGGCCAACCTTTGGCCGGGATCAACAAGGCCGAAGCAGAAAGCCACATGCCGGCCCCGCCACTTCCAGAACTCCAGCGGACAAATTCCCAAGTCTGAAGCTTGCCCGTCAATGCCGCTACCTTTCGCAAAAACGTATGCACTTCGTTAAAAATTTCACTTGAATTCCATGCGCTAAGGCATAATTAGAGTTACTGCCGTCATGAGTGAACGTTATAATGAAGAAAACAAACTCCAGGAAGAGCTGAAATCGAAAATGAAGAGGTGTGGTGGGAATGTTGACGGATGAGGTTGTGATCGGGGTTGACGGCGGCGGTACTTATACCCGGGTGATGGTATGCGATCCTGCAGGCCGCGTGCTCGCTTATTGCGAAAAGGACGGTGCGTCCATCTACCGGAATCCGTCCGCCGCGTTAAATGTGCAGTCTGCCATAACCGAAGCGCTGTGTTCAGCCGGTATAGAGATGCGGCAGATAGCCGGATTGACCGCGGGCATTGCCGGTTATGACGATCCGGCGGATTTGGCGTGGGTGATCCCCCTCACCGAAGTTCCGGGGCTAACTTGTCCCAAGTGGCATGTCAACGATGCCTGGATCGCGCATTACGGAGCCCTTCTCGCCGAACCCGGCATCATCGTCATCGCCGGTACCGGGTCCATTATTGCCGGCATTACCGAAGCCGATCAATATTTACGCAATTACGATTACCGCCATTATGCCGCCAGCGGCGCCAGACACCTGGCCTATGACGCGGTCTTTGAAATCCTGGCGGGAAATACAAATGAGACGGACACTGATCTCATCGGGCAGGTGCTGAGATTTTGGAATGCTCCGGGCCTATCTGAATTGTCCCGTCTGTCACAGGCGGGGTTTATGGAAGACCGGCAAGCCTGCGACAAACGGTTCGGCCTGCTTGCTCCCCTGATTACGGAAGCCGCCGGGCAAGGCAGCTCCGTAGCGGTCAGAGTATGCAGCCGGGCCGTTCACCAGATCAAAGTGGGGATTGAACTTCTGTCCGCCGCTTTTGCGAGAGATATCGTGAACGTGGCTTTTATTGGGAGCGTGATAAAAAGCCCGTACATCGATCAGACGCTGAGCGAAGCGCTGGAACGAGGTCATAACAAGCAATTTGCCGTTGTGAAACCCAGCCTGCCGCCAGTAGCGGGCGCTGTACTGCACGCCATGAATAAGCTCGATCACCCCGTGACGGACGAAGTAATCCGGAACTTGCAAGATAGCAGCGCCTTGTTGCGGGGCTCACTCGGGCAGCCCTGAAGCATTACTGGCGGAGCGGCCTCGGATCACCAGGTACATCATAAACGCCAAACTGACCGCGATTACCGCGATACTCGACCACTGCCCCGCAGTCCAGCTTAACGCATAACGAGGCGAGTCTCCCCGCAAAAACTCAAGCATCATCCGGCCGAAGGAATACAGGATATTGTAGACCAGGAACAAGGTTCCTTTCGGCCATTTTCGCGATTTGAACAAAATCAGCAGGACAAAGACGATCAAATCCCATTGGCCCTCCCACACTTCTGCCGGCCATAGGGGCTGGGAGCCGTACGTATCAAAGGCAATCGTTCCCGGCGGATAGACAATGCCGAACCCGGATCCGGTAGGCGACCCGAAGGCATCGCCGTTCAGAAAGCAGGCAATGCGGCCGATGGATTGACCCAAAACAATCGCGGGAGCCAGAATATCCGCAAACTCCCAAAACGAGATACGCTGCCTCCACGAATAAATCGCGCCCGCCGCAAACCCGCCGACCAATCCTCCCAAAATGGACAGACCCCCGTTCCAGATGACCGGGATTTCAGCCAAATGCTGCGAGTAATACCCCCATTGAAAGAAGAAAACATGCCATACCCGCGCGCCAAGAATCCCGCCTACAATGAGATAGAACATCAGGTTCGGGATATGCTTTTGATACGGGGTGTCTTTGGCCAGGAACAGCGCCATCCCCATCGCCAGCAGCATAGCCAGGGCGACGACCACCCCGTAAGAATGGACGGAAAATCCGCCGATTGTGAATAAAATGACTCTCATCGAATCCCTCCTGAATTTTAAAAGTCTGAATACTACGCAATGTAGTATTTAATTCCATAAATAAAGCGGGCATTAAGAGCTCCCGCTCACCATAATCAACAGCATGAAGCAGCAGGTTATTAATAAAGGCCGGAACAACTGCAACGGCACTTTTACCGTATGATCGGGTTCAATAATTTGCATCATCCGATAATCGAGCGTGGTTCCCGCAAAGTGAACCGCCACCGCTTCGCGCCGCGAGGCTTTACTGTCTTGAGCCAGCTTCAGCAGCACGCTGCCAAGAGGCAAGGACGACCCCATCTGCCGGATGGCATAACGATCGGCAAAGAGCTCCTGCCAAGTCTTAGCGTAAGCGAGAACCGGCCGGATGATCGGCAAGTAGACAAAAGCCTCGGCCAGCAGCGTGGACAAAAACAGCTTCCGGTTGTCCCGGCTGCGGCAATGATGCCATTCGTGCAGCAATATCGCTTCCGTCTCCTCTTCGCTAAACCGCTCCAGCACGCCGGTGGACACCACGATCCGGGGGCGCCACAGCCCAACCGTAAGCGCAACGAACGCCTCGTCCCGCACGACGATCATCTCCGTGTTCCATGTCCGGTGCTTCTCCCGAAGCCGCTTCGTTTCCGCCCAATCGGCATGTGCATGGAAAAACCGCAGTCCCCGCCGCGTTAAATGCCACTGCCGCACCGCCGCCCACAATATACGAACGATCGTAAAGGACAGCAGAAAGTCAAAGAGAATCACCGGGACCATCCAGGTCTCCCGGCAAATTTCCGTCTGATGACGCAGCACTACCCACGCCATTTGGGAAAATACCGCCGCGACGCAAACCAGCATCAGGCCATAGCTGGCCTTTACTTTGGCGGCCGGAGTCATGGTTTTTTCCCCTGCTTCATTTCATTTAACTTTCGCTCCAATTGGGCGATGATTTCGGAGTCGGCTTCATCCAGCACATCGATCATATGGGTGACGACCAGGCTGCCGTATTCCTGAATCAGGCCCTGCGAGACTGCCCGCATCTGCTCCGAGAGGAATTCGTCCCTGGTCTGCACCGGCTTGAATTTGGCGCCTCGCACCCGGCCGATGGGACCGGAAATCTTGTCGAGATGGCCCTTGTCCCGCAGCCGGTTCATCACCGTCATGACCGCATTGACCGAAATCGGCGCATCCTGACTCAATACGGACTGCACCTCCCGGACGGTCAGCTCCCCGGACGACCACAGTAGCTCCATGATTTTAGCCTCCAGCGGCCCGAAAAAACGGTTCAATCCTTCGCCGTTCACGTTCATTCGCTTGATCTGTATCCTGATCACCTCATTATACTACGCATTGTAGTGTATTTGAGCGGGGCATGTCAATGTCAATTCCTGATATGAAGGGCCTCCGCGATAGACAGCGGTAGCCCCGATCTCGCCCTTGGTTAAGCTCGTCCAAACATTTTCTTGAAATCGAGTCCAGCCACCTGTTTCTTCAACTTGCTCGCAAACTCTCCGGCGCCGGATTTAACCGGACGGCTTGTATCGGAATCGCCTGGCTTCTCCAAGTTCTTCGGTCCCTCCAGCACAAATTGCTCGAGCGTCATAAACAGCTTGTCCGAAACGCCTCGAAGCTGTTTTACCTTCTCGCTGATCGAAAGGTAGGCCGTTAGCTGCTCGGAGGTTGACGCGGAAATCTCTTCGCTGCCCGCCGCCGATTGCTCCGTGATGGCGCTGATGCTTTCAAACGATTGCAGCACCTCGTTGCTTTTTATTTCGGAGGCTTGCATCTCTTCCGACAGTCCCCGCAAATGATCCGCGATTTGCAGAACCTTGCCGTGAATGCTGCCGAATGCGTCGTTGGTTGTGCCGACGGCATGCGCTTGCTGCATGGTTTGATCCAGGCAGCCCTGCATCGTGATATTTACCTGCTCAATGCCTTTAGAGACATTTTCAAGCACGTTCATCATTTGACCGGCCGTCTCGGCGCTTTGACCGGCCAGCTTCTTCACTTCATCCGCAACCACGGCAAAACCTCTGCCCGCCTCGCCGGCGCGAGCCGCTTCGATCGCCGCGTTCAGCGACAGCAGATTCGTTTGGGACGCCACGTCCGAGACAAATCCCGTCATTTGGCGGATATCTTCAATCGAGCCGGACAGCTGCCGCACGGCCTCTTCCATCCGGTGAATGGCTTCCATGTTCCGATCCATGATGCCGCGCTGCGTCTCGATCGCCTGCGTTCCTTGCTCAATCGTTTGAACCGCTTCCTCGCCGTATTCGACGGATTGCAGCGAATCCTGCAGATTCGTCTGGAATCCGCGTTTCATTTCCTCCATATTTGTCGCGGTATGCTGCAGATCTTCCGTAATCGCCTGAGTCCCGGCAGCCAGTTCATTCGTGGAGACCGCAATCTGCTTGGAAATGTCGGACATGACGGCATTCTCCCCTTCGAGCTCGTGAGTCAGCTTCTCCACCTGCTCGCTCACATGCTGAGCGGTTCCGACGATGTCGCGCAAATTCAGCATCATGGTCGAAAAAGCCTGAGTCAGCTCGCCGACCTCGTCTTTTTGGCGGTATTCTTCAATGCTCACGAACAGCTTCCCGGTCGCAATCTCCTGTGTATGTTCGCTCAGCCGCTTAATCGGCTGAACGATTCGCCCGGTCATGATGTAGTTGTACAAACCGGCGGCCAAGAAAAGCACGGCTCCGCCAATCAGGGAGAACAGGTACACATTGTGGATTCTGGCGTCGATCTGTTCGGTCGTGCTTTGCTGGAGCTCGGACGACAGGATATTCAAGGTATTGATCCCGTTCAAAACACCGAGAATCCGTACCGATTGGCGCTTGATCTCGGAAGCGTTGCGTTCGTTCAGCGCCTTAGTTCCTTCCGCGGTTACCAAATCAAATCTTTTCTTGGCGGTTTCCAGAATGCCTTGGTACTCGCCACTCGATACCGTCTTCAGCATATCGGCCAACCGGGTCCCCGCTTTGCTAATACGATCGAGCGCTTCCGCCTTGTTGGCTTCCGTCATATTGGTGGACGCGTTGGACAACGCTAGCTGTGAAAGAATCAGCTCGGTCTTGAGCTGCTGGCTATCGGTCATCGTCCGAACCACTTCTCCGTTCGAAGATTGCAGTCCGGACACATTCGCTACGACATAGATCAACACCGCCAACAGCATGAGCAGCGAGATCATCGTATTAATCAAAAGCTTCATCTGCAGTTTCATGATTTTCCCCCCTTACCGAAATAGGTTATTGAATACCGTTCTCCAGCATCTGCTGCTTCAACGTTTCGAAGGTTTGCTCTTCCTGCTGGGTCATCGGCTCAACCCGGATCGGGGCCAGACCGACGCCGTTCTCCTTCAGACCGAACTCCAGATGCTGCTGAGGGAATTTATGCTGCTCCTTGAAGGTTTTGACGGCCGAAAAAATGGCCACATCCACGTTTTTCATCATGGAGGTGAGAACCGCCTTTTCCGCTAAAAAGAACTGGTCGGAGTCGACGCCGATGGCCAGTTTGCCGCGTTTCTCCGCTTCCTCCAGCGCGCCCGTTCCGGTGAAGCCGGCGGCGGTATAAACGATATCGGCCTGCTCCTGACCGAACATGCGGCTGGCGATTTCCGTGCCTAGCTCGGCCTTGCCGAAATCTCCGGCAAATTCGGAAACCACTTTGGCCTGCGGATTCGCCGCTTTGACTCCGGCCATATATCCTTTTTCGAATTTGCGGATAATCGGAGCGTCGACGCCGCCGATAAATCCGACAACGTTGGATTTAGTTTTGAGTCCCGCCACAATCCCGGCAAGATAGCTGCCCTCGTCTTCTTTAAAAGCCAGTGAAATGATATTAGGCTGTTCGGATACTTCGTCGATGAGCATGAACGTTTTATCCGGATATTTTTGAGCCACCTTCTCCAAGTCTTCCTTCACCATGAACCCGAGGCCGATCACCAGATCACTGCCTTCTTCTACGAGCTCGGTTAGTCCCTGTTCGTAGGTTTTGGTATCGGCAAGCTCACGGTAGTCGAAGAAAACGTCCAGATCTTCCTGGGCTTGCGTTAATCCCGTAAAAGCCGCGTCACTGAACGATTGATCCCCAAGACCTACGTCGGACAGCATAATGCCGATCTTCATCCGCTGTTTCTCCTTGGCGGGAGCGCCGCTCTGCAGCGAACATCCGCTGATCGACAAGGCAAGTCCCAATAGTAACGCCCACATCATCCGAACCGGTTTCATCTTTGAAAATACCCCCTACTTATTTGCACTAGGTACTTTCTAATGATACTTGTGGAATGTTTGATGAAAATCAATTTTGGCGGGGGAATTTGTCGAGTTTTGTGTAAATATGCGTAGGTCGTTTGGATCACGCGGATTTATCGAAAATTAACTTAAGTCAATGAATCGCCACGATCCCCTCCTTACAATGAAAGCAACAAAACAAGGAGGGAATACGTTATGACTGCCTCGGTAAAAGAATCATCCTATCTGCGAAAATCAGCTTTGATTGGGGGAGTTTCACTGCTCCTCATGGCGATGGTTTCATTCTTTTCTTATGGCTTCGTCCATGGAAATCTGGTGGTTGACGGCGATGCCGCCGCCACATGGAATAACCTCGCATCGTCTATGATGCTGTTCAGAGCCGAAATTTTGGGCTGGCTGATCATCCTGATCCTGGACATTGTCGTGGCCTGGGCCTTTTATATTTTTCTGAAACCCGTTCATAGGCAGCTTGCCCTGCTTGGGGCTTGGTTCCGCCTCGTCTATGCGGCCGTACTGGGGTTTTCCGTCCTCCAATTGATCGTTGCGATGCTCCTGTCGAGCCGCGCCGAGGATTTGACCGCATTTGACAACAGTCAGCTTCAAGCGTTAACAATGCTGTTTTTGCAAGCATTCGATTTAATCTGGTCGCTTGGTTTAATTATTTTCGGGGGGCATCTTTTGATTATAGGCTGCGCAGCGTACACCTCGGGCAGCATACCTAAAGTGATCAGCATCTTATTGCTGATTTCCGCCGCGGGCTATATCGCCGTTCATGCGTGCAACGCGTTTCTTCCCCAATATGCCGGGGCGACTCGAGTGCTGGAGCTTATATTCACTGTGCCTATGATGGTTGGGGAGCTGGGTTTTGGCGTTTGGTTGATTGTCAAAGGAGGGAAAGTTTCGGCAATCGCAGGGAAGGCGGCCTAATTCTCGCGCCGGCCGATCCGTTTCTTCATTCTGCTGAGCGATTCCGGGGTGATCCCCAAGTAGCTGGCCAACTGATGCTGGGGTACCCGATCCGCTAAATCCGGCCGTTCCAATAGAAGGGCCTTGTAACGATCTTCGGGCGAGGAAGCGATAAAAGCGGCAAATTGATCCTGCATTTCGCCAAAACGTTCTTCGACCATCATGCGCGTCATCATCCCCAGCTGTGCGTGTTTATCGTACATGTCCTGCTCCGTCTCCAGGTCGCCCACGACCAAAACGCAGTCCTCCAGACACATTAAAGAGGATTCAGACGATTTATCCGGTTTATTGCGATTAAAGCTGGCAAAGGCCTGTTCTTCGGTGTAGAAATGGGTCGTGACTTCTTTTCCCGACTCATCAACCGAATATTGCCGGAGGCATCCTTTTAATACAAAATAGCATTTCGCGGGAACCTCCCCTTGCCGAAGAAGGAGGGTCCCCTTTTTGTATTCTTCGACCGCCACATCGGCAAGAATGGCTTGCTGTTCTTCTTCGGTAAGGGAGGTGTATTTTCTCAGGTACTTCAGCAGCAAACTTTTCACGGGTTATTGCTCCTTTCGTGTGAACGGCCGATAATCGCTGAATAATCAATAGCTTTGCGAAGCAGTCTTAGCGCCTCCATCTCCCACATCTCCTTTCGCCTTTAGTGTAAAAGAGCCGCCGCATGAATGCCTGATTTGGAATGCTTTGATTTGTCCGGAATGGAAAATCATAACCTGCTATGCCTATTCAGTGAATTCCCATCTGGAGCTCGAAGTCATCTTATTTGCGATCCATAAAGGGAAAAGCTCCCGTTATTTCAGCAAAATGAGGATCTACGGCAATTTAACTGGAAATGCTCCTACTAATATCGGCAAACGAGTCCGTCTACGGCCTACATCGATGATTTAGCTGGAGAATTTCCAGTTCGTGTTCGGCCAGATTCAATAAGCCTGCAAATAACAGGAGGATTTCCAGCTAGTGTGGTTCCATCGCTGAGTAGTTGCATGGAGTACCGTTATTTCGCACAAAAGTAACAGGGTCCAGTGAATAGTTGCATTTCTTGCAGCCAAAGTGATCGATATTGGCCAAGTTGCACCGAAAATGCATCTTTAACTGCAGGTTATGCAACTAGCCCGATCCCGACACATCGATTCAGAAGCAACCCTACCGTTTGACGGGTGGCTATGATTTTCCCGCGTTTCTCGCGCTCAACTGGTTGAAGACCAAAAAGCAAGCTGCCGCTCAAGCGGCGCCCCTCCAAGTCCGATCAAACCTCGAACTGAACGTAAAGAACGCCCGCGCTCCAATCTTCGGATTCGGCGACGCATTTCCCGTACGGATCAAAAAGGTACCCGCCTCCCGGAAAATCCTCGTCAACCGTACGACCCGCTTGGGTGGAAACGCCGATAAACAGCGATGCGTCGGCAGCGTATTTGCCGAGCTGCTCGATGCATTTGCCTCGCCACCACTGGTAGCCGGACGACCAGTTCCGGGTGGCCTGCTCTCCGTACAGTCCGGGAGCGGCGCTCTCAAAAACGGCCTTCGCGCCCTTTGCGGCATATTCGCCAAAGATGTCCGGATCGTCGATATCCGCACAGACGGATAACCCGAAGGTCAAGCCGGACACCGAAAATAACGGCTGCTCCCCCCCGGGCGCAAACCATTTTTCTTCCCCTTCTTTGATCGTTTTCTTTCGGTAAAATCCCAGCAATTCTCCGTTACGGGCCACAAATTGGGTAATAAAAGGCTTGCCTCCGGGGTTGCGTTCCACAAAACCAGCGATGACGCAAATGGAATAAAGGCCGCTGAGCCGGACAACTTGATGGACTGCCGAGTGATCCCTGGATATGACCGCGTCCGCGAATTTCGCCGGATCAATGTATCCGGTGACGTTCATTTCAGGGAACACGACAAAATCGGCCCCTTGTTCCCGGCTTGCAGCAATATAATCCCGCATTAAAATCAAATTGCGTTCAATGGCTCCCTTTTCGCTGTTCATTTGCACCAGAGCCGCTTTGTACGTTTTTGTGTCCATTATGGAATCACCGCTGCTTTCCAAAATAGAGTTAATGAGTGGGCGCCGGAACTAGTAACCGCAAGATTAAAACGGCTCCCCCGCCTAGTCCAGATGCGCTTTGCGCGATACGTTGCAGACGAGCCGCATCAGCTTCCGGTGAAGCGCCGGGAACAAAATGAAGAACACATCCATCGTCCGCCGCAGCGGCATCGGGCAAATGATCGGCTCATTCCGGTGCAGGCCCTTGACGGCGATTTGCGCAAACCGCTCCGGACTCATCAATTTTTGTTTTTTGACTTGCTCGGTTACTTTCGCCTTATCCATCCCGATCGCGTCGGCCTTCGAAAATATCGGCGTATCGACGAAAGCCGGGCACAACGTGCTGACCTTGATGCCAAACGCCTCGGCTTCGTAATGAAGCGACGTGGTGAGTCCTACGACCGCATGCTTGGTCGTGGCGTAGGCCGCCGTCGTCGGCGCCGGACCTAACCCTGTTGCGGAGGCGGTATTGGCGAGATGGCCGAAGCCTTGCTTTTTCATGATGCGGTAAGCTGACTGAGTCCCGTTGATGACGCCCCAAAGGTTCACGTTGACGATTTTTTCCCAGTATTCCTGCGTCATGTCGAACAATTCCCCGTACATCGTAATCCCGGCATTGTTGAAAACATAGTCAAGGCGTCCAAACTCCTCATATACTTGACGAAACAGAGATTCCACCTTTTCGGCTTCCACTACATCTAATTCGCTGCAGCGTGCTTTTCCCCCTTTTTCTTCGATCAGGGCTACCGTTTCTTTACCGCCCCGTTCATCCAAATCGGCAACAATCACATAGACATGTTTGCTTGCCAGTTCCAGGCAAATAGCTCTTCCGATTCCCGAAGCCCCTCCGGTTACAATTGCAACTTGATCGTTTGTCATCACAGCACCGCTCCTTTAATTTTGCAAAAATTAGAATATTTAGTACGATCGTTCTAATCTCCATAAAAAGAACGAAGCGCTCAACGCCTCCGGATTCCCTCCAGAAAAGTCGATACGCTTTGTTGAAAAAGAGCATGCAGTTTGCCCTGCTCCATGGTGAAAATGTACTGACACAACGCGCCGAGCAAGGTTCCGAACAAAAACGTCGTGCCCTGCACATCCTCGATAGCGAACTCCCCACTCTCCACGCCAAGCTGAAAAATGGCCCCGTAGGCCTCCATCGGGGTTACCGCAAGGCCCTGCAATTGCTGCAAGGTTTCCGGACTTGTCGCCGGGTTCGCCGCAAGCTCCTGCCCGACCTTGAGCAGCGGCGTGATATAGTTGTTCATGACGAACGTGGCCATGGCATACAGCTTTTCCGTTGCGGTCGAATAATTCGGGGACACCGCGGCCCACTTCTCCCCCCAATTCCGCATCGTGTCCTGCGCCAAATAGACGAACAGCTTTTCCTTGCTCTCGAAATGGTAATACACGTGGCCTTTGCTGAAACCCGATGCTCTGGAGATGTCGGAAATGGAAGTGCCCGCGAACCCTTTTTGCGAAAAGAGCTCCACCGCTTTCTCTGCGATAATTTTTCGCGTCTGCTCGCTGTCGTAATGTCGTTTCAATTCTATCCGCCACCCGTTTTTTCTGAACGATCGTTCTAATGTTATATTAATCGGCTTTCCGAAAATATACAAGCAGGGACGAGCGACATTTGTAATAGTTGTACCCGCTACGTCCGCATCCGGCGTCTTCGCCCCCAGACGATCAGCGGAACCATCAGCACGGCAAGTCCGAAATAAACCGCAAACTGGCCTTTTGGAACCGTGGACGGGATGCTCCCCATAAAATCGAAAATCTCGATTCCGTTCAGAAGTCCGACGAAGATCCAGAAGAGATAAGTGACCTCGAAGGCTTTGGACGTTCCGGTCCAGAGTCCGAGCCCCAATGCCAGCGTCGGAATAAAAAGCGACCCTACGAGCCAAGCTGCCCCTTCCCCTGCGCCTCCGGCCAGCGCCATCCGAAGCCCGAACCCGCTTCCCGTCAAAAGAGCCGCGATCCAGCCGGCGAGCCATGCGGCCAATAACTGCCTGCGGTCCGGAGAAGGACTGGAGAACAGAAGCTGTTCCGTTCCGTGAAGCCTCTCCCTCACTCCCAAAGAAGACCATTGCAATGTAGGCCATACCCAGCACAAGGGGCCTACAAATCCGCGGACCACGTTAAAAGGAAGGAGCAAGCAGCTCGCGATGCCTGCGACCGAGATTGCAGTCCACCACCAGGGGTGGCTTTTTCCCATCAGTTTTAGCTCGACGTAGAGCAAATCCCCCATTCGGCGCTGCAGTTCTGCCGGAGGGAGCGTCTCATCATTCCACGCGCCGATCTGATCCGGGAGCGCCGGCTGCTAAGCATCACATCCAGCAAAATGATATCGACAGGCGTCGTATTTACGATCCGTATCGCCTCTTGGCCCGTTACCGCGGCGCGAATGTTGGTGAATCCCTCCTTGCGGAGCATTGCAGCCAACATCTCCGAAATTCCCGCCTCATCGTCGACTATTAGAATCGAATCGGTATACATAGCTCCCATCCTTCCCTGATGACAATCAACCATATCTTACAACAGAAGAACATTTATGGGAATCGATCCTTACCGGGCGACTTGTGTCGGAATTTGAATTGAAGAACTGCATAATCTCGCACATACAATTCATAGAAATACCCCTTTATTTGGAATTAATACCTGATTTATGATCATTATGTAATACATTTAAACAACTTAACAAAGAAGGGAGGAATGCCTATTTGTGGTACCGCTTTCATTGAAATTTTAAGAGATTACAGTAAGTGAGGAGCGACTGTTGTAGCACGATTAGTTGTCAGGTACTCTATCGAATCTTTCATAACGAAGGGAGAATGAAATTCGTGAAAAGTCAAAGACGCATCGGCGCCTGGGTATGTATCTTAACGATGATCGCAGGAACGTTCTTCACATCCTTTGGATGGTCCGAGTCCGTCCATGCGGCGGGAGGCCCGAATCTGGCTGCGGGCAAAACCGCGTCGGAATCAGGTCATACCGACGTTTACGTCGTTTCCAATGTGACGGACGGAAACTCGGGCACATATTGGGAAAGCACCAACAATGCCTTCCCGCAATGGGCTCAGGTCGACCTCGGCAGCGCAGCCACAGTCGACCAAGTTGTACTGAAGCTGCCGGCCGGATGGGAAAGCCGCACGCAAACCCTGTCCGTGCAAGGAAGCACGAACGGAACCAGCTTTGCGGATCTCAAGGCTTCTGCCGGTTATACGTTTAATCCGAATGCGGGGAATACAGTAACGATCGATTTCCCTGCCGCCAGCGCGCGTTACGTTCGGGTTAACGTAACCGCCAACACCGGTTGGCCGGCAGCGCAGCTGTCCGAACTGGAAGTCTACGGCACTTCTTCTCCGGCAGAACCTTCGGTAATTCCGGGTAAAATCGAAGCGGAAAGCTTCAGCGCAATGAACGGAATCCAAACCGAACCGACGGCAGATACCGGCGGCGGCCTTAACGTAGGCTGGATTCAAACCGGCGACTGGCTCGACTATAGCGTAAACGTGCAAAGCGCAGGCACGTACACCGTTGAATACCGCGTAGCAAGCAACTCCGGCGCGGGCGCTATTCAGCTCCAGTCCGGCGGAACGACGCTGGCCACCACCACGGTACCTAACACCGGCGGCTGGCAAAATTGGCAAACCGTCACCGCGAACGTAACGCTTAATGCGGGACCGCAAACGCTTCGCGTTTACGCCAGCGGATTTGATTTCAACATCAACTGGATCAACTTTGTGCCGGGCAGCACGGCGGACACCCAGGCACCTTCGGCTCCATCCAACCTGGCTTACACGCAGCCGACTTCGGGCACAATCAGCCTCGCCTGGAACGCCTCCACCGATAATGTAGGCGTCACGGGATACGACATCTTCGCGAACAATCAGCTTCGCGGCAGCGTAAACGGATCTACGCTTGCGTATACGGATACGCAGCCTGCGAGCTTAACGGTGACCTATTACGTTGTCGCCAAAGACACCGCCGGCAACGTCTCCGCGTCCAGCAACTCCGTAACGCGGAACGGCTCGGGAGGCGGCAATGAATCTAACCTTGCTATCGGCAAGCAAATCTCGGCTTCTTCTTCGACATTCACTTTTGTAGCCGCCAATGCCAACGATAACGACGTTAACACCTACTGGGAAGGCAGCGGACATCCAAGCACGCTCACCGTCGATCTCGGAGCCAACGCCAGCGTCTCGTCGGTCGTCCTCAAGCTGAACCCGGCCAGCGCATGGGCAACACGCACGCAAACGATTCAAGTGCTGGGACACGATCAAAACTCCACGGCCTTCACGAACCTGGTCTCCGCTGCTTCTTACACGTTTAACCCGGCTTCGCAAAACACCGTAACGATTCCCGTGAACGCAACGGCAAGCAGCCTGCAACTGCGGTTCACGGCTAACTCCGGAGCCCCTGGCGGACAAGTCGCCGAATTCCAAATTATCGGCACGCCGGCTCCAAACCCGGATTTAACGGTAACCGGCATCTCCTGGTCCCCGGCTTCTCCGATTGAAACCAGCGCCATCACATTGAGCGCAACCGTTCAAAATATCGGCACCTTGGCATCCGCCGCTACGAATGTGAACTTCTACCTCGGCAGCGCCCTGACCGGAACGGCTTCCGTAGGCGCGCTCGCTCCTGGAGCGTCGACGAACGTCTCCGCAAACATCGGGCCAAAAGATGCCGCTTCATATGCCGTGACCGCCAAGGTCGACGAGAGCAATACGGTGGTCGAAACCGATAATTCGAACAACAGCTACACGAATCCTTCTCAGCTAGTCGTCGGCCAAGTGCAAAGCGCCGACCTCATCGGAACGACTTCTTGGACGCCAAGCAATCCAAGCGCAGGTAATACCGTTACCTTCAGCTTAAACCTTAAAAACCAAGGGAATATCGCCTCGGCCGGCGGCGCTCACGCCATCACGGTCGTGCTGAAGAACGCTGCGGGAGCTACCCTGCAAACCTTTAACGGATCCTACAACGGAAGCCTGGCTGCGGGAGCCTCTTCAAATGTATCCGTAGGAACATGGACCGCGGTGAACGGCAGCTACACGGTGACGACAACGATCGCGCCGGATGCCAATGAAGTGGCTATCAAGCAATCCAACAACACCAGCACCTCGAGCCTATATTCCGGCCGCGGCGCGAATATGCCGTTTACCATTCTGGAAGCCGAGTCTGCCTCGAACGGCACCAACGGAACGAAGCTGGCTCCGAACTTTACGCCGGGCGATTTTGCCGGTGAAGCTTCGGGACGTTCAGCCGTCTATCTTGACGCTAACGGTGAGTATGTGGAATTTACGCTGACTTCGCCGGCCAACGCGTTCGTGCTTCGGAGCGCCGTTGCCGAAAGCACCAACGGAACGGTCAGCATTTACGCGGACGGCGTCGACAAGGGCAATTTTAACGTGACCTCCAAGTTCTCCTATCTGTACGCAACGCCTTCGACGCTCGGACAGCTCGGATACGACAACTCCGGCTCCAAGGCTTACTGGTTGTATGAAGATTCGCAGCTGATGCTGGATCAAGTGTATCCGGCTGGAACGAAGATCAAGATTCAAAAAGACGCAGGAGACGTTCCGTGGATCTATGTGGATATGATCGAGACGGAAAACGTCGCTCCGCCGGCAACCAACCCGGACCCAAGCAAATACGTCCAGGTTTCCGCCACGAAATCCATCGAGCAAGCGTTGACCGATTTCCGTCAAGATCCGACCAAGAAAGGGATCTTCATTCCGGCCGGCGAATGGACCATCTCGTCCAAGATCTTCCTGTACGGCCGTGCAACCGAGATTATCGGCGCTGGCCCATGGTACACCAAGCTCATGGCGCCGCAAAATCAAACGAACACGGACGTCGGATTTAATATCAGCTCCGCGGCGAACGGTTCCACCATCAAGGACTTGTCCGCTTGGGGCAACTATATTTACCGGCAAGACGGACCCGGCAAGTTCATCGACGGAAACGGCATGCAAAACGTCACCATCGAGAACGTCTGGGCCGAACACTTTGTCTGCCTGTATTGGGGCGTAAACTCTTCGCATAACACGTTCAAGAATAACCGGATCAAGAACATGTTTGCGGACGGCATCAACATGACCAACGGCTCCTCCTACAACATCATCGATAACAACTATGCACGCGGTACCGGCGACGACTCGTTCGCTCTGTTCAGCGCCATCGACGCGGGCGGTTCTTACAATGTAGGCAACAAGTATACCAACCTGACCGCCACCAACGTGAGACGCGCAGCCGCTTTTGCGGTATACGGCGGACAGGATAACCTGTTCCAAAATCTGTACGGCGCGGATACGCTGACTTACCCCGGCTTCACGGTCAGCAGCCTTAGCTTCGGATACAACACATTAGGATTCGGCGCTCTGGATACCGTTATCGACGGGGTTACGCTGGACCGTACGGGCGGCGACTTCTGGACCAGCGTCGGAGCCGACGACAAGATCAACGATTACCAAAACTTCGGGGCGATCTGGTTCTTCGGCGGCGACAGAGACCTCAAGAACATCCTGGTGAAAAACGTCGATATCAACAACCCGGTCTACTTCGGCTTGATGTTCCAATCCAAATCTCCGGAAAATCTGCCGATGCAGAACATTCGCCTGGAGAACATCAACATTAACAACCCAACCCGCTACGGTATCAAGCTGGTAGTCAAAGCCGAAAACGGCCAAGGACCGGCGGTCGGTGGAGCCAGCTTCACTAACGTCAAGGTCAATAACCCGGGCATCACGGCCATTTACGGCGAGAACCAATGCCCGAACTTCAATGTTAACCGCGTTTCCGGGAACAACTGGTAAACCGCTTTAGTTATAACGGCAAAGGACACCCTTTCGGGTGTCCTTTCTAACTGTCAAGAAACCCCCTGTTTTTTGGGCAGGGGGTTTAAAATTTCTTTATTAGCTTATAAAGCGACAACCTTTGCTTTTGCTGAACGGGGGCGGCGGGCTCTGAATGGAGCCGTCCTGGCTCGAAGCAAGCAATAAACGGCAAACGGCGATTTCTCGAATAGCGGTATAAAATGGCCTTATTTCGCTCCGAAACCGCATTTTCCTGAAAATAGCGGTACAAAATGGTCCTATTTTCGGCAAAACGTCCAAAACCGAAGGAAAAAAGAACTCTTCCGAAGAAATAAGGCCATAAAACGGCGCTATTCATTCAGGATGAGGCCTCTCCAGTAGAAATAAGGCCATATAAAACCGCTATTTATGCGTCGGAGGGATGGGATGCTGAGTTTGGGGACGTCGTTGATTTAGATCAGACCGGACCAGCCAATTTGCTCTAACGCAAATCCCCGAAGTCGATCCGGTGCCTGTGTCCCAAAAGTTGACTTTACGTTAAGCGAACCGGGAGCGGCTCGCCCAGCGTCAATTCGTCCTCCGTCACCACCGAATCGTAGGCCAAAATCCGCACCCCCTGCTGCGATGCGTGAAGCAAAGCATCCGCAAGAACCGGATCCATTTGCCGATAAGGGGTAAAAGCCTGGCATCCTTTCATCTGCACCACGAACAGAATGGCGCCGATGTACCCCTCTTGAACCGCCTTGGCGAGCTCCAGAACGTGCTTCGTCCCCCGTGAAGTCGGTGCATCGGGAAACATGGCGGTCCCGTCCTTTTCCAGCGTCACGCCTTTGACCTCGATAAATCCTTTTGCACCGTCTTTCTCGAAATAAAGATCGAAGCGGGAATCGCCGTAAGTCACTTCCCTTTTGGCTAATGACACCACGCCGATCTCTGTCAGTTTCCCCGCCTTCAACGCTTCAAAAGCGACTCGGTTGGGAGCTTGGGAATCTACGTTGACCCAACCTCCGTCCCTCGTAGCCGCGATCAGCGAAAATCGGGTCTTCCGGCTAGGCTGATCACTAACCTCCAACAGAACCTCTGTATCCGGCACTAACACTTCTTTTAAGCGGCCGGTATTTTTGACATGCGCCTGCTCCTTAATCCCGTTCACGTCAACCTCGGCAATAAACCGGTTCACCCGCTTGACCAGCCGGCCATGGATGATTTCCCCGTATTTCATCGTTTCACCCTATTCCAGTGAGCCCTATTCCTCAAATCGGTTCAATAACTCCAATGCCTCTTGATGATCAGGCTCGACCTCAATTAATTTTCGGATGTAATGTAATGCATCTTCCTCCAGATCCAACTCGAAGCAACAAATGGCTAGGCAATAAAATACGGTTGGCACGATCTCATCTTGTTCTGAAGCTATCGATATTTCTAAATAACGCTTCGAATCTTCATACATATCCATCTCAAACAGTACCAATCCAGCATCAAGCGTCAAATCATAACGCTGCTCCATAACGTAGTACGACGACCACATCATCCGGATGCCTCTCGAAAGATCCTGTATTTCCTCATCGTTTGCGTCTGGCAATAGTCTGGAGATCTGCTTCGTACTTTGAATGAAAAATTCCGCGTCGTATCCCCCTAAACGCCAGAAGCTTAATATCTGGGGCAACTCCATGCTATCTAAATGGCGATCGATCCATTCCTTCATACTAAAAAACTCATCCGGACCAAATCGCTCAATAAACCGGCGATACGCTAATCTTGTATTAAAGTAGTCCAGTGGTGTAATACATGGTAAGCCAGGCGTCCTGCTCCTGCACCCAGCTCCACAATGACAACAGGCTCTGAATGATACCCCTGACTAGCCCGATCTTGAAGAAACCCGAAAATCATTTCCGCATAGGAATAGGCAATCATCGGATTACTCGTTATATATTGAGGAACTTGGTCATTTTTCCAAGCCTTCGTTCCTTCTTCTTCATAATAAGCCCGCTGTAGATTCCAAATCGGCGCTTCACTAAAGCGATAGCATTGTTGTTTCTGTTTTGCCATTTTCGTCTAATCCTACTCTCTGCTGATATTCAATACATGAATATTGAAATAATCTAAGGGCCAATAATAATCCTCGAAAATAAAATTCCTCAACGATGGGTCCGATCAGCGTAAAAAAGAAGAAGTTTACCCCTATGGTCAGTATTAACAGATTTCTACTGAACTCACTCATGTCTTGAATATAATTATACCCGCTTGGAATCCATTGAAATACCGTATCTAACAGGAAATTTGAAAGCGGCTTTAGCGCCGTCATAAGTATGCCTACCACGGCGCTCTCCTTACAGCCTCTAATTGAATATCATTGTACCATTCTTGAAATTGCAAATCAGAGAAAGCTTTATGATATCAAGCAAAAAGACGGCGCAAAAGGATAACCTCCCGAGAGCCGTCTTCTTATCACACCTAATTCTGTTCAACGAGTTGTCTACCAATGCTTACAATTTAAACTCCTGAATTGATGTTACTTGCGAGCAGGACTCAGTATAAACTCGAACGCCAGATCGCGGTCGGGCGGAATAAGGTATTCCGGATGAACCGGGGCGCCCCAGCTATCGTCCCCGCCTACACCCATCTGCCGTCCTGCCACGGTGATCACCGTGTAATTCACCGGCGGCAGTTCCCAACGGTGAGCTGCGTTTTCGATCTCAAAAGCCGTGTAAGGCGAAACGACACATTCCAGCGGAGCGGACGGCTTCGCCTTGATTTGCAGGCCGCGCCCGTCCTCGTCCGTTACGCTCAGGAGGCGAACGCCGGTCCGGTTGCCGGATTCCTGCGGCACAAGATACGGAGACGCTAGCTCGCCCACCTTCCGCTGGAACCAGCCAAGACGTGCCCCCTCCTTGCGGTCCGCATAATTTTCCTCGGGACCGAGCGCCAGCCATTCCGTACGGCCGTAATCCGCGCTTATTTTGAAAGACCAGGCTACAATCGGCAGATCGGGCAGCCCTTCCGCTCCCTTGTACGTCGCGTTCACCCGGATGCTTCCGTCCCCGTAAACGGTATAGTCCGCCACAAAGCGGATATCCGGGTGGATGCCAAACGCATATTCGAACATGACGGAGGCGCTCCCCGCTTCTTCCTGCCGGACATCGACTCGGACGCATTTTCGGGCCAAGCTGGCCGCAGCCCATATTCCAGCTGTATATGCAAGACCCGCTCCTTTGTCGTTGTCCGTCGTGGCGCGCCAAAACAGTGGGGACGGCGGCACTTCGATCATTTCCCGCCCGCCGTAGCGGAGCGAGACAAGGGAACCGACGCCTTTGGAGAACAAGGCCTGAAAGCCGTCTCCGGCCACGCCGATGTTGACGTCGCCGATGGTCACTTTCACTTTACCTTTTGACGAAGTCAAAGCAGCAGAGCCCTGAACGATATCTTGCAGATCACCTTGATCAGCCCCCTGTTCCGTTTCCGGTTCCACCGTAAAGATATATTGGCCGAACGCGATCTCAAATCCGGCTTCAGCCCAAAGCTGCGCTTCCTTCAGGTGAAAGGACGCCTGCAGGCAGTATTCGCCGAAGCCGCCGGCAGCCAGCGCTTCCGCCAGGTCAAGCGGGACGGAAGTTTCCCCTTGCGGCGAAACACTGACATCCCGTCGCCGTTCGGCATAGATTTCCTGCCCTTCTAGCAGAAGTCTGACGCGAAGCTCTAAATCCTCCGTTCCGGCAAACAGCCCATCATTCACGATCCGAACGGCGTCCCGACTCGGCTTAAGCTTCAGATTCTGGTACAGGAATTTGACCTCCTGCATTTTCGGGCTGACCGTCCGGTCGGCAAACACCAGTCCGTCGCCGCAAAAATTGTAATCCGTCGGACGGTCGCCGAAGTCCCCGCCGTACGCCAGATATTCCTCGCCGAAGCGATTTTTATGAATGAGCGCCTGGTCAATGAAATCCCAGATGAAGCCGCCCTGGTACATCGGGTATTTCCGCTCAAGCTCGGTATACTTATGAAGCCCGCCGACCGAGTTGCCCATGGCGTGCATGTATTCGCAGCTGATGTACGGTTTTGCCGGGTTGCCCGACAAATACGCTTCGATATCGGCGGGTTTGGCATACATCCGGCTCTCCATGTCGCTCGTATCGTCAAACTTCCGGTTATGGAACACGCCCTCGTAATGGACGAGGCGCCCCTGATCCCTTTGCCGGAAATAGTTCGACACGTATAGAATCACTTCGCCGGCATAAGACTCGTTGCCGCAGGACCAGATCAGGATGGACGGATGGTTTTTGTCCCGCTCCAGCATGGAGATCGCCCGATCCATCACGATCGCCTCCCACTCCGGCTTGTCGCCCGGAATGTTCCAGGACGGCTCAACTGTGCCGAGCTTTTGCCAGGACCCATGCGTCTCCAAATTCATTTCGTCGATGACGTATATTCCGTATTCGTCGCACAGCTCGTACCAACGGCTTTGATTCGGATAGTGGGATGTGCGTACCGCGTTGATGTTGTTTTGCTTGAGCGCCCGGATATCCCAGAGCATATCCGCTTCAGTGACAGCCCGGCCAGTGCGGCAGTTGAACTCGTGTCGGTTCACGCCCTTAAACACGATCCGTTTGCCGTTCAGCGTCATTATTTGGTCCTTCATTTCGAAACGCCGGAAGCCTACCTTTTGCACAATGGCCTCCACCGCTTCACCTTTTTCGTCCAGCACCGACACGCACAGGCTGTACAAATACGGCAGTTCCGCGCTCCATAAGCACACCTGACCTGTCGGCAGGCTTACACTCAACGAGCCGTTCCGGAACGCGCCCGTCTCCGTTAAAACTATCACGCCCGAGGCATCTTTCAACTCCATTCTGGCCGCTGCGGATTCACTCCCTGCGCCCGGTCCGCCAAGCTGAAATTCGGCCAGCACTGTTCCTTCCGTAAACTCGTCGTTCAGTTCCGTCCGTACCCACAGGTCGCGGATGTGCAGCTTCGGCATGGTATACAAATAAACGTCGCGGAAAATACCGGAAAACCGCCAAAAATCCTGATCCTCCAGCCAACCGCCCGTACTGCGCTGAAACACTTCAACTGCAAGCTTGTTGGAACCCTCCCGCAGATAAGGGGTCAGTTCAAATTCCGACGGCGTAAAGCTGTCTTCGCTGTATCCGACAAAATAGCCATTCAGCCAAACGTAAAAGGCCGATTCGACGCCTTGAAACGAAATACAAACCGGCCCCGGCTTCCAGTCTTCCGGCAGCTCAAACATTTTGACATAGCTGCCTACCGCGTTCCGCTCCTGCGGAATGTCCGGCGGACGCACACCTTCAAGTCCGTCCCAGGGATACATCGTGTTGACGTACTGCGGATGCCCCCATCCCTGGAGCTGAATATGGCCGGGAACCTGGATATCGCTCCAGCCCTCGGTGCTGAAATCGGGCAGGTAAAACTCCGCCGGAGGGCAGATGGCGTTCACGGCATAATGAAACTTCCATGTGCCGTTTAAGCTGTGCCGCATCGCCATCGACTCGCCCCGCTCGGCTTCCGCCATCGTTTTGTAGTGGCGGTGATCCGAATGGGCATCCAGCCGGTTCACCCGGAACACGGCAGGATCGTTCAGCCAGTCCGTCGTGGGTCGGATATTTGTCATAGGTCCACACTCCTTATAAAAAAACTTGCGATTATGATTACGGTATCAATCCATTTCCAGATCCGGTCAGGTCGGCCCTTACTTGACTGAGCCGGTCATACCCGCGACAAAATGCTTTTGCATCAGGAAAAACACAAGCGCCGTTGGCAGCGTCGAAATGACGATCGCCATCATGATCATCCCGTAATCCGGGGAATAACTGGAGCCGAGATTCGAGATTAGCAGCGGAATTGTTCGTTTTTCAGGAGACTGCAGCACGACCAGCGGCCACAGATAGTTGTTCCAGCTCGACATGAACGTAATGATCGCCCCTGCGGCATAAGTCGTTCTCATCGTCGGCAAGTAGATGCGGAAGAACAGGCCCAGTTCGGACAGGCCGTCGATCCGTCCTGCCTCCAGCAGCTCCCGCGGAAACATTTTGGTGCTCTGCCGGAAGAAGAAAATGAGAAACGCCGTCGTAAACGTAGGCAGGATCACGGAAGCGACCGTATCTACGCCGATGAACGGCACGGCGCGCGAGAACTTCGCGAACATTTGGTACAAAGGCACCATCAGCGACGCAAACGGAATCATCATCGACAGCAGCAAAATGTTGAACACGATATCTTTTGCTTTGCTGCGATAGATTTCAAAGCCGTATCCGGCCAATGAAGCGACCAGCAGCGCCAGCATGGTCGTTGTCACCGAAATTTTGGCCGAATTCCAGAGCGCCTGGCCCAAATTGATCGACTGGGTCAAATGCCGGAAATTTTCCAGCATATGCGCCCCCGGCAAAAGCCGACCGTTCGAAACGTCGGTGGACACGTTCGTCGCGCTGACCACGATCCACAGGAAAGGGAAAATCGAAACCGCCGCCGCCAGGATCAGAAAAGTATAAATTGAAACGCGTTTCAGCTTGACCATTATTTATCACCCGCCACTTTGAATTGGATGATGGACAAGAGCACGATCAGGATCACAATCGAATAGGACACGGTTGCGGCGTAGCCGAAGTCCGGCGTGTATTTAAACGACAGGTTGTAAATATATTGGGAGATCGACAACGTCGCGTTGCCGGGTCCCCCCTTCGTAATGTTCATCACCTCGTCGAACAACTGAAGCGTCCCGATCGTCGACGTGATGGAGGTGAACAGGATAATCGGCTTGAGCAGCGGAATCGTAATCGAACCGAACTGCCGGAAGGCGGATGCGCCGTCAATACGTGCGGCTTCATAAATCGAAGCGTCGATATTCTGTAGCGCCGACAGGTAAAAAATCATATTGTAGCCGGTCCAGCGCCAGGTGATGGCGATAATGATCGTAATTTTGGCCCAAAACGGGTCAGTGATCCACTGAATCGGCTCCGCGATTAAATGCAGCTTGGTCAAAGCCAGATTAACGAGCCCGTCCGCGCCGAACATGTATTTGAATACGACGGAATAGGCGACCAGCGAAGTGACGCAGGGCAGAAAAATCGCGGTGCGGAAAAAGCCCTTGAACCGCAGTTTGCTGTCGTTAAGCAGGACCGAAATAAAAATCGCCAACACGATCATGATCGGCACCTGGATAATGAGAAAGATAAACGTATTTTTTAATGCGGTGATAAAGACTTGGTCGGTAAATAACCGTTTATAATTATGCACTCCGTTAAAGTGGATGCTTGCGCCCGTACCTGTTTTGAACGAAAGCAGAAGCGCCTGAATCATCGGATAAAAATAAAACGCGCAGATCAACACGATGGCGATGACAATGAATAACCAGCCGGTCAGCCTGGCGCCGTATCGGCGGCGCGCAGCGGATGCCCCGTTTCCCATCTTCTCCAGCTCCTTTCTTCTCTAGAAAAGCATGCCGCCCCAGGATTCAGGACGGCATGCGGGTTCATATCGCTAAACTATTGCAGCTGGCTTTCCGCCTGGGACTGCGCATCTGCCAATACTTTGTCAAGGTCTTGGCCGTTCAGATAGTTCTGCATTTCGGCGACCAGAATGTCTTCGATGGCGTAGGTATGCATGCCGTAGTTGACTCTTGGAATTTGCTGCGTCCAAGTCGTGAAATCCTGCACGGTTTTTTGCCCGCCGAAGAAGTCGTCGGCCGCTTTATAGGCTTCTCCGTCGGCTGCCGCTTTCAAAGTGCCGATCACGCCGATGTTTTGCAGCATTTGCTGATACAAATCCACATTGGAGCCCATCGTTTTGGCCAGGAATTCCGCGGCTTGTTCTTTGCCTGGAACATTCAGCACGTACCAGGAGCTGCCGCCCAGGTTGGAGGCGTTCACGGAATTAGGCGTATTTTTCAGCTTGGGCAAAGGAACAATGGCCCATTTGCCGGATTGGGATGCTTCCGCTTTGACGGACGGCGTGATCCAGTTGCCTGTAGGAATGGAAACCACATCGCCGCTGTTGAAGCCGGCTAAGAATTGGCTCCAGTCGGATACGACTTTGACGATATCGGACTGCATCAGCGCTTTGTAGGTTTCAAACGCGTCCTTGAGCGTCGCGTTGTCTTTCAGGCTTGGCGTGGTACCGTCTTCATCCAGATACCAGGAGCCGGCAGACTGAATCATCATCCGGATGATCCCCAAATCGTTCGGATCTTGAGTCAGCATGTCATGGCCCGTTTTGGCCTTGACGTCTTTGCCGATTTCAATGAATTTGTCCCAGTCGATGCCTGTCACATCGTTCACACTATAACCGGCCTGCTGCAAATAGTCGGTGCGGACGTAAAGCCCCGCAACGCCGGAATCGAACGGTACACCGTACTGCTTGCCGTCCAGGCTGGTCGGGCCGATTTTATAATCCGCGAAATCCTCGGGTTTGATTAGGCTGGACATGTCGTAAAAAGCGTCCGGATACGCTTTCAAAAAGCTTTGCGCCCGGTAGTCCTCGATCAGCACAATGTTGGGAAGGCCGTTTGTCGTGCCCGAATTCAGCCCCGTATTCAGCTTTTGGATGATATCATTTTGCGCGTATTCCACGATGTCGATATTTTGATCCGGGTTTTCTTTGGCATAAGCGTCCTTCGCCAGCTTCAACGCGGCGATGTTGAAATTCGGGTCCCAGGCCCAGGCGGTGATATTTTTGACCGCGTCGCCGTTTCCACCCGAAGCCTGATCGCCGGACCCCTTGGAGCATGCCGTCAGCAGCAAAAAAGCGGCCAGCAGGACAACCATTGTTTTTCTCAACGTAAATCCCCCTTATCGGTATTCATTCTATGAAAACGCTTGCTGTTTCTGTAATTATGGTAGCACTCGCCGGCAGGGGCCCGTTAGGAATATATCGATGCGGATTGGCGATATTATTAGCTTTTGCAAACGCATACAATTTGCGTTTTGGTAACTATTTTGGATTTTGGTTTTATTTTTTGGAATCCATCGGACCTTCTCCGTCCTGTCCCGATTCACCGCCGATCTGCCAGGGTAGCCGGATCGTCGCTTTGGTGCCTTGTCCCAGGCTGCTCTGCATGGTAACGCCGTAGTCTTCCCCGTACAGCAGCAAAAGACGTTCATGCACGTTGCGGATCCCGATTCCGGTAAACAGCTGGCGTTTACTTTTCGGGTTGGGAAGTTTAGCCGTTTCGTTTTCCAGACTCATCCCTTCTCCGTTGTCCACAACCTCGCAAACCAGTGTATCGCCTTCCTTAGAAATCATCACGTAGATGAAACCCGTGCTCCGTTCCTGAAAAGCGTGAAAAAAGGCATTTTCGATAAAAGGCTGCAGAATCAGCTTAGGTAGCCTTGCTTTTAAAGCTTCGGGCGCGACAAAATAATCGACCTGGATGCCCGGTCCGTAGCGGACCTGATTGATGAACACGTAATGCTTCAGGACAGCCAGCTCTTCTTCAACCGTAAAGGTTTCGGCCACGCTGCTAACCGTATGCTGAATCAGGGAGGTCAAGGCATGGATCGTTTCCGTCGCCTTCTCCTTGTTGCCGCGCTGCACCAAAATGTTGACGGAAGCGAGCGTATTATACAGGAAATGGGGGTTAATCTGCCTTTGCAGCGCGGTCAGCTCCGCGTTCCGCTGCTCTCGCTGCGTTTCGACTAGCTGCGCGATGTAATCGTTCAGCTCGTCCAGCATATAGTTGAAGGCTGTCCCGAGCTGCCGGGTTTCATAGCTGCCGGTCACGGGAATATAATTGTGCAAATTTCGTTTGGCCACACTCGACATCTGTCTGACCAGCATGCGGAGCGACTGCGTCAGCCTCCTGGAGATGATGAACAAGATCAGCAGCGAAACCGACACGATGCCCGCGCCGATCAGGATGATCTGTTTGGCCGGCAGCATTTCGCGCAGCGCTATCTTTTTGTCGATCAAATTGACGATATAGCAGTCGTAGGTCGGCAGGTAGTCGGCCAGCACGATCACGTTTTGGCGTTTGGAATCAATGGTGTCGTAGCTTAAAGCCCGCTCCCGAATCCGGTCAGCGCTTTGCAAAATATCCGGCGACGTTTGGCCGATCAGTTCGGTCCGGTTACTGGATAGAATGAGGCCGGTATGGTCCAGAATCAGCACATCGTTGCCTAGGCTCGTAAAATTCTCATACATCTGCTTAAAGTCGCTTTCGCGGATCATCATGTAGAGCGTGCCGTATATTTCTTTGGTGGTGGGCACCATCAACGCTTTGGTGGCTACGATCAGGGATTCGCCCGATGTACCGACGTCGTCCCGCATAAAATGATAGGACAGCTTTCCGGGCTGATTCAGCGTAGTTTGAGTGATCGGATTCGTCCTCAAATCCTCGGCGGGCCCGTCCCAATACGAGCGGTCGCTGAAAAAGCTGCGCCCGTTCACTCCGAGAATCGTCGTGCCTACCTCGTTGATGTCAAGCCCGCTCTGGATTCGTTTGAGCTGCTCATTCATCCGATAATACGCCTGGATATTGGACAGGGAGCCCTGGTCTCCCTGCGTCAGAAAGGCTTTGATCGCGGGACTCTGCTGCACCTCATTGGCAACCGTGACGATCGAATAGTTATAGGATTCGAATCCGCGTTTAATCTGCTGGATGACTTTGGAATTGGTGATGCTGAAGGTATTCATGAATAGCCGCTGGGAGACCTGCACCGTGACCCAGGACGTCATCGACGCCACCGCAATCGTGCTAACCACCATCACGACAAACATTTTGCCGAACAGGCTGAGCTGCGACGGTTTTCCCCATCTTCGTCTCATGGTGGTTATTGTCCCTCCGTAAATTGTTTACGGTATCCGCTCGGGGAAACGCCCATTTGCTTGCGGAATACCTTCGTGAAATAGCTGTGATCGGAATAACCCACCTGGCTGCCGATGTCCGAGATCGGCGTATCGTTTAAGTGCAGTAGCTCGCACGCTTTTTCAATCCGGATCCGGCTGAGATACTCGCTGAACCCCTCTTTGTTGTGCGTTACAAAATAGTTGGACAAATAGGACGGATTAAAATGGAAATGATGCGCGATCTGCGTCAGGCTAAGCGGCTCGGCGTAATGCTCCTGAATGTACGCCAGCATGTTTTGTAGCGCCTTGTCACCCATCGAACGGTTGCGCTCCATGACGCATTCCCCCGCTTCCGCCAAAAAATCGCTTATGATCGCCTCCGCCTCCCCGATATGCCGCGATTCATGGATGCTGCGGAAATAATCGTATTTGCGTGCTTCTAATTTCCCGGCCTCGTAATGAAAGCGAAGCAGCGCCAAAATGACGTTAAACACGCTGTGGCCCAAAAAAGACTTAAACTCGTACATCCCGGTATCCGTTCTTCCGGGCATAGACGAAACATAGACTCTGAGCCGGTCAAAAGCGGTAAAGAACTGCTGCGCGCCCAGCTCTTCCGCAAAGGCGTCCGAGTCAAACGCACCAGCCTGCTGCCGTTCCCGCCGATGCAGCACATCCGCAATCAGCGCATGGCAATCCGGCAGGAAAAAGCGTTTTTCCAGCAGCTCGGGAAGCTGTTCCGCGTGGACTTGATGCAGACGGCTTAAGCTCTCAAACGCTTCGCTTAAAGCCAAATCAAGGTGCAACTGCTCCCGGGCGCATGCTTCCACCAGCCGTTTCAAGACTTCAATCAGCCGCGTCGCGGCTGCGCCGTCCATATTGATTAGTACGAGCAACCGGCCATTTTCGGGGCTAAGCGACCGGCTGACCACTGGCACGGAGGCTTCGGCGAGGAGCAAAGCCAGCTTTGACACCAGAATGCTGCTGGCCTCCTCCGCCAGCAGCATTGCCCCGGAGTCCGTCTGCTCCCCAGCCAGCAAGAAAAAAGCCGGATACGGAAAAACGCCGTCCAGCATTTCACGCTGTTTGACTTCTTCAGGCGCATAGCCCGCCAACAGCTTATCTAACAGCGCATCTACGGAACGTTCCCGATTGTCCGTCTCTTGAGGCGCGTTCAGGGACGGAATCGAGCCCGCAATCTTTTTCAAAATCAGCAGCAGTTGCGTCGCATCCAGCTTGGGCTTCAGAATATAATCCGCAGCTCCGCTCTGAAACGTGGAGCGAACATATTCGAATTCGCTGAAGCTGCTGAGCACGACAATTTTTACGCCCGGATAATTTTCCTTAATCAGCCGGGCCAGCTCCTCGCCGTCCATTACGGGCATAACGATATCCATGATCACGATGTGCGGTTTTATCCGATCAATAAGCTCAAGTGCCTCCCGACCGTTGGAGGCCTCCCCCGCTATCGTGAAACCCTCGCTTTCCCAATCAAACAAATGCTTGATGCCCTGCCGGACCAGTATCTCATCATCCACGATCAGCACTTTGCAGTAATTGTCCACAAGTGGCCGCCTTTCTCGCATTCGTTGTCCATGCGTTCATGTAATCGATTTAGTATAATGAATACTCATATTATAGCGTCTATTTTTCGTCAATTGTCAAAGAAGCGAGTTCGACCGTTTCATCGGCATGAACGGACAAGAACTGCTCATGGAACTACGCAAAATCCAGGATACGACGGTATTAATGATGAGCGCATTAGGGGACGAAGACAATCAATTGACGGCTTTTACCAATGAAGCCGACGATTATGTGATAAAACCGTTTTCTATACCATTCTTGTTAAACGCTTGGAGACGCTGCTTCGCCGGAGCGGCGTTTTGAGAAAGGAAATTCGCTTGGGGAAACTGGCGCTTTATCCGGAAAGTGTTCTTCAAAATGATGGCCAAAGGAGACGATTGGCAAGAAAACATCCAGCTATTGGGGACCGTACCGGAAGGTCTTATCCATAACGCTCCCGACGAGCAAGCACCGGAACAAGTCGCCGTGCACCTAAAAGCGTTCTTTGCCGACTGATTTTTACCGATCAATCCTACTTTGACTTCCGTGACAAATGCGTTATAGCGATAACCACCATAATAAAATACATTAGCATTAAGGAGTAATTTGTCGAGTAAGTTTTATAAAGAAAGGCCTGGATTGATTCTACCAGCACTCCGGTGCTGACAACGCCTATTAAGAGAAACGCTCCGGTACGCCGGACATCGTTGGTGCGTTTTAAGAATAGATGTATTCCGCACCATGCTATAAGAAAAACCGTAATCACGGCAATAAGCAGCATTAAAACAATAGACATGAATCATCCGCACCTTTCCGATTTTTGGGTATTATATCATAACTAACACGGATATGATGAATGAACCTCTGCTTCATTTCCTTTCACCCAAAGTCTACAGGGCACCGCGGCGTCAAAGTCAATGGGGTGTTCCAAAAATGCCAAAAAGGATCACCGATCGGTGATCCTGATTCTTCGACGTTCTTACAGCAAACTCACTTGCCAAGCAACGCCAAATTGATCCGTCACCCAGCCGAATTTCCGGTTGAAGCCATAGTCGCCAAGGGGCATCAAAACACTGCCGTTTACGGATAAACCGTCATACAGCCGCTGAGCCTCTTCTTCCGTATCGCAGTTGACGTAAATCGAGAGTGAAGGCGTAAATGTGAACTCGTGTTTGACAATGCTGTCAATAAACATGAATTCCTGTCCCATCAAGGTAAAGGAGGCCAGCATAACGCTGCCTTCCGCGCCCGGTCCATCCGGTCCGTAGCGAGTGATGCTTGAAATCGTGCAGTCTTCAAACAAAGACGCGTAATAGTTCATAGCTTCTTCCGCTTTACCTTGAAACATGAGAAACGGGGCAACCTTCCTCACTAATATGGCTCCTCCCTCGGCGATAAGTATTGTTCAATAATTCTATGTCAGCATTATGTTATCCTGCAATCGCTTGCTCGGAAACTTGTTACTCGAACAAAGCTTGCTTCACCCTGCCAAGCTGCAGCAAGTGATGACGACAATGCATTTCAACTAGCGGCAAAAACCACACTCTCCGCTCGTTTAGGCCGCCCAGGCCGCCGAACCGAAAATGGGGCACATTGGTAGCCGGGAAGCACCTTTAATTCATAACCAATAATAGCAGTACGATTCCATTACCTATAGCTGTCGCAAAAGGACCCCACGTTTTAAACGTATTTTTCGCCTTCATACCTATAAATCCATCAAAAAATTGCACGCCAATCATGGCAATCGATACGGCAAATAAATAGGGATCACTCTCGTAAATAAAAGCAACGACGCTTGCCAACACAAGCGAAAAACTCCTGGATACCGCGTACATCGCATTCAGAAGGGAGTGGTCACTTTGTTTTTTCGCTTTTAAATAGGCATCTATGGAAAACCCAAAGCTTGTGACAGCACTGATCAAAGTAACCGCCGCGCATAAGTAAAAAAATATCATACCTATTCTCCTTTGATTAAGAACCTTGTCATTTTCTCCCATCCACTATGCAAAACGACTCGTTCTTCTACTTGACCATGAAATAAAATGTAAGATAGTTTACCAATCTAATAATAAAATCGGAATAGTTATGACAAACCACTGCAGTTAATATACTTTTTGTTCTTATGTATGTAAATGCATAAAACACACCCAAAATAAAAGCAGTCATTAATTGAACAACATCATATGTGATGGTTAATGGCGACCATGACGCAACATAGATATGTCCATAGGAGAAACACAGCGCTGAGATAAGCACAACCCATATCCTGGTGTTTCTATCGCTCAAATCCTTGTCCTTAAACGCTGTGAGAAGCAGAAACTGAATCACAAAAACTCTAAATAAGGGTTCTTCACCTACGCCCGGCAATAAACCATATGCAAGAATATCCTGAACGGCATGAAAAATCGACTCGTTTGACACTCCTGCTGTTAAAGCATCAATTCCGATCCATTTGTAAATAGCGAACCATGAAATGGCCACAGCGATAGGGAACGCTATTAAAAAAAAGGAGATGTACCTAATGCCCATTTTTAAATTTTGAAGATTAAACCCTAATTCCTTAAGCGTCTTTTTGAAAACCAGCTTATAACCAATGAAAGTTACGGCAACCTGAAAGATATACCATAAAATGAATCGAGCAATATCTTCTTCAATTCCCAGCAAGGAAAAAACCGTAACAAAATATCCTGACGGCCCCCGGTAGTCATTAGAAAGAAAGTTGACTAAATGTTGGATAGCATATAACACAACCGGCAAAATAATGACCCACGCAATTCTATGAATAATCCTTTTAACCTTGATTAAAATCATAACGAATCGTGCGATGAACGCTCATCATATTTATGAAATTTATAAGGGGAAATTGATTGATAATACTCTAAATCAAATATCAGTTCATCTCTATTCATTTCTCCTAACGATGGATTATAGTTCCAAACTACCAGAGGACTTATTTCATATAATTCGTTGTTCGTCTTTTCAAATACTGAAGCATATTGGGGAAAACGTTTATCATAAATTCCTCTCTTATTTCCATACTCCATACTGCCATATGGAACCATCTTGGCAATCCCATGAATTTGCAATGTTCCAACAGATATTGCCACATACGGATTTACTGCAATATTTCTGCATTTTGAAGTATCGGAATAACTTCCAAAATAAAAATGCAAGCTTTCATCATATGCAAAGCAAACCACTGAATTATCCGGATATTTATTGTTCGATGTTGCTAGATAAAGGAGTTTTTCTCTTTCCAATATGCGAAAAGCAGTATTAAGATCGAGTTCCATGCTTTAACCTCCATATCGTCGCACAAGAATTTTGTAAATTTCCAGAAACATACATATTTTACCAAACATATGTTCCGATATCAAGATGCATTCGCGGCAGACTTATCGTATCATTTATAAAATTATAATCGAAAGACACCTGGGTGGGTGCCTTTCCAATTTAGATCACAGCTGATTCTGTACCGGTACTTTGTCGCTCTTTTCCTTCCCTTTTCTGCCTGCATGCAGCGCAAACAGCAGAATAAACCACAGAGGCGTCAACAATAACGCCGGACGTGTTTCCTCAGCGAACAGCATAATTACGAGAATGACGGCAAACAACGCGAGGACCACATAATTGATAAACGGCGTAAACGGCGCTTTAAACTTTGATTTTGCCTGTAATTCCGGCTTGGTTTTCTTATACCGCAAATGGCAGACGAGCACGACGCCCCAGACCCAAATGAAGCAAATGGCGCTGATGGTGGTCACGATGCCGAAAGCTTGCTCCGGAATCAGCTTGCTCAGCAGAGCTCCCACAGACAGCACAATCGTGGATATCAACAACGCGCTGCTCGGTACATGATTTTTATTCAGTTTCGCGAAACGGGACGGCGCCTGGTTGTTTTTGCCCAGATTATAAAGAATCCGGCTGGTCGAAAACATCCCGCTGTTGCATGCGGAAGCGGCTGAAGTCAAGACGACAAAGTTGATAATACCTGCGGCAATCGGAATTCCCACCAAGCTGAACGTTTTAACGAAAGGACTTTCCGATGCGTTAAGCTGGGTCCAAGGGTTGATGCACAGCAACGCGATCAACGCGCCTACGTAGAAAAATAAAATTCTTAACGGAATTTTGTTGATCGCCGATGGGATGTTTTTCTTCGGATTCGAGGTTTCCGCCGCCGATACGCCTACCAATTCCACACCGACATAAGCGAATACGACCATTTGGAAAGAAAGCAGGAAACCCGAGATCCCGTTTGGAAACAATCCCCCGTGGCCCCAAATATTCTTGACGGAAACCGCGCCCGCATCCGTTTTGAATCCGATCACCAGCAAGATGACCCCAATGGCAATGAGCGCGAGAATCGTCACAACCTTGATCAAGGCAAACCAAAACTCCAATTCTCCGAAGTTCTTGACGGTGAGCAGATTGAGAGCCAATAAGATGACCAAGCAGACGATTGCAGGGATCCATTGCGGGATGTCAAACCAATATTTGACGTATACCCCAACGGCAATCACATCGGCCATCGCCGTCATAATCCAGCAAAACCAATAGGTCCATCCGGTGACAAACGCGGCCCGCGGACCAAGATAGTCTTCGGCAATGTCCGTAAAAGATTGATATCCCGCTTTGGATAGCAAAAGTTCTCCCAGTGCCCGCATCACAAAAAAGACGGCGATCCCCACGATGAGATAAGCGAAAATAATAGACGGCCCCGCCAGCGATATCGCTTTGCCCGATCCCAAAAACAACCCGGTCCCGATAGTACCGCCAATAGCAATGAGCTGAACATGCCGGTTTGCCAAATCTCTCTTTAATTCTTGCTGCGCCAAACCCAACTCCCCCTTAATCGAAATTTATGATTTTATGTGAAAAAATGAACAAGGAAAAACGACAATAAAAAAGAGATTGGATGCGCTCCAATCTCTTCGGTCATCAGAATAATAAATAAGTTTTGTTACGTATAACAAATAGATATTTAATACTCTTCTGTCCTTTTGCCTGAGATTGTGAACCCTTCGGCGCCGCGGAACTCCGCGGTCTCTCCAGAAGCTGCTCCTGCTACAGTACGACCCATAGCAATCATAGCTTGCTTATTATTTAATTTTTAACGTTGACGGTCACTTTAATTTTTTTCAATACTACTCGTTGTCACATGCTTTGTCAACAATAATTCATGGAACGCGGCCCTTCAGAGGTGATTGCAGGCAAGTCCGCATGAGCACCGGTGCCGTCCGAACATAAGAGGATAGCTGGACGAAAATTCGCGGTTGACTTGCTGAACTTCTTTCGCGAAAGCTTTATCATCCGGCGGAACGGGGGATAATTCATCGGCCTTCTGCTGCGTGTCGATAATCGCGCCCGGCGGAACAAACCGGTTATCGCCGATGACGATCTTTCCTGTGACCATGGCGTCGTTCGAAATATAAGTCCCTTCTCCGACGATGGCCTGGAAAACGAGAGAGTGAAATCCAACGAACACCCCTTCCCCGAGAAAGACGGGACCATGAATAATCGCTCCATGCGCCGCAGTGACGGAACGATCCATGTAAATCGAATACGGCCTCCCGTTAACCTGAACTTTGCCGTCTTTTAGGCCGTGAAGAATGACTCCGTCCTGCAAGTTGCTTCCTTCCCCGATATAAAAAGGCGTGCCTTCGTCGGCGCGGATGCTGACATTCGGCGCGATAAAAGTATTAGCTTTGACGGTAACATCTCCGATTACGCTTGAGAACGGACCGACAAACGTCCCTTCTTCAATATGCGGCTCCGTCGTCTGCGGGTTAAAGCTTGTAACTGGATTTGGACTGATAAACATGACCCAGTGGTTATAGGGTCCTTCCGGATAGGCGTGCAAATGACTCGGTCCTCCTTTTGCAACCATACATTTAATTCAATGTATGTGGTTGGCTAAAGAAAGGCGACAGCCTAAAATCGGCAAGCTCGATCCGGTTGCGTCCGTTGGTCTTGGCTTGATAAAGCGCCCTGTCCACTTCCGCTAGGAGCCTGATTAAATACCCGTCCAGGTTGTCGGGCACTGGCTGGTCATCGAAATCCTCGATAGTCAGAACCCCCATGCTGACTGTAATCGCAATAGGCTCGTCCTCACGTTCCACTACAATTAGATTCGATTCCACCAACCGTCTTACTTGTTCCGCCAATTGTTCCGCGGTTTGGCGGTCCGTATCCGGAAGATAAATCATGAACTCCTCCCCGCCGTATCTGGCCAAAATATCAGAACTGCGGATGGATTGCTTAACGATTTGAGCGGTGCTGTAAAGGACCTCATCTCCGATCACATGTCCATATCGGTCATTGATCGTTTTAAAGAAATCAATATCGAAGAGAATCAACGAAAACGGCGTCCGATATCGAATATTTGCCTCAACCTCAAGCGTCAGATGCTGGGTTAAATAATGACGGTTGTAGCAGTTCGTCAAACCATCCGTAAGCGCCATTTCCTTCAGTTTTTGATTGGCCTCGAACAATTCGTGGCGAATGCTGTCCAGTGAACGGTTTCGCTCCTGAAGAAGCTCATTCTGCCGATTCATTTCTTGAACAAGATACCGCTCCTGGGAAACATCCTGAAACGTAATGATGCGGCCGATATGCACCCGGTTCGCATCAACAATTGGCGAAGCTTGCAGGATAAAATGCCGCACGGTTTCTTGCTTGACGATAATTTCGATTTGAGCAAATGTATCCTCTTTATGCTTATACTGGTCCAGAAACTTCCCGCTGCTGCCGGCCGTACGAACGGACCCAAGGAATTCCTCGATATCAAAATGGTCGCCTAAATTCAGATCTTTCAAAAACCGCAAGGCTTTGTTGACTTCAACAATGGATTCATGCTCGTCCAATACAAGAATTCCATACGGAATCGTATTGATGATGTCCTCATGAGCGATGGAGACCAGATCGAACACATTGTATCTCTTAATGACATATGCGAAAAATAGAACGGAAAGAAAAATCCCCACGGAAGTCAGCCCCGGAATGATAGGCAGCCATTTCCTCAGGACAACGTTAAGAAGCAGGTCGGTGCAAGCAAATGCGGTCAGTACGAAGATTCCCCACAACGTGATCTTGACTTGATTTTTAATCGTCAATAACGTTTTGGAACAACGAAGCGCCCGAAACAGAAAATAGAGAGAAGCAAAAAAGTAGCTCAACAATATGGCGATCATGACCCAGAACCATGGACCGTATGCTCTATGTATGTAGCCGCCCTCCAGCGGACGGACAAAACTATGATGTGGGTTCATAATCACGCCGGCCGCAGCGATAACCGCGGGTACAACCATCAGAAAAAGCGTTTTGTTGCCAAACTCGTCCGAATTGCCGGTCAGAAAAATCGTAAGCAGAAGCCAGCCGCTCCCGAGCATGGAGAGGGAGACAAAAGACATGGTGACATATAGCAGCTGCAGCTGCGAGTCCTGCGTAACGTCCGTGGCAAATTGGCACAAGGGCCAAAACATCATGAAGAAATGAAACAGGAAGTAAACTTTGCGTAAGTTGGTAATCCTGACGGTAGCAAAAACATAGAAAAATAAAGCAAACAACAGGAGGAACAAAAAGAGATCATACCATACCGATAAGTTCACAAAACATCTCCTTTTTATCCGACAGCTTTATATAGTAGTTCTTATGTAGTAGTTCTTTTATATTATATTCTTCAATAGTGGATATTAAAATATTTAATTTAACTGAAGTTTATCGCGATATTAACGAAATCAGTAAGAAAAAAGCCAGTATCCTATCAGAAACGAATCTGACGATGCTGGCCAAACGTATACGAATTATTTGTAAACTATTTTCCTGATCGTCTCTGCTGAAAGGCTGTATTCCTCAGCAAGTTCATCGATAGTTGTTTTATGGAAATATTTGAGCTTTATTTCTTCATTGCGCTGTTTGTAAAACATTCTTGCCCCTGAACCATTCCCCCACTTTTTACGCTCCAGGCTGCTTGGAATATATAGGGTTTCACCGGAAGCGTATTTCTGAACCTCTTTTAAAAGTTCGTCCGGAAGGATCTCTGATGCATTTCTGTATTTCATCAAATGCACCCCGCTAACTATTCTTTGCCAAAAATTGCTCCAGCGTTTCATACTTATTCAGAACAACGCCATGATTTTCAATTTCGGAAATGATATACTGCTCCACATCCTGTGCCCTTTGTTTAAAAACACTGAGATTTTCGGCATCAAAACTCCCGAGCAAATCCATTTCATGCAATCCAAATTCCTCTTTGATTATGTTGAGTTCGTGCTGCAAGTTAATAGCGTCCGGGAAAACTCTCTTGTAATTTTGAGCCTCGCAGTGATAATAGATTCTTCGCCACATTAAAGAACCTTCCTCATACCAGCCTGCTAAGTTCTCAAAGTTGGTTGATTGTGTTTCCCCAATCTTTGACTGTTTGTGAGCCGCGATAAATTTTCGAGCTGTGCTGATGATTTCATGGCTGAGACTTTTCAATTCTGGGGCCGTCTTTGCTTTGACTATTGCATCGAAATAGGTGATGAAATCTTCAGGTATTTCTTTCATCTGTGCCAGCTCCAAGGTCTCCAAATCAAGTCTCTGTCTAAAGTAGGTTCCATTGATGCAAGCGACGGCAATTGAAAGATAACGGGCAATAAATCCCGCTGCCATCCTCACCTTGTAAAGCGAATCTTCAAACATCAGAGTACGGTAAATCTCCATAGCGGCATCCAGCTTCTCAAGAGCCTTTTTCAACATGAAATCTTTATCTTGCAAGTTGGCCTTCAGCTTTTCTTGCATGGCTATAAAATGATTCTTGTCTTCTTCACTCCGGGAATACAAAATTTGGGCGTCGCCTAAGCCGAATGTGAAATCGTCATTAAAATCCGCCATATTCTCGATGCGTTGCCATGAACGAGGATACAGATCATGTCCTACACCGTCGATGATGAAGGTCTGCGCCAGCTTATTTCCATTTTCATTTGCGGGTACAAAATAGTCAAAGCACTCACCGTGGCAATCATCTTCCAACGAATGCCCTGAGATTGCGATCAGTAGAGCGACATCGTCTTTGTATTTCTTCTGTATTTGTGTGATAGCCCAGTTTGTCAGTTCTTTTTGGGTTGGTTTCATTTTTTGGTCACCTCATCGTTTGTAACGTTAAGCAACGGCCGTTCGCTTATAAGTTGAGTATAGAAGCATTAGAAATTCAGAACAATGCCGATAATTGTTGTAAGAATTCTTGCCCGAAGGGAACTTTCCTGCCCGCAATTTTAAAAAACAATTTGATCATTGACCCCTTATATAGGGTGAATTACAATTAATTACATTCCAGAGAAAGGAAGTGTTTTTATGAAGAGCATTGTGCCGATTAGAAAGGTGAGTTTTAAATAACCCTGTAAAGGGCATAAACGATTAAAGACTCAGCCCTTATGCTCTTTTCTGTAATGGCCTTTACAGGGATTACAAAAAAGGGAGAATGAACCATGAAAACATATCGTTTTAAAGAAAAATACAAAGACTTGATTCAAGAGTTAATCGAAGATTATGAAGAACAAACGAACAGCAAATATATTATGGGCCCGGACGCCCTTTGCCTTCTTGAGCTGCTGTGCGAAAAAATGAAGCTCGCACCCGGAATGCGCGTTCTGGATATGGGCTGCGGCGCAGGTTTCACTTCCATTGTCCTGGCCAAGGAATATGGAGTCCAGATTTTTGCCAATGACCTATGGTTTAGCGCAAGCGATAACTATAAGCGCTTTGTGAAAGCGGGGGTCAGTGATCGGGTCTTCCCGATCCAGGCTGAAGCGCATAGCTTGCCCTATGCAAGCGGATTTTTTGATGCGGTGATCAGCATTGATGCTTACCACTATTTCGGAACCGATGAGTGTTACCTTGGCGACCATTACGCAAGATTGGCCAAACAAGGTGGCCAGTACGGGATTGTCTGCCCCGGGCTGACACGGGAATTCACGGAAGGCTTGCCGGAGGGGCTCGCCCCGCATTGGGAACCGGAGATGTATGCATGGCATAGCGCAGGCTGGTGGAGAAGCATGTGGCAAAAGACGAACCTTGTCGACGTTACGTACTCCGAAGAAATTCCGGACGGTAAGGCGTTATGGCGGGCTACGTCGGATTTTGAGCTTCACGATGCCGACACCGAGAATTTCTTAACTCTGATGCTGATGACAGCGGAGAAAAAATAGTCTGCCAGAATACTTCACACTCTTGCCAAGCTACTTATTTCAAAGGTTCAACTTATATAGGTAGGATAGGTAGAAAAAGGTAGGAGAGTTTACGCTCTCCTACCTTTTTCTCATTCAGACTTTCTTTACGGGCTCCAGCAATGTCAAATGATACTCATTTCCGTTTCCGTCCGGTTTTTCGTTGCGAACGTGCTCTTCCAGACATAGCCGGGATCGATCGGATTTATAGATTCCATCCTTCGCGAGTCCGTTTATTAAAGCTTTCCATGATAATGGAACATCGTCGCTGCTCTTAAGCATGGCGTAAAGACCACCCGGCAGGATCATTTCCTTCAGATGCTTCGGAACCTCGATCCCCTCCGGAATCGTCACACACATCCCGTTCACTTTTGAACAATCCTTCCGATTCCCAATGGCGCAAGGTGCGACTCGTCAGTCCCATCTGCTCCGCCAGCTTATTTATGGCAACAGATCCGTTCATTTGGGGTCTCCTTTCCGAGCTCTAGGTCTAGCTTAGCATTTGACGCCGCGATAACTTCAAGGGCTTTTCGCTAAAATATGGATCTCCGTGCTTCGAAAATCTCGTCGACCGCTTGGCGATACCCGCCGGCGTCGCGGAAGGATTGCCTTATACTCGCGGCAACTTCACGGAAAGAAGAGTCGCTCAGCACATGATCTACGGCGTGGCGCAGCTGATTTGCAGACAAATCTTGCATTTGTAATCTCATGCCTGCCCCGATATCCGCGACCCGCTCGGCAATTAGAGGCTGATCCGCGCTTTGCGGGATGACAATGAGCGGAACTCCGTAATAAAGACCTTCATGAGTGCTGTTCATCCCGCCATGCGTAATAAACAACTTGGTGTTTTGCAGCACATCGGTTTGCGGAAGGTAATTTTTTACGATGAAGTTCCGAGGAATCCCCCCTAGATCGGAAATTTGGACTCTATTCCCAATGGACATCACCACCGTGTGATCAGAGTTCCCCAGTGCTTCGAAACAAAGCTTATAGAAATCAACGGCTTGATTAAAAACCGTGCCTAGTGAAATGTAAATCGGCTGTTTGCCCCGGGTTGCCGTAAAATCGAAGTTTTCCGAAGGGTAGCGGGAAGAAATGGACGGACCGACAAATTTGAAGGTTGGATCGAAACTTCCCCCGTCCGGTTGAAACTCCCTTGTCGTATAAACGAGGGTAAGCGGAGCGGGATTGCAAAACACTTCGTACGGAGAACGGATCTCAACGCCGTATTTTTCCCGCACCGTGGCCGTCAGGCTATAATACTTGTCGCTGATAGGCTTCGTAATTTTTTGAGGAACCTGCGTTGTAAATGACTCCAGCAACTTATCGAATACCGCTTCGGTCTGCGCTAAAGAAGTGCAGGAGCCGATTGCGGGCAGCTTCAGAATTTGAGCCAATAGACGCCCGCAGCCAAACATGGAGTCGTGGATCATGTAATCAAAATGCTCACCTTCGGTCTGTTCAAGAACACTGGGTATGACGATGTCCGCCGTATGCAAAAGACCGTTAACCCTTTCAAGCACATAGTTCCGTCCACCCGAAATAAATGCTTTGATGAATTTTTGATCGTCGAAGGTCCGTACGGAAGCCCCCGTCTTCTCCATCCGCTCCCGAAAAGCCTCTATAGTAAAATAAACGACTTCTTCCCCGCGTAAAATCAGTTCTTGCACAACTCCGATCGTAGGATTGACGTGCCCCTCCGACCCGGCGTTAATGAACAAGACGCGTGCCATTTCAATCACTCCATCACCTTATAATGAGTTTCAATCCGTCGTTGAATAGGTCATCCCGGGTGCGGCCGGAATTGAAATACTCTTCAATACCCGCCACTATCGTCGGATGGTCTTTGGCAAACCGCACCAAGTCAAAATGCTGATTAAGTTTGATGTCCGGAGGAGTCTGCTCCTCGATCACATGTCCCAAAGTGAAATGAACCGCTGTCATCACTAGCAGCCGTGACTCCCGCAAACTGACACCGGCGGTAAGCAAGGTTCTGATGTTTTGCTCCATCATATCCGACATGGCGAGGGAGAAATGGGCTCCCGCGACAACCCTCGCACCATCCGTATAAGCGAGCAAAGCCGACCGAAAATGATTTAAACCCTGGATTAGCCACTCTTGCCAAGGTTGATCGGCTTCTCTTTGATGCAGATTGTTATGTACAGGCCGGAGTATGCGCTCAGTCATCTCATTGATCAATGCGGCCTTATTTTCAATATGCCAATACAGCGTTGGGGCCTTGACCCCCAATTTCTTGGCCAACGCCCGTAAGCTTACCCCTTCGATTCCAGCCTCATTCAGCAATTTCAGCGCTTCATCAACCACAATTTCCTTATTTAGTGCCATCGTTGTTCTCCTTAACTCGATTCTTTTGACAGTCTAACATATATAGATTACATTTTAAATAATCCTCTATATATGTTAGAGAGCTTATTTGAGAAAGGAGAAAGTAAAACATGATAAGGCATATCCTCGATTGGCATCAAGCATTTGCGCAAAGGATCGCCGCCGCATTCGACTTTTCCGATGGTTTAAATCATCATGCCGCAATGAACAGAATAAGACGACCCCATAAAAATTTGCATGACCTGCATAAGGAGCATCAAAAACGAGTCGCGGAATTCCACAAGAATCACGCCGCTATAATAGAGCGCGGTGCAAATGGGACGGAATTGCTTGCACAATGGGAAAGATGGATCTACAACAAAGGGAAAAACTTGATTAAAGCAGCAAAATAACTTTCAATTTGAGGTCCATATCGACAAATAAGGGGTACCCGCCGGTACCCCTCTCTACAACTATGCAAAATTAGCCCTCTAATTCGGTCAGCAGTTCGCTCAGCCGGTCGAAATTCTGTTCATTGGCTTCTGCGCAGAACGACTTCACTTTCTCGAACTCTTCCGCACTCTCGAACAACTGGCGAAATGTTAATTGGGTCCGCCCGCCCAACTCCTCGAAGGTGGCCGTCACTTGAAATTTGGGATCGAACAGATGCTTGATTACAATCCGTTCCAGCGGCACAATCTCTTCAAAGACGTTGTGATTGGGATAATCCGTGCCATCCGGCCCGTGCATGACAAACCGCCATTCCCCGCCAGGCCTTACATCAAATTCGTGAAACGTATTGGTAAAGCCCTTCGGTCCCCACCAGCGGGCCAATTGTTCCGGGGTGGTCCAGGCTTTAAAAACCCGTTCACGCGACGCATCAAATTCGCGCGAATTTATAACCTCATTCGTGCCTATCATCGCCATTGTAAGGTGATACCCTCCTTTTAGAGTGTTTTGCCCAGCGCATCCAGCATCTCTTTCGTTCCCTGCTCGCGCACTTCCGGCGTATCGTATCCGTCAAAAAATGCCCCTTGTTCGGTGAAGACCAGCTTGGTGCCTCCTTCGGTCGGAAAGAACTCTACCGTTGTGAGCGATACGGAGATACGCGTGTCGTCCGTATCCAAAGTGTAGGTATAAACAATACGCTCATCCGGGATGATCTCCTGGTAGACCGCCTCGAAGGTAAAAATCGGTCCTTCCGGCGGTCCCCCGCTGCTGTATTCGCGGCCGCCGATCCGGAATTCAAAGATCTCGGGTTTAGAGAACCATTTTACTTTGGCATCCGGGTCGGCCCATGCCTGATACACCTTCTCGGGTAATGCAGGGTAAGTCCGCTCAACTACGAAAGTGGCATGCTTAACGAAGCGTTCGTTCATGGCTGATCCTCCTCTGAATTCGTTTTTTCAACATGTCGGGTAAGAAACTCGCCCAATATATCCAGACGGTTCTCCCAGCTGATTCGCCGCTCGACAACCAGCTTCTCGTGGCTCTTTTTCATGGCTTGTACAAGGCGAGTGAAGTCGTCCACCGCTAATGGCGCCTTCCCTTGCATCTGCTTGGAGATATGCCGGAGCTGATCAAGGAGAAGCTGCTGCAGCTTGATCTGCTCCTTGACCCGATCCATCTGCAGGTTGACGATCTCAAGCGGGCTGATTTGCTCGCCGGCCAGAATGGACTTGACCTCGTCAAGGGACAAGCCCAGCTCCTTCAGCGACAAAATTTGCTGCAGCCGCGCCAGATCCGCTTCATCGTACAGCCTGTGTCCGGACTCCGTCTGGCGGGACGGCGAGAACAAACCGATTTGATCGTAAAATCGCAGGGTGCGAATCGTAAGACCCGTTAGTTTGGCAAGCTCACCCACCTTCCAATATCGTTCCATAGCAACTCCTTCGTTAACGTTAACGTTTTACCGGTAAGCTTATTATAAAAGATGACGTTACGTAAGGTGCAAGCGGGAAATTTATGACCTAGCACGTTACCGCCATGATTCAGAGAGGCAACACGGTAATTCGTTCGTCCCCTATGGTTTCACCGTTGTCGCGGAATCCAAAGCTTTCATACAGCTTTTTGGCGGGCAAATTATCCTCCTTGTAAGAAATCCAGCAGTACTGGGCAGGCCCGGCCGGAAAGGAGCGGATGTATTCCAGTATTTTTTCCATGGCCTCCCGGCCGTAACCCCGATTCTGGCAGTGCTTGTCAATCATAAGCCGCAAAATGCAATAGCTGTCGTACGCGATGGACGGCAGGTCGTATCCGGTTATTCCATAGGTCAACATAACAAAACCGACCGGCTGACCATCCGAGTAAATGGCAAACGGAATTGGATGCCCTCCATTCGTTGCAAGGACATAACACGAAGCCGCACTGGATAAATTAGACGCAACAAAACGACGTTGTTCTTCAGTTACTTCCAAGTTGAATATGAAACGGCGATTTTCCAGCGTAATCTTTCTGAGCGTAATCATGCGGGTCTTTTCCCTTCTTCCCTTCTCGTATTGCGCCGCGGTCGCATAAATAACATACAATTTACTCGGAAAAAGGAATAGACTTATGTTCATTTTTTTTATAGACTATTATGTATCCATGCCTTTTTTAGGGATACGTACTCGAATATCGCCCCCTCTATTCGGCAATCAAACGGCGCTACATTCTTTCACCATGAGTTTATCAAAATCGCCTGAACGGTGGTTGAAGCCCTCTTTCTGCAAAAGCAGCTCCAGCATCGTCAAAATGCCCTTTTCATCGCTAATTGGCCCAAACCCGCTCGTTATGCAGCTTATCACAGCCTTTTATGCTTAAATTACGAAGGAATTCTATGTCTATGGAACCGCGATCTGCGCGGCGTTGAGCTTCTTTCCGGTGCGCATCACCCAAATCGGCATACAGCATCGGTTCCAGACACTCCGATTCAACAAGCGAGCATTATCCGCCTCCGCGTTGCCCATGCCGACAATATTTCAAAGACCACTTAACTAACTGGAAAAACTCCCGATAATTTGAGGGTATTCCCGTTTCTATGAGATTTACCGGGAAAAACTCATGTTAATTTCACACTTTTGGGCTCTGCACAGAAAAATAGCATGAATTAACCGGAGGTTTTCCAGCTAATCCTTGCTTCGATTCAGCAATTTCTATATTAACGGGAGGTTTTCCAGTTAAATTTAAAATCTCTCGTACAACCTGCTTACGGAATCTTTACTCCTGGCTTATGATATGGTCTCCGCTCTGTCGGATGGCCCCCATTGTTGCCGAGAGGGGACTTCAGATTTATAGGGCAGGATTTAGCATATCACTGCGCAAGAAGAAACAGCAGCAAGGATAAAGAACCGTTGGAGAGCTTAATCACGCCTTCATGGTGCATGTTGACAGGTGCTCCCACCACGTTGACTGATTGCGGTCTTTGTTATTCATCAGATTGTAAGCAAATCCCCCATGACATCCCCACTGTTGACTTAAACCATGGTTTAAGTCGTATCATATTCATGTCGACCATGAAATAAAAACTCGGAGGCCTCCAAATGAAGTATTATTCCATCGGCGAAGCTTCGGCAAAGTTCAGTATTCCGGAATCAACCTTACGCTATTATGAGAAAAAGGGATTATTGCCGCTAATCGAACGAGACGAAGCGGGCAGACGCCTATTTTCAGAGCGTCAATTGGGGCTCCTTCAAGCCGTCATTTGCCTAAAGAACTCGCACATGCCAATACACAGCATCAAGCAGTACATGGAATGGGTCGTAGAAGGAGATGCCACCGTTAAACGCCGGCTTGATATGATGGAGAGCCACAGGCAAAAGATGACGGAAGAGATCTTATTGATGAACGAGTACTTGCAAGGCATCGACGAAAAGATCGAACGCTATAAAAAACATATCGAGGAGGAATGATCATGAAGCTTTCAGGAAACACAGTGCTGATTACAGGCGGAGGCTCCGGAATAGGGTTGGCATTTGCGGAAAGATTTATCAAAGCCGGGAATACCGTCATTGTTTGCGGCCGGCGTGAACATGTACTTCAGCAAGCCAAGGAGCAAGTGCCCGGCCTGATCACTCGCGTAAGCGATTTGAACTCGGAGCCCGAGCGTCTGGCGTTGTATGACTGGGTGACTGCGAACTACCCGGAAGTGAACGTGCTCGTGAATAACGCCGGCACTCAGCAACGCTACAATGTACTAAAAGCGGACGCGAGAGACAATTGGGAATATTTCAACAAAGAAATCACAACGAATCTCGACGCCCCTATCCACCTGTCCATGATGTTCGCTCCTTATTTTGCGGCCAAAGAAACGGCGGCGATCATCAACGTAACTTCCGGGTTGGCTTTTACGCCCTTTGCGATCGCCCCTGTCTATTCGGCAACCAAAGCGGCGCTTCATTCTTTCACCATGAGTCTGAGACTCCAGCTCTCCGATACCTCCGTCGAGGTCATTGAAGTGGCTCCTCCGGCGGTCAATACGGATCTTGGAGGGACAGGTCTCCATACGCAAGGAGAACCGCTGGACGCCTTCACGGACGGCATTTTCAGCGAATTGGCCGAGGGCAAAGAAGAAATCGGATACGGCACTTCCGTCCCCCGCTTGCGCATGTCCCGGGACGAAATCGACGTATACGCGGAAAAGCTGTATCAAGCAACGAAAAGCTTTATTGAGTAGCCTTGCCTGGCATCGAGTATAAGGGAATGGTTTCAAACTCGCCGCAATTGCGGCGAGTTTGTTTTTTTCATCAGTTGACATTTAATAGGGGATGCTGTATAAATTCAAAGCCAATACGAAAGACGGAAAGGAGAATCTTCATGCACAAAGTGATCAAGATCAGATATACGCTTTTTTACGGCGAGGTGCCGGAAGCAAAATATTACGGGTACATGGAGCTCAATTCGGATGGTCATATGATCGCCCTCTACAATATGTACGGCGAGGAAATAAACATGTATGGCGGACATGAATTTGTTAGGGTGCGAAACCTGGGCAAATTCGATAACGCAGACCGCGATCATTTCTATTCCTTGCTGGAAAGCGACGGTGTAGGTTGATCCGCACGACAGGCTGACGATTCCGGTGCCGGGGCACTGCGAAAATGTCAGCCTTTTTGATTTTATTATGCCTCCTAGCGTTAAACGCAAGGGACATAGTCCCTCAAAATGCCATATGAAATACGCTCCAATAAGTTAACGGCAAGTTTTATTTAAGTCGTTTTGTGCCTTGAAAAATTCACCAAAGATTTTATACGATCTAAGTATATTATTTGCGAACGCGAGTAAAAAAACGAGCATAGAAAGGAAACGATATGTTGATATGATAAACCAGCTGTTTTCATTGGCTCAAAAACCTGATCTCTGGCAGCGCAGCAGCGAACCGTTTTGGGACGACGAACATATCTCGAAGCAAATGCTGGATGCTCATCTTCATCCTGATTGGGAAGCGGCAAGCCGCAGACACAGTGATATTGATCGTTCGGTAAAATGGCTTAGTGGCATGATTCCCGCGGGCAGCCAAGTTCTTGACCTGGGCTGTGGCCCTGGGCTATATACAAAACGCCTTTCCCATATGGGGTATGACGTAACCGGCTTGGATTTTTCCAAACGCTCGATCGGGTATGCAAAAGAGCATGATCTCCAAAGCAAGTATATTTATCAGAATTATTTGGAAATGGATTATTCGGAAGCGTTTGATATCATCACCTTGATTTATTGCGATTACGCCGCGCTTACCTTTAGCGAACGGCAAACCGTGCTTGCGAAGGTCTATCGTGCATTAAAGCCTGGCGGCCGGTTTATTTTTGATGTTTTTACGGAGAAGACGCAAGCAGGAAAGCAGGACTCCTCTTCATGGTCCATGTTTCAAAACGGAGGTTTTTGGAGTGCGGAGCCGCATATCTGCCTGGAAGCGGCGTATTATTTCGAGAACAACACCGTCAAAGTCAGGCAAGCTATTGTAATTGCGGATGACGAGCTGCACGAATATTTGATCTGGAACACGGTGTTCACCCAGGAAACACTGGCCGATGAAGCGCTGCCTTTCGGGTTCCAGGTGAGCGGCATTTATGACGATATTTGCGGCAGTCCGTTTACCGGCGAGGCGGACACGCTTTGCGTGGTGCTGGAGAAGGGAAAAGTGGGTTGAGGTTTGCTATCGAAACTTGCCGCTGCGCGCGCAGCTTCCGGCGCACGGTGCTTCGCTGCACGAGGGCGGTGGTTGGCCACATACGGCAGGCTCCCCCCCGCGTTATACGTGTTGTCTGCCTTGCCCGTCGGCAAGTTTTCAAAGGCTACCCCAACTAACTGGAAATACTCCCGTTAATTTGAGGGAATTTTAAATTTTGTGAGGTTTAGCTGGAAAAACTCACGTTAATTTCACCCTTTTGGGCTCTACACAGGAAAATAGCAAGAATTAACCGGAGTTTTTCCAGCTAATTCTTGCAATGATACAGCAGCTTCTATAATAACGGGAGGTATTCCAGTTAATTTTAAATTTACTCGCACAACTCGTTTATGCTTAAAGCCCTTTCTGGAAGTCCGGCCACCAAGAGTGGTAAAGCTCTACATAGAGATGATTGGACGCATCGTTCACCTCTTTTGCAGTGGAGAAGTTGCTTTTATAGACAGCGAGTGCTTTGTCATACGCATCCCCGCTCAGCTTTGCAGCCTCCGCATCGTCCAGCAGCGCTTTCAGGCGATCCTTGACGGCCATGCCGGGCGCGATGCGCGCAAGGGTCGCCTGCTCATAGGCATATCCCATCTCGATCAGCTTCTCCTCGGTGAAGGCATCTCCCGTGATCTGCAGATTGATCGGCTCCCCGTTTCCGCCTTCGGCCGTCCGATAGCCCGTCGGAACCGTAATGCTCGGGTAGCCGGCTTTTGCCGCAATGCCGGTCGTTGCGCCATTCAGGCCGATCAATCCGTCAAGCTTGTATTTATCCAATAGATAGTTAATGCCGTTCTTCCGGGAGTACTCGACATCAGCAGCCCGCTGCCGGTCCCTGGTTTGGTAATCCGCGGAACCCGGCGTCATATTGTAAGTGACGGCTTCTTCCAGAATGGTCTGTCCGTATTTCAATACATCCAAGTGCTTCTTATTGTAATCGATAATATCCTGCAAACTCGTAATGATCGTCTTATCATCGCTGGCCAATACCGGGTTCTTCTGGGCTTTCAAATAATTCTCGATATCTTCCTTGAAATCGTAATACAGCACCTTGGACGCCGGGGCACTGGGCAGTTCCTCCGCCATGTCTCCCCCATTCGAAGCATAGACGACAGTTGCGCCTTGATCTTTCAACACCTGGATGGCTTTCCGGAAGGTTTCATAGACATCAGGCTGGGTCTCCTTATTCGGAGTCCGATATACGCCAAGGACTTTGCCCTTCAAGCCGTCCTCTTTCAAATAATCGGTGTAATTCTCGGTATGCTCTTTGAAGTAACTCTCATCAACTTTAATATCGTTGTTTACTCCCATACTCATATGGATGTCGCCTTGATCATATCCCTGCATTGCGGACAGCAGCGTGGCGACGTCGGACACATCCCGCCCCATCGGCCCTGCCGTGTCCTGGCTATGCGACAAAGGAATAATGCCGCTACGGCTAACAAGCCCGACCGTCGGCTTCAAGCCCACAAGCGAGTTTCTCTGCGAAGGAGACAAGATCGAACCGGAGGTCTCCGTACCGATCGTGATGGCCGCGAGTGCGGCCGCCCCTCCCGAACCCGAGCCGGAGGACGAACCGGAGACATCCAACACACCCGGCAGATAAGGGTTGAGTACCTGTCCCTGCAGGGTGGAATAACCGTTCCGCATCCCGCTGGTGATGAAGTTTGCAAATTCGGACAGGTTCGTTTTCCCCAGGATAATCGCCCCGGATTTCTTGAGCTGGCTCGCCAGGAAAGAATCGTTCTCAGGGTAATTGTTGGCCAAGGCGATCGATCCGGCTGTCGTCGGCATGCCGTCGGCTTTCGCCGTTCCGATGTTGTCTTTGATCAGAACCGGAATTCCAAACATGCCCGTCGCCTTGGACGGATCCGCCTTAACTGCGGCATCGCTTGCTTTCGCCAGTTCGATCGCATTGGGGTTAAGACTCGCGACCGCATCCAATCGAACGGTGTAATTATTATAAAGATCAATTCGGGTTAAATACATGATGACCAGTTGCTCGTATGTCAGCTCTCCTGACTTGACCGCCGCCTGCATATCCGCGATAGTGGCCTTCTCCAAGTCGATTGTCAGAGAATCCAACGCAACCTGCAGCGTAAGTCTAACTTCGTTGATCTTGAACACGGTGCTATTCGGCGTTATATTGCTCGCCATGCTGAGCGCATACCTTACATCATTCGCATACGGGGCGGGATGATCCTTGAGGTTGACGCTCTTCGCTTGCTGCACAACAGATTGCAGATCCTGAAGGGCCTTTGTCGTCGTTGTGGCGTCGACGATCAAGCTAGTGGAATTCATTGCATAGGCCGGAATGGTACTTCCCAATAACGCTATACCCAAGAACGGCACCGTCATCATTTTGACCACCTTTCGTGTCTTTGCATTGCTCATTCTCCAACACCCTCCCATATGTAAATATATATTACACAATGGGAGCATATCACATTAGATACTCCTGTTTCAAAATATTTTATGTTACATAACATGACTTAAAACGAGTTTTATTGCAGGTTATGTTTATAAATCCTGAATTACGTGTAATGAAACATTACACAAACTTCAGGTGTTGTTAAGTTGTTACTGCAGCATGTGCTCAACCGCAGAACGTATCACTGAGGTAATGTGATGGTATTGGCCAAACGCCCTATGCGGCATTAAGAAATCTGGACAAGATCGAGTCGATTTCCGTAGAGGTCTTCGAATACAACCTCAATTCCCCACGGTACCTCTTTCGGTTCACCGAAGAAATGGACACCGTTTGATTTCATTTTTTCATAATCTCGATAGCAATCATCGGTTTGAATGACCAAGAAAACGTGGTTAGCTGCTTGAGTGCCAAGTCTTGCCGCTTTTTCAGGAGTATCAGCTTCAACAAAAACAATCGCTGTCTCGGAATCTTTTGACGGTGCGACTGAAACCCACCGCATTCCGTTGCCAAAAGCGTTGTCTGCTAATAAAATGAACCCTGCTTTTTGGGTATAAAAATCAATTGCCTCGTCATAGTTTTTTACCAAAATCGTAACGTGTCCTATTTTCTTCTTCATATTTTCACTCCTCTTTCTAAGACTCCGGCTATTTGAGATCTAATCTCGCAGCTGCCGCAATCCGTAATACTTAATTCTATACCCAATCATTGAAATGATCCGTTACAAATCGAATCTCGCTCTCATAATGAGTCAGGTGTCCCTCATCAACCATTTTTTGAAAGGCAGGATTTCCCTCGGCAGCGCCATTTCTTAACGTATCGCACATTGTAGTCAATCGTTGAATAATCCACTGACACAGTTCACTAGGGACCGGAATTCCATACGATTCAAAAAATAAATGAATTCGTCGACGGCGCTCTGCAGCGTGAAAATCCGATCGGTACCCTACCGTTTTTCCCGAAGAACGGTCAGGTGAAAAGCTCGCAAGCGGAACCGATGTATAAAGGGAATACGCGATGTCCCACATGCGCGGACCGGGTCCTGCCATGTCAAAATCAATCAGCGCCACAGGAATCCCCTTTTGAAAGACCACATTGTACAACGCAGCGTCATTATGACATATCACTTCGTGTTCGCGATCATCGACATAACTAAGCTGCCATTTGCCTTTCGTCATAAGCGTAGATCCTTCAGTCGCATCATGAAAACGGCGTAAAAGACGCGCTAAACCTACGAGCGTTTCATCCGACCACATGTAAGGTCCAAGTTCAGGGTAATCGTTTCCGGGGACTTCCCTTGAAATGAATGTTACTATTTCACGATCAGAGTCGTCGATCCCTCACCCTTCTCATTTCGGATCTATATCATATTCGTGTTCTAGACCCTAGACCCTTTCCGCAAAAAAACTTGCCCTTATTTATTTATAATAAGATTCACCGCGCAGTCTGTAACGGCAAGTTTTAAGGCCATCCTAAGCGGATGGCCCTTTCATTTGCAACGATCGCCACATAGTGAGGTTCGAAAGTTTTATTTATTTTATTTTCACTGCTTCTTTCGCTCTTTAATGATTTCTAGCATGCTCTTTCCAGTTGCAACAATTGATTCTTCCGCCGAACGTGGGTTCCATCCAAGTAATTGTTTGGCCTTTCGATTACTCGTTGACATATCTTGTCCCAAGAGTGCTGCAATCATTCTTAATTGCGGATTGAAAATCGCTATTGCACGAACTGCAATATTCGGAAATTCTCCCTTTGGCACGTTCTTTGCATCTTCACCCAAATGTTTTCTTAAAATATTTGCAATATCTAACATCGAAAGATTCTCTGCACTGGAAGCTATAAAACGCTCTCCATTTGCTTCGGGACGCAGCATGGCCAAAATATGCAAATCGGCAACATCTCGGACATCTACATAATCAGAATAAATTTTAGGGACATTCTTTAGATCGCCTTCCAGCATTTGGCGGACGCTATCATTTGAGTGAGAATAATCATTACCAAGGATTGGCCCCATCACCCCAACAGGATTTACTGCTGCAAGTTCTAAGCCATTTCCTTCTTGGCGGATAAATTCCCAAGCAGCTTTTTCAGCGATTGTCTTGGATTTTTGATATGGAGGAATATTTGCGTCCGTATTCGACCAATCTTTTTCGGTATAGGGCCCTTTATGATTCTTGTGTCCCACACCAATCGCTCCGAAAGCGGAGGTTAAAACAACGCGTTTGACACCTGCATCTCGTGCTGCTCTGAGCACCCGCAAAACACCCTCACGTGCCGGCTGAATCATTTCATTTTCATCTTTATAAATTCTATTGGGCGTTGGAGAAGCAACATGGATGACATAATCGGCCCCTTTAACAGCCTCGACCCAGTTTTTATCAGAAGTTAAATCTGCTTGAATAAATGACAAACCTTCAAAATTTGTTACTCCACCTGACTTTAACATGGCTTTTACTTCATCTTGTCTACTCATTGTACGAAGTGTTGCCCGCACACGGTACCCTTTCTGAAGTAACTTCAAAGTGGTATGAACGGCTATAAATCCTGAACCTCCGGTCACAAGCACTAAGGGGTTGTTATTTTCCGGCATAGTGAATACTCCCTTCCGTTGACGTTACATCTGTAACAGATGTACACTATTTTAGAACGGAACAGGATCTAAAACAAGTGGAGGGCAAACATCTGTGACAAAATGGAGGAAGTGTTATGGCAGCAACTGAGCACGCGCAAAACATAAAAAAAGACACAAGAGAATGGATTGCTTTGGCATTGCTGGAACTTTTAAAGACAAAACGACTATCAAAATTAACAATTTCAGAAGTCGTGAAAAAAGCCGGCGTCAGCCGAATGGCATTCTATAGAAATTATGAAAGTCTTGAACATGTATTGGAGGAGTACTACGAACCTAAATTTGCGGATGTATTTAATAAAACTTCATTTAAAAAAGATCGCGAACAGAAATTAACACATTTGACGAATTTTTTTCTTGCGCTATCCAATGATTTTCAAATGGCCATTGAAGGTGATTATACAGAGTTGCTTTATCAAATTTTTAAGCGCCATATTACTCAATTTTATGATGAATTAGTGCCCTTTCCGGACTGGACCGGTGCAAAGCGAAGCTATTGGATTGACTTTATGAGTGCTGGTGTTTTTGAAGTTTGGGTGATGTGGATAAAAAAGGGTCAAAAAGAAACTATAGATGAAATCTTAACCCTCATCCGATTTTTTCATAAATAAAAATAAGCACCTTGCCATACGAGCCACGTCGTGTTATTAGCAAGGTACCTGATATAGTTGAAGTATGAATTAAAAGCCCAAAAGCCCGCAAGAGACCGCTTTTTTCAAGTGTCCATCTTACGGGTTACAGTTCTTTAGCGTAAGCCGGCCTCCGCAAGCTTCTTGTCCAGTTCAGCCTTTTGGCGCAGATGATGCCGGCTGTGCATGCCAACCATCTGATACCATTCCAGCGCATGAAGCCAGCCGAACCAGCCGTGCCGAACCTTGCAATTCAGATTTGCCTCATGTACGTGTTCAGACCAATATTCCAATTTCTTCAGCACTTGATCCAAGCCGGCTGTGATCTCATCTTTGCTCACAGGATTCCGCGTCATGTTAGCCGAATCCTCTAGTTTCACTCGGACATTAGGCCAGGCTTGTTCGGTAAACGCCTTCGTTCCGTCTTTGGTTTTCCCTTCCTGTTTTGCTTCCGCCACCATTGTACATGCTTGGATATGTCCGATGTACTCTTCCGCCACATCGATCACGTGGATATACATCTGTCCAACCGACCATACATCTTCCTCGAATTTACACCGCAGCTGAGCGATCGTATATTCCTCCAGCATCCGTTTGTATTGCATGATCATAGTCAAAGAATCATCTCTAATCATAATCCCCTCCCAGCCTACGGTGACGCCAAAGGATTTGTAATATATTATATCGCTTTCCACTTGCTTCACGATCATTTTGTTGCGTTTTCGCAGCATCTCGTCTGATGTGAATTCGGCTACAAAACAACCTTTCCCTGTTACCGTATGGATCAAAGCGCTTCGTTCGAGTTCTTCCCATGTAAAGGCCATCCTCCTGCGGAATGGCCTATTCACATCACGAGCAGCTCATCTTCGAAAGAACTCCTATTGGCCGCTTTTCTCACATTAAATCTTTTTTAACAAACCTCAACAGCCGATCCACCTGTGGAATCGTGTAGCCATTGCCCAGAACCATTACGCCTGAAAGGATTGTCAGGTAACTTGAGATCAATTCCTCCGGATTTCCATCTGTGACTTCCCCTTTTTTCTGCCCTTCCTCAAATAAAGGGAGCAGTCGCTCGACATAGACATCCATCGGATATTGTTCAATCAATTGGCTGACTTCTTCGGGTACCTCTTCAAAATTCCGGGCCCTATGGAGCAGCATAAAATACGGAGCTCCGTTCTCTTCGAGAATGCTTTTCGTTAAAAATCTAATTTTTTCGATAGGTGATCCGGTAAGCTGGTTCAAGTGGTCGATTTCCACGATCGATGTTTCGACCGCTTCTCTTACCAAGGAGGTAAACAACTCCTCCTTTGATTTGAAGTAATGATAGAACAAGCCGTGACTCACACCTGCTTCGGAGGTGATCCTGCTAATTTTCGTACCTTGAAGACCGCGCTGGGCGAAAATTTTGACGGCGGCCGACGTAATCTGTTGTTTGCGCTCGTCATAGATTTTTTGAAGTTGTTCTTCCTTGAAACGCGGCATGAATCAAACTCCTTCCGGATTAGTTAAAAAAGTGGTGGAACATACGCGCAACCTCTTCCGGCCCGCCGTCATTCTCAGGGCCAAAATGGCTCATTCCAGGGGCGGTTTGCAATGCCGAATGGGCAAGCGTTCGGTTTAATTCCTCCATCATTTCCCTTGTGGGATTGGGGCTCTTCCCCCCCTGAACCAACAACACATCTGCCTTGGTGCTGCTGTAATTCTGATAAGTGGAAGCAAGTCGCTGGACCTCGCGGTGCTCAAGTAAATTTTGCGGTAATAATTGAGCGGTTTTTCTCCAATGGTCCCCTCGTACCATGATCCTCAAAATGAGTTTCGCATACCAATAGGGGAGTCTCGTCAATGGGGTATTTCCCATTCCTCTTACGAAGTGGGCAAAAGCTCCAACCCGATCATCCCTAAGCATTGCTTGCTCGTAACGGTCCATCCATGCGTCATCCATCCGGTGAATCAGCACTCCAGGTTCGTACAAGGCCACTTTGGTGATGGTGGAGTCCATCCTTGCCATCTCCAGCGAGACAAGCCCGCCATAACTATGCCCAATCAAATATTTGGCACCTGTCGCCTCCCGGATGGCTTGAACGTCTTCGCACTCTTTATTAATAGCATAATTCGGACCTTGAGGACCACTCATTCCTCGTCCCCTTCGGTCCATGAGGTGAACGGTAAAGGAGCGGGAGAGCGCGATGGCTAAGCGGGTATAATCACTGGAATCCGTTAATGCACCATGAACAAGCACAATCCCAGGACCCTCTCCGATTGTTCGGTACCCGATTGTTGTTCGGTCTCTTGATATGACCTCGCATTGCTTAAACGAACTCTCACAGTTAGAAAAATCCTTTGATAGAGACATTTTGGCACCTCGATTCTTTGATTGATTAATTCAGTCAATCAAAGAGTATAATGGAAGTCATCGTTTGTCAATGGGCCCGCACGAGCAAGCCGCCGGCGACAATCGAATGGGAGTAATGAAAAAAACTCCAGGAAACCCGCTACAACAAGGGTTCTCGGAGTTCTTATTAGAGTCAACCCTGCGCAGGGCTGATCTTCATTTCATAGATTTTTTGGAGCGCATGGACACTCTTCGTCTTCTTGTCATCGTCCTCTGTGTGGAGATACCCCTCCACAAACCTGTACCCGAATACGAGAAGGATCATTTCGTAGACGCAATGATCGGCGATAGGGGATACATCCGCATTCTCCGAAAAGCCTTTGTAATACGCGGGGACACATCGCTGGTAGTATTCGACCATGTGATCGATATCCGCTTCATCGGCAATCAGGCTTGCGAGATCCTCGCCCAGGTAGCCCCATCCGGATGTGTCCCAGTCGATGAGCGCGATTTTCCCGTCGGAATAGATCAGGTTGGTTACCCAGAAGTCCCGGTGGCATAACACGAGGGGCAATTTTTCGATGCGGGCGAATATCTCGTCTGCGTGCTCATCGATGTCGATGAGCATTTGCCGCACGTGCTGCGGGAATTCGCAGTTCTCCGAGCGTATATAATCGTAGACGACCGGCCATGACCGGTAATGCAGATACGTGTTCTTCATGAGATCCGCAGGGCTCAGGTTGGTCAGGCTCTGCAGTACAGCGGGCTGCTCCGCGTACAGCTTGCCTTGATAACGTCCCAACTCCAGCGCGGCCTGTTCATACATGTCACCGGTCAAGTCTAAACCGGTTACGCCATCGATATATTCCAACCACAGCTGGAATTCATTTTCTTCGGCATTGATCTCGGCGTGATAACATGTCGGCCAGCGGAAGGCATCCGAGAACGTCGCTCCCAAGTCAGACGCATAGAGATCATATTCCCGGCGCCATGAGCCCGGATCGCCGTATCGTTCCCATTTCTTCTGGATTTTCAGCACGATCCGGTACGGCAATTTTTCGCCATCCGCGGTTTCGGCGATTCCCGTTACCAGGTACACATTTCCCACTGTTCCACCCTGTAACCGCATAGTTTGGCAGTCGGCCGAAATGATATCCTTCTTGAACCGTCGGCTCAGGGCATGGACCAGCGTATCGAATTCAATTTTCACTTCTTCTTTCCTCCGTTTCTCTTCGTTTGCTTGCTCCACATGGCAATCCTTTGGTTTCGTGCCCTCTTGTCGATGAAGTAGCTCGTTCTACTCTGGACATTATACTTGACATTATAATATTAAAATTATATATTTTACTCAATAAGTTGCTATACCAACTATTTTTAAGGGGGCTATCATGAATTTTTTTTTTAGAGGAATATATAAAATATATTATTCATCAAGCTGATTTAGCCCTTACTAGTTATGCAAAAAAATTATTAGCTCCTTATAACCTTGCTCCAGAACAAAATTTCATTATGTTAGTTTTATGGAACCATAAAAATGGCATTAACCAAAATGAAATTGCTGAACTTTTAAATAAAGATAAGACAAATATTGCGCGAATGATCGTAGGTCTTGAGAAGAAAGGATTGATTAAAAGAATAGTTAACGACATTGACCGTCGCTCTTATAATGTTTTTCTTTCGGAAAAAGGAGATGAATTGCGTTCCGAGATCATTCCTATTACTTTGGAAGCTAACAAACAAATCATTAGAGGAATTACAAAAGAAGAATTGGATGAAGTAAAAAGAATCCTTCTAAAGATTATGGATAATGTTAAATAGTAGAGATGTACTATTTAACTTTGCCCGATAGTTGCTATACCAACTATTGGGGCACGCAAATTTATTCTTATGTTAAAACGAATCATACAATCCATTGTTATTAAGGAGATGCATAAAAATGAAAAAAGTATTAACACTGATTGTCATTATATTTATCGGGGTATTCCTCAAAGTAATCCAATTACCAATACTTGAAGATCCCCTTGCAAGGGTATTACCCATACGTATGATAAAGAATTCACCCACAACTCCATATGTATCGATCATCCTTATACTCTCTTATTTGTTTTTCTCGGTCATATTCATTAAATTTGAAGGCAGGCTAAATGGAAATAAAATATATAAAGGCTTTATTTATGGTCTTCTTTTTGGCTTACTATGGCTTTTGGGAATGATCGAAAATGGCATTGTTTATAAGGTTTCGATGATAGACGAGATTATATATGGGATCGGAGATGCTATTCCCATCATTATAATGGGCATTTTATTGGGAAGATTCTTAGGGACTCATTCCAAAAATAAGGTCCGTTCCATTCTTTTAAAAAAAGATATGATCTCTACGGTGAGCATTACTTTAATCTATTTATTAGGACGATATTTTTCATATATGGTTATAGGCGCAAAGTCAGCATATACAACAAGACCTGTTGAAACATTTTTATGGACACTGGGAGCTGGGCTACTCATTAGTATTATGTATTATTTTATGAAAGATGCACTTCAACACTGTCCATTAGTTAAGCGAGCAATTATTTTCAGCTTTATAATATTCGGAATAGATTGGTTTTTATATAATCTCTTTATCCCCTTAATTTATGATATTTCCCTTCCTCAAATCGTTTCTTCCTATTTTGGGCGTTCCATATTAGATATAATCTACATTTGTGTAGGAATATACTCTTCTGAAAAGTATTTGAGTATTAAGAGCAAATAATTTAATTCCACCTCGCCAACTACATCACTCTGTAACACAAAAAACTTGCCGTTACTTGTGATACGGTTCACCGCAATAGCTATTTCATGGGCTGCTCTCCGAATGATTAGAAAAAAGTCGACACAATGATTGTAAATATGATTAGTATGAAATATCATACTAATGTATAGACTGCTAATTAAAGGAGAGATTTATAATGCATAATAAAAAAGATAATAGTCATGGATTCGGGCACGGCAAAGTGCTAGGAACAACATCAATGGGTGAGAGAGGGCAAATTGTTATTCCTAGAGAAGCAAGGGAAGAACTTGATATCGAGCCAGGTGAGAAATTCATCGTTTTCGGGAATAAGCGCAAGGGAGCCGTAATTCTGGTCAAAGCAGAAATGTTCAATAAATTTGCGGATTTCTTCATGAGCGCTTCGAAAAAATTTGAAAGTATGGCCCAAGCGATCTTTGATAAGAACACTCCCCTTTCCGAAGAGGATGAGAATGAACCTGAGGTAGCTGAAAAAGAATGAGAGAATTCTTTCAATTGATGAAGGATGTCCGATTCAGAAGAACCATGCGAATGATTTTTAAGTTTGCTTGGGATTTCTGGTGGCTGGGCAAGCAAAAGTATTTTATTTCGAGACGGCGCTTGGAAGCGAAAACAAAAGCATTATATCGGAAACAGGCAGCATATTTTACGAAGACCGCAATGGATATGGGTGGATTAATTATCAAACTTGGGCAGCATGTCAGTGCGCAAGTGGATATTTTGCCGAAGGAAATGATTGATGAATTGTCAAAGCTGCAGGATTCCGTAGATTCGGTGGATTTTTCCGAGATAAAGCAGAAGGTAGAGAGTGAACTCAAAGTATCCATTAGCGAGATTTTTGCTGATTTTAGTACAACTCCTATCGCAGCGGCTTCCTTAGGACAGGTACATCGGGCGACATTACGAACGGGTGAAGAAGTCGCAGTGAAGGTGATGCGTCCTGGGGTCGAGGATATTATTGCAATTGATTGGAAATCCATACAGGTTGCTATTCGATTATTAAAGCGCCAGACAAAGATTGCAGACTTCATGGACCTTGATGCCGTGTATGATGAGTTTTATGAAACCGTTATGGCAGAGCTCGATTATCAAAAAGAGGGACGAAATGCAGAAGAATTTCAGATGCTGTTTATCCATCGGGATGATATCGTTGTTCCAGGCATTCATTGGCCCTATACAACTTCAAAAGTTCTAACCATGGAGTTTTTGGAAGGGGTAAAAATCAACGATTTTGCCAAGCTTGATGCTTGGGGTGTGGATCGGACTCAATTAGCGAAGTCATTGATGCAAATTTTTGTAGAACAGATTCTGGTAGAAGGTTTCTTTCATGCAGACCCGCACCCGGGAAATGTTCTCGTGCAGCCTGACGGCACCATAGCATTAATCGATTTTGGGATGGTCGGACGAATTGCAGATGATATGAAGGCGCAGATGGTAGCACTTCTAATGGCCGTGTATTTAAAAGATGCCCACGGCGCCATCGATGCCCTCAATCGTTTAAGATTTTTAAGACGGAATACAGATTTAGAGGTGTTTTCAAGAAATCTTACGTTATTATTTGAACAAATCAACGGGGATACGTTTGACCTGAGTTTTGTGACGTCAGGCGACAATTCGGAAGAGCTACGTGATTTCCTCTATTCACAGCCCTTTCAGTTGCCTGCTAATACAACATTTTTGGGAAAAGCAGTGGGCACGGTTTATGGACTTTGTACAGGACTGGACCCTGAGCTTGATTTGATTGGGACCGTTAAGCCTTATATCGAAGAGGTTGTGCGTAGCGATCTGCGAGGAAGCGTCTTTTCCACCGTTCTAGATGAAGGCAAGAATCTTCTAAAAGGAATCCTTCCTACGACAAAGAAGTTCATTTCTGCAGTTGATAAAATGGATGGCGGAAATCTACGGGTAAAGTTATCGAGTTCCTTTGAGAAAAAATTAATAGATACGCAAAATAAGAATACCCAGCGGATTATTGCCACAATCATTGGAGCGGTATCCCTTCTGACTGCCGCAAACATGTGGAATGAAGTGAATCATATTGTTTCTTATGTGCTGGGCATTTTAGGGTTGCTCATTATGCTCGGCCAGCTCAAAACGAGAGAACGCCGCCGCGATGTAAGACATGCACAGCAGATGAAAGCCATGCGCGAACAGAGTAGATTGGAAAAGTCGAAATTTAAATCCCGTTAATAACGGCCAACTGAGGGGATAGTGGAACTATCGTATTATTCTTCACATGCACCAAGATTTTACAATGATAAGCTCAATAATGTATGCCTTATGACACTTTAGGAGGTAATGTTAATGAGCAAGTACGACGAAGCCATGAAGCTGCTGGAAGAACAAGTGGGTAACAAGGACGGCCTGATCTCTCTGTCCACCATCGCGCTGGAACCGGGGGCCAATGGCAAAAGCCGTCCCGCCGCCCGCATTGTGGATGCCTATTATGAGGACGGCGCATTCTACACCGTCACTTACGCGACCTCAGGCAAGATGCAGCAGATCGCCCAAAACCCCGAAGTCGCCGTTTGTATCATCGTCGAAAACTTTACGGCCGATGGTATCGGTGAAAACCTGGGCTGGGTATGTGACGAGAAAAACGCGGAGATGATGACAAAGCTGCGCACAATATTCGCCGAGTGGTATCACGAAGCCAATAACGACGAAGACCCTAACACATGCCTGCTGCGCATTCGCCTGACAAAAGGCCTGTGGAATGACGCTCATAAAGGGATCCGAAATGAGATTGATTTTGTCAATAAGACGGCAAATTAAGCGGTCTGTGTGGTTCCAATATCTTGCATATTAAGTTACTGCCGTTGGGAGATAAGCATACTGTGATAACAAACAATAGTAGCTCAAAGGGAGTGTGCGGACACTCCCTTTTTTGGCGTTACTTGTGGTACGGTTCACCGTAACATCTAAATAGCGAAAAAGAGCCTGCTTTTATAAGCAGACTCCCTCTTGAAAATGGCGACTGGTGAACCTATCTGGAATGCCGCCATTTCGTCTTTTCCGTTACCACTGCGGTGTGCGCGTCCTTACCCTGTGCCCGGGTGCGACGGATACAGGCCTTTTCGATGCTGTCCGCAGCAAGGATATGGCGGCGTAGCGCATTGTCTACTCCGGTGAAAGTCGTTCAAGCTGGATTTCGCGGAATCGACAATGTTAGCAGTTATATCGTCGACGGGCGAAATAATCACATGGCAGCTCAGATGGGTCGTTTTCTTCCCCGGCACAGAGTAGCTATGTTAATAGAACGCATCTCGCGCCCCAAGGTACATTGAGGGACCCACTTAAGGTACGATTCTCACCCGTTGGGATGATCACCGCCTCTATTTTCTGGATGATACCTCTACCCTCTAAGCCTATGAGCCGATGCCAATATCCGCAACGGAAACAGGCTTCACGAGCGCTTTTTTCTCCCAGGCCCGGCTTCTCCAGCGAAGCAGCATGATGACGCCGCGTATCCATTCATCCACTGTAAATGCAATCCACACACCAAACAGCCCAATCCCGAAATGAACACCCAGCACATAAGCAAGCGGAACTGAAACTCCCCACATCGAGATCACGCCCATCAGGACAGGAAAACGCGCATCCCCGGCAGCGCGCAGCGAATTGATAATAACAATATTGAAGGTCCGGCCGGGCTCAAGCACAATGGAAAGCAAGAAAATACTTGCTCCGAGTGCAATGATATTGGGGTCTTTCGTGAACATGCCGATTATTTCATGCCGAAATATCGCTGCCGTACTGACAATGGCCAAGGTCATTATGAAGCTGATCCTCACGCTTTTTAACAGTCTCCTGTACGCCGCCTTCATTTCCCCCGCTCCCACCATTTGTCCGACAATGATCTCCGTTCCCGCCCCAATCGCCATCGCAAGCGCCATAAAATAGTTTGATACGTTCATTACGTAAACATGGGTGTTTAACGCTGTGAAGCCAATCATATTAACAAAGCTTATGATCATGAGGTACTGCGACTGCCAAGAGAGATGCTCCCCAGCAGCAGGCAGACCAACGCTCATAATCTGCTTCACATAGAAACCATTCCAGGTAACGTAATCCTTCCCGCGAATCGGTGCACGAATTTGACGGTACAAGATCACAAAAAGAACGATAATTCCAAGCAGGCGGCTAACAACCGTCGATATGGCTGCTCCCGTAACACCCCATTGCGGAAAGCCAAGGTTCCCGAAAATAAGCAAATAATTACCTGTCACATGGATCAGATTAACACCTAGCGTCACGAACATAACACTCTTCGTCTGGCCGCTTGATCTGATCACTGACGAAACCGCGTATGACAGCGCTTCTATCCAAATAAAACCACCGATAATTTTCAGATAGTGGCTTGCGATCCCGATTTGCTCTGGATCCAGGTTCATCAGCACCAAGAGAGGCTCTCCGAAAAAAACGAGCAGAATGCTGACGAGAATTCCGAAAATCAGGTTCATTGAAATCGCGAGCGCCGCGATACGACTGGCCTCCTTCTCCCGACCGGCACCGATATATTGGGAGACCGCTACACTGGTACCGATTCCAACAAAGCCGAACATCAGAATGCAGAAGAAAATAATCTCGTTGGCTAGCCCTACAGCCCCCGTCGCCTTGTCAGAAATGCGGCTTAACATAAATACATCCACCGTACCGAGCATCATTCGAAGCACAGAATCGATGAAAATTGGCCAGGTAACGGCGAAAAGACTAAGTTTTTTCCATGATGGAATGTGATCTGATATTGTCACGTTATGCATGCTCCTATTATACCTATTCACTTTACTTCCCCTAGCTTAGCTCCCTTAAGTTAATACGTCTATTGGTATTCACTCTAAATTTGAAAACAACAAGATTACATTTTGGAGATAACCACAAAAGAGCTTGAATGTTTCTTGTTTTACTGACAGGAAGCGATGTTAATGAAAAAGCGGCCGCCTTGGGGAATTGTCCGGATCCCTGCAAAATCGGAACAATTCGCTCTTACTCGGTTAATGCCAACATCTCCAATATGGAGCATGCCCATCTCGCCTTCGGCCTCAGCCTCAGCTCGGAGCAGCCTTGCCAACATATCGATATCCCGTTTCCTGGATTTCACAACCGCCATTTGCTCACCTCATTCGGTTTCTAGACTCATCATATTTTAGGTGAAGCGGATGTTACTTCGGCATACTAAAGAAAACAATAATAAACTGCCATTTCAGTGAACTCTAGCCGACTCATTGAGTGCCGCCAATTTTGAGACCGGGCTGCCTAAAGTGGAGCAGACAGTTCCAAATCGCCGGCTTTCATGTAATGTCTCTTGACAGAGCAGCATGTTGGCATACGATGGTTAATCCCTTATCATTTCCTTTAGTGCTTCTTCAATTTCCGCTGTTAGAACCGCTAATTTCTCCTTATCCGAAACATTCAATTCGCCAACGTTCCGGTTAAATATCGACAACATCTTAGCTGCTTTTTCGGGACTTTCATGCGAATGCAGCAAGTCGTAAATAGCCGCAAACGACTCCGCATGTTGTTCGTTATCGAGTGAACGCATTGTAACAACCTTCCCATTATTGATCGTGCCGAAATAAAAGGTATTACCGGAAGGGTCGCAAAGAGTAAACCGATTGTCCTCTTTTAATTCTCTCACTTTCGAAATGCGCGGAAATCCTGCTCTTGGAACTTTCCCCCATGCGCTTTTCATATTGCCGCAGAACTTCGCGTTCAAGCTGTCGGCGTCTTCAACCTCAACGAATACCATGCTCGCGTTGGCGCTGGGGTCATTTTTTTTACTGCCCCAGAAATGCAAGATGATATCCTCGTAGCTTACAACGGCATACGCATTTGGGGATCTATACTTAGCGATTGTCGTAAAGCCGATGCTTTCATAAAACTCACACTGGATATCAATGCTTACGCAAGGCAATATCGGAATTACTTTGTTCAAATGATCTCCTCCATTTTCATCCCGAAAATTGATTTCGGATTTATTGTACTTACACTCCTAGCGTACAATATTCATGCAAATGGTTAGGTTTGATAAAATATCACCTTATAATACAGGATATAATTTAGTAAAGTAGTCGTCTGCTTTAAGGTTGAATTACAAGGAGTTGAAGGTTGGATGAATGGGCGGATAATAGCCGCAAGGTTGAATATCAGCACGAGCGCATTGAAGCATTACGAAGCATGGGGGCTGATTCCTAAAGTCGAAAGAGCATCGAATGGTTACCGAATATATACACAGGATCATGAAGCGTATTTCCAATGCATTCGCGCCTTAAAATCCGGATTTGGAATGGATCTTGTCAAGGAAGTGATGCCACGCATCATCAGGGGGGAGAGACTTGATGCTCTATGGTTAATTAATCAAGCACAAGTAGACCTGCATGCCGAGAAGCTAACGGTTCAAAGAACAGTCGAGATGCTCGATTTAAGAGAGCTTACTAATCTTCCGCTCAACCGCAGCAAACCGTTTTTTACGATTGGAGAAGTGGCGAAAGAGGCCAACATATCTGCATCCGCAATTCGACATTGGGAAAAAGAAGGATTAATTAAGTCTGAACGGCACAAAGAGAGCGGGTTTCGAATGTATAGCCCGTCGGATCTTCGAAAGATTCTGATCATTCGTACCGTTCAGAGAGTGGTTTACTCCTTGGATGTGGTTCGTGAAGTATTGTCGGATCTTGATAACCATAACGTTGCTCAAGCTAAAGAAATTGCTCTTAAGTCTTTACAATACATTGACCAGACACTCGTAGAGCAAATACGAGGAATATCTTATTTGCAGCAGCTCTTTGACATTCTTACTAACACTGCCTCTGCACCGGTCATTCCAAACTAAATTTCGCCCTGCTTGTGGTAGGGTTCCCCGTAACGGGCTAACGGCAGTTCATAAGCTAATTTAGAGCTGTCAAGACTGAGCGTTATCATTTAAAGCAGCTTAATGATCTCTTCCAGCTCATCGGCCAAACCTTTTGCAAGTTCAAAATTCTTATCCTTTAAAGCCAACTCTATTTTCATTTCAACCGACTTTTTCTTTTGCTCCATTTCCAAATAGTCTTTATTAAAGTGACTCGCATAAATCATCTGTCTAAATTTTCGCATGCTCATTTTTCTAATCTTCTTATCGTCAATGATTAACACATAGTGCATGCCGTTTACGACCGAATAGAAATCATGAGAAATCATTAGAATCGCACCTTTATAGTCTTCGATGGCTTTCTCCAGTGCGATCTGTGCATAGCTATCCAAATGGCTTGTCGGTTCGTCGAGAAGCAGTATGTTGGCCTGGCTGGCAGACGCTTTGGCCAACTGAAGCATGTTTTTTTCTCCACCGGACAAAGATTCAATCTTTTGATCAAGGATTTCTCCTTCAAAATCATAATTTGCAAGATACGCTCTAATCTCGTCATACGTTTTAAACCCGGCATCGATGAATTCATTCATTATGGTATTGGAATCTTTTAGCGTTTCGCCATGAAGCTGAGATAAATAAGCCACTTTAGCATCAGCATTGATTTCAATCGACTCATGATTGTTATTAAAGATTTCTCGGAGCAAAGTCGTTTTCCCGGTACCGTTTGGACCGATAATGGCTACTTTATCCGTAGACTTAATCTCAAAGTTAACATTTTCCAAAAGCAGCTCATTGAAGGCAATGCTATAATCATGGACTCTTATAACAGTGGTGTCTTCCATTTCATGATCCATACCAAAAGTAATATCCGGCTGCTTAATATCGACAAACGGCACTTTGATTCTACGTGCTTCCAATCTTTCTTGAAACTTGACTCTGGCTTTTAACGCTCTTCCTCTGGATGCTTCTGAATGATAAGTCGCCATCGCTCTAAGATTATCGATGATGTTCTCGTTTCGCTCGATTTCTTCTTCTTCAGCAATTGCGAGTTCTTGCAGCTCCATTTTGGTCTGAAGCAAGGAGAAGTTATAATCGATATATCGCCCGTCAAACTCTTGGATCTCCTTGTTTTCCAGGTGTAGGATTTTGTTGAAACAATGATTGAGCAAATACCGGTTGTGCGTAACGACCAGCAGCATTCCCTTGTGAGCATTAATCAATTTTTTAAGCGCATTTAGATTTTCAAAGTCTAAAAACACATCCGGTTCGTCCATAATCATCAAGTCCGGACTGTTAAGCATTTCCTTTATTACTTGAATAAGTTTGAATTCCCCGCCGCTCAGATCGGATACCTTAAGATCTTTTAGCTTCATGAGGTTGGCCAGATTTAGCTTCTTATTAATGCTGCTTTCAAAATCATTCCCGCCGATTGAATCGAAGGCTTCCAAGGCCAATTCAACCTTTTCCAGCAGCGAATCGATGTCCGATGTGGTTTCCATTTCAGCATAAAGGGATGTGATCTCATCTTGTATCTGGATAAACGCTTTCCCGATATATTCAAAAACGGTTGTTTCTTCAGGCTTGTCTACTTGCGAGAACTGACTGACATACCCGATTGTGCAAGTCGGATCGATCTCTAACTTGCCCTCGAACAAATACCTTTCGGGGTCTATCAGGATATCGATCAGTGTACTTTTCCCGCTGCCGCTTGTTCCGATAAATGCGCAATGTTGCCCCTCTTCGAGCTTAAACGAAATGTCCTTATACAGATCCTTTTGCGGAAACGAGAAGGATAAGTGATCAACTTGTATCATACGGTTCCTTTCATAAAAACGTTAGTGGTTGGCTAGCTATATAATCTCTTTATTAAAATGTCCTCTTGTGTCTGTTTCCTGATCAAAGACAGCATGATTCATGGAGCCATTTAATTTGCCAGAGGCCATATGAATGATTTTCACAACCTGCTCTTTTGATTCAACGGTGAAGTTTAATCGGAACGCCTCGATTCCTTTGATGGTTTGTAGCTCATCCAGAAGATTAAGCGTCTTCCCATTAAGAAGAGTCGTTGTACAATCATCATGGGAAATGATAGGGAACGTTCCGTGCTCATCTTTTAACTCATAGCTCCTCGTTTTGCAAATTCTGCATTGATTCATTTTTTTCATCGGACAGTATTTGGTAAACATCAAAGGAGTCTTACCATATACCATCATTTCCAGTGCAGGATAGCCATCATTTTCTTCATAATAGGCATTCATTACATCTTCAATTTGGCTCTTATTCAATTCATAAGATAAAGTGACTCGTTTTGCACCTAATTTATATAATTCATGGCAACTGGTAGCATTAACAACATTCAGAGAGTAGTCCGTAACAAACGGATTCGTTTCTCTGTAGTGATAAATCCCGCCATATCCTCCGATTAACAGCTGCCCTTCTTTGTCCTTATACTTATTCTGATTTCTTCTAATCACGTTTTCAAAATAGATTTCCTTAATTCCGCAGCTCACGCAAGCATCATACTGTTCCTTAGTCGTTACAGAGGCCGTAAGGTATGGTTCTTCAGGGGCAAAGCTTATTTTTTCTTTTACTTTCAAAGCCTTGGTTCTTTTCTCTTGGCTGTTAAGCTTTAAGTCATATAAGCCCAGTACAATATCTCTTCTTGCTGCATTTAACAGTTTAGCTGGAATAAATGCATTGCATTCCTCAAAATCCACATGATGAAGTTCGAATATCGTATCATTTAATCTTGAAAATTGCTTGATTACCTGGTCTTTTGTTGTTGGATTATTAATGGCTTCGCCTAGTATTTCCTCGCTTTCATATGAATAATGATAGCCTAAGCCCTCCGCGTCTATGAGAAGCTTTGAATCTGGACATGCATATACTCTAATATCTAGGCTAAACCGCTTAAATTCTTTTTCCAGTGATGCTTCTAATTCTTTGTGATAGAAATAATCCTTCGTTTTATATACTAGATCTCCCACAGACAACTTTTCTTTGATTTTGATATAGCAGACATGATCTGCTTTGTTGATTAATTCGCCATCTTTATCGTATAGCTTTACAACAGTTAAATTAACATCCTCATGGTCGTGACTTATTCGGATGGTATCGTTTTGATTTAAAGGACGTGTAAGCGTTATTTCATACATGTCTTTAACCATCTTGCTAATGGTTCCAATTTCATAACCAAAGTTATTCGGTCTTAAGATGTTTGTAATATTTCTCTTATCTTCGCGAAACAAATATCCTTTGGTAAATGTTCGATTGAAGGTTTTTTTCAGATTTTCTTTATCTTCTTCGGTTATTTTATGATCTAAGGCCAGGCGATATTTGGATACGACATTAGCAACATACGTAGGATCTTTCATTCGACCTTCTATTTTTAAAGAATCGATTTCTTTTAAATCCTCGATATAATCGACTGTGTTTAAGTCCTTCGTGGATAGAATATAACTTTTCCCTAAAGATGTATCTGTTGTCTTATCCATTAGTTCATACTCCTTACGGCATGAACCCACACATCTCCCGCGATTTGCGCATCGATAGCCGATTAATCCTGACATGAGACAGTTTCCCGAATAAGATACACATAAAGCACCGTGAACGAAAATTTCTAAAGGTATTTCCGCTATTCTTTTGATCTCTTTTACTTTTTCCATCTCAACCTCACGGGACAGAACCACTCTTTTAGCACCAAGCTCTTTAAATAATAAAGTTCCGGCTAAATCGTCTATTCCCATTTGAGTTGAACAATGGGCTTCCAGATCAAGAAAGTTTTCAACGATATAATCGAAAGCAGCCAGGTCCTGGACGATAATGCCATCCACCCCGGTCTCATTTAATTCGCGTATTTGCTCTTTCATCTCTTCAACTTCGTTTTCGAAAACGATGGTATTCATTGTAATATAGATTTTAACATTCCGCAGGTGCGCATACGTAACAGCCTCTTTTAACGATTCTAAATCAAAATTAGATGAGTATGCACGTGCACCAAATTTTTGCATTCCTAAGTATACTGCATCACAACCATTAGATATGGCAGCTTTTAAAGCTTCCATATTTCCTGCTGGAGCTAATAATTCAGTCATTGTTTCCTCCTTATGACCCATAAATATAAAAACTTGCAGTTACTTGTGATACGGTTCACCCCGATTGATCTTCACCGCGCGATAAATCTGCTCGGTGAGCACGAGCCGCATGAGCTGATGGGGCAGCGTCATGCGCCCGAACGACAGCCGCTGCTGCGCGCGGCTGAGCACACCATCGGCGAGCCCGTGGCTCCCGCCGATGACAAACACGACATGGCTCGTCCCGTACGTGCCGAGCCGGTCGAACGTGGCGGCGAGCTCTTCCGAGCTCCACAGCTCGCCGCCCACCTCCAGGGCGATGACATGCGCATCGCCCTTCACAAGCGCAAGCAGGCGCTCGCCCTCTCGCGCCTTCACCTGCTGCACCTCCGCCTCACTCATCGTCTCCGGCGCTTTCTCGTCGGCCACCTCCACGACTTGAAATTTAACATACGGCGTCAGCCGTTTTGCATACTCGGCAATTCCCTGCACCAAATACTTTTCCTTCAATTTGCCGACGGCAATAATCTGAATAAACAAACAACCCGCCCCCATTTGTGGATAATCCCGCAACTGTCAAAATTTCGAAACAAAGTCCCGGCGCACCCGTATTGACTTCATATTGTGCTCTATATTATCTTTATGTTGAACAGTGTTCAAAAATTGAACACTGTTATATACACTCATTCCAGCACTTCGGCTGCAGCATCACTCTCATCTGCTCCCATTATACACAACATTCCACCACGCACGAAGGAGGCGGTCCCCATAGGCACACAGGAACGCAAAGAACGCGAAAAAAATGAAAAACGCGAACGGATTTTGCAAGCCGCGGCGGAGATTATGAAGGATGAAGGCGTCGGCAGCGTCTCGATCCGCAAAATCGCCGACAAAATCGAGTACTCTCCCGCGATCATCTACCATTATTTCAAAGACAAAGAAGAAATCATCAACCAGATCGTGTTCGGGATGTACCAGGAAATGACCGGCGTTTTGACTTCAACCATGCAGACCGCGGCGGGCAGCCCCGAGAGCAAGCTGAAGCAAGGGGTGCGCAAATACATCGAGTTGATGACCGGCATGCCGGCCGAATACAAAACGATCATGCTGAACGACTCCCCTGTCATTTTGGAGCACACCGCCGTTTTGTTTGAGGGAGCGACCGAAGCCCGCCCGGCTCTGGCGATCCTTCACCGGGCCCTGCGCGAGTATTTCGACAGCCAAGGCGCGCAGACGCAGCGCAACGAGCAGCATCTCAACATTGAGCTACACGCGCAAATCATTTGGGCCTCCCTGTTTGGGCTGATCTTGAGGTTGATTACCGAAAAGGTCGAGGAGGATTTCAAAAGCCGGCTGATCGAAGGCTTTATCAATTTTATGATGTCTGCGCTGAGAGCGGAGAGTTGAAGCGATTAGCGGAATATGCGGAAGATTTTGAGTTTGATGCTTCTTCCCGATCCCATTTCCTGCTCTTCTCGCCTCGCGCCTACCTTACAGGGAGGTAACCCAATGAAATTTCGCAAAGAACTAACTATCCTGTCGTTGCTGATCGCCGTACTCGCAATCATTGCCTCGGCGGCGAGGATTTTTTCGGCTGGAGGTCCCGGCAGGCACTCGTTTGCTTCCTTACGCGGGGAGTCCATCGAAATTTACGGCAAAGGGCTATACCGGTTCGACTCGGTATCCATGGCCTCGCAGGCGATCGCGCAGGATGTTGTCACGCTGATCATCGGCATCCCGCTGCTGCTCATATCGCTGTCCCTGTTCAGAAAAGACCGCCTGAAAGGCAGGCTGCTGCTCGCCGGAACACTGGGGTATTTTCTGTACACTTACATGTCCTACTCTTTCACCTCAATGTACAACCGGATGTTTCTGGTTGATGTCGCCCTCATGTCGCTCAGTCTTTTCGCCTTCCTGCTCACGATGATGTCGTTCGATCTCCCGGCGCTGGCCCGAAGCTTCAGTCCCAAGCTCCCCGCCAAGTCGATCGCCGGATATCTTCTCTTCGTCGGGATCATGATCGGGCTCATGTGGCTGGGGCGAATCGCTCCTTCGCTGGGCCATGATGGCGCTCCGCCTGTCGGCCTGGAGCATTACACAACCCTGGTCATTCAAGCTATGGATCTCGGCTTTGTCGTGCCGACCGCAGTGCTTTCCGGCATTTTGCTGCTGCGGCAAAAGCCTTTTGGCCTGCTCCTGTCGTCCGTTCTCTGCGTCAAAAGCTTCACGATGCTGACAGCGATCACCGCCATGGTTATCGGCCAAATCCTGGCCGGAGTGGAGTTCGCGGCGGCGGAGGCCGTATTGTTCCCCGTATTCAACCTCGCTTCGGCGGTCGTCCTGATTCTTTTGCTGAAAAATATAAAAGAGCCCGCCTCCGCGAACTCTTAACCAAGGGAATTCCAAATTCCCGCCATCCCGTATTTTATGATCCTGAATACCGTAACGTAGTATAAACGCCCGTACTCCATCATCTATCACAAGGCCTTACACGACCAAAAAACGGGCCTCATGATCGCATTCCTGGCATTTGACCGGCGGCTCCCAGTCGATAAATTTCGTATGCTCCAAATCGACGACATCGGGGGCCTCTTCAAATTCATCCACGAACATATCAATCGCCAGTTCCACATGATCTTTGCAGACTACATACATAAGCTCAAAGCATCCTTTCTTTCCACTACCACAAACGCTTGCGGCATATCTAAATGAGTTGGATTGTTCTTTCTCTGTTCTACCACACTCGGGAGCAAAAAGGAACCGCTGAGGTCACATCCGGCCGAACGATCCGGACTGGTCAGCATCCACGCACTGTCCCGGCGATCCATCCCGCTTACATCCAGCCGCGCTTGTCCTCCGGCTCCACCGCTTCCGCCAGCGCACGCTCAAGCTCATCCGCATAGCGGCTTCTCCGCTCCGGCGTCCAGCCGAAATATTCCGCCATATATGCGATCACCTGTTCTTTCCACTTCCGCACCCAAGCAATATCAAACATCATGGCTCCTGTCCGGCGAATAAAAAAATCCCCCGGTGTCACCGCCATCTCCTCATCCAACGCATACTTCAGCGGAACCAGCACCTCCAGCGGCAGTCCGTCAGAACCGGCCTCGGCCCGTCCTTCCGCCAATTGCATAACCTCACTCGCCATCTCCACCAGCCGATCCACGTTCGAACCGTACTTTTTCGCCCACTTCATGGCCAACTCCTGGGAAGTCCCCGCATGGTCCGCAGCTTCCCGCGCTTTATGCGCCGCAAAATCCGCAAAAGCTTCCGCCCCGCCCACCTGCCCGCCGGAAATCGGCAGCGCCCGGGTGGAGCAGGCGTCAAAGCGCAGGCCCTGCTCTTTTCCAAGCTCCGTAGCCACGCAATCCACGACGTTTTCGGCCATTTTGCGGTAGCCCGTCAGCTTGCCGCCCGCAATCGTAATCAGGCCGGACGGCGATTCCCAGATCTCGTCCTTCCGGGATATTTCCGAGGGGGATTTCCCCTCTTCGTGGATGAGCGGGCGAACTCCGGACCAGCCTGATTCGATGTCCGACTCCTGGATGCGGAGTGAAGGGAACATCCCGTTAATGGCATCCATGATATACTCCCGGTCGTCCACGGTCATTCGCGGATGGTCCAGCTCTCCCTGATACACCGTATCGGTCGTGCCGACATAGGTTTTGCCGTCGCGGGGAATGGCGAACAACATCCGGCCGTCGGGCGTATCAAAATAAACCGCCTGCCGTAGCGGAAACCGCTTCGCGTCGAACACCAGATGCACGCCTTTGGTTAGCTGCAGCGTTTTGCCCCGTTTCGAGCCATCCAACTCCCGCAGCGAATCCACCCATGGCCCGGCGGCATTGATCACTTTTCGCGCCCGCACCTCGTATTCCCGCCCGCCGATTTCATCCCGGATAACGGCTCCGGTCACACGTCCCTTTTCGTATACAAACCGCAGCAGCCGTGCGTAATTGACCGCAATCGCCCCTCGGGCCGCCGCTGCCTTGAGCACTTCGATAGTCAGACGCGCGTCATCCGTGCGGTACTCAACGTAATAACCGCCGCCCTGCAGTCCGTCCGGATTCAGCAGCGGTTCTTTTGCCAGCGTCTCGGCCCGGGGCAGCATCCGCCGCCGCTCCTTCCGATCCACGCCCGCGAGAAAATCATATACCCGTAAGCCCAAAGACGTGCTCCATTTGCCAAAGGTGCCCTCTTTATAAATCGGCAGCAGCATCCGTTCGGGAGTGGTGACATGCGGCCCGTTTTCATAGACGATCGCCCGCTCCCGGCCCACTTCGGCCACGAGACCGACCTGCAGCTGCTTCAAATAACGCAGCCCGCCGTGGACCAGCTTCGTCGACCGGCTCGACGTTCCGGCGGCAAAATCCTGCATCTCCACCAGCCCGGCCCGCATCCCCCGCGCCGCGGCATCCAGAGCGATGCCCGCTCCCGTAATCCCCCCGCCGACAATCAGCACATCCAGAGGCTGAAGTCCTTCAGCCATCCGCTCGAGCAGCCGCTCCCTGCTTTTTCCCGAAAACGCCATATCCACCGCTGAAGCACCCCTTTTGTCCGGACTCATGGTACGCCTTATTGCCCACAATCGCAAAAGCACTCGAACCTCATCATATCGGTATCAGTCCGTCTATCATCTGCGGTCCATAATATTAACCGGATTTCCTCCCGTTAATTCTGCTATTTCCGGCCCCTAAAAGAAGTTAACTGGAAAACCTCCATCTATTTTGCGAAAATCTGCACCTGTGCCTCTTTATTTCTGGATTTAACGGGAGCTTTTCCAGTAAAATACTGGAATTTGCCTCATTTCCCCGAATTAACGGGAGGTTTTCCCGCTAGCCTGACTCGCCAATAGAAAGCAACTCTGACCATGGCAACTCCGATTGTGATGTAAGCAACTCCGATCATGAAGAAAGCAACTTCAACCATGGAGAAAGTAACTTCAACCACCAATTAAGCGACGCCAATGCGGCCCCGTATAGAAAACGCAGTACCCACAACTCGGTCTCCGCCGCCGTACTGCACCTCAGCTCAGCCACTACTGCAGTAACTTGGCTATAAAAAAGAGACCCCGACTACACCCCAGTCGTCCGAATGTTTCGGCTGTGCTGTAATGTAATGGAATCTCTTTGCGTCGTCTTATTTATTTTCAAGGCCGTCTTCGATCTCGGCGTCCGAAGGTTTGTCGGTCAGCTTGAGCGTAACGTCCTGCAGCTTGCCGGCGCGGTAATAGCTGACCTCCAGCTCGTCGCCGACTTTCTTCTTGTCGTACAGATATCGCCGCAGCTCCAGAGTGGAGTTAATCGGCTGCTTATCGAACTCGGTGATCACGTCGTTAAGCTGAAGACCCGCATCCTTCGCCGGGCCATGCGCTTCAAGCACGATTACGCCGCTCGTTACGTGCTTCGGCAGCTTCAAATCCTGCCGCTGCTCATTGGATAATTCGGCATACGGATTATCGAGATCCAGCGTGTAAACGCCGAGGTACGGGCGCACGACTTTCCCGTGCAGCATAATATCATCTACGGTTTTCATCGCATCGTTGACCGGAATGGCAAAACCCAAACCCTCGACGCCGGTATCCGAAATCTTCATCGTGTTGATGCCGATCAGCCGCGCGTTCAGGTCCACCAAAGCGCCGCCGCTGTTGCCTTCATTAATGGCCGCGTCCGTCTGGATGACCTCCTGCTCCCAGTCATAAACCCCATCATGATTCAGCGAGACCGGAATCAAACGGTTCGTATAACTGACAATGCCCGAGGTCAGCGTCCCTCCCAGTCCCAGCGGATTACCGACGGCAATAACCGTTTCGCCGGCGCGCAAATTTTTCGAATCGCCGACTTCGATGACCGTATTGATTCCTTTATCGTCCATCTCCAGCACCGCGATATCGTTAATCGAATCCTGGCCGACTACCGAAGCTTTCCGCGAGGTGCCGTCGCTGGTCACGACCTCCAGATCATCCGCGCCGCTGATGACATGATTATTGGTAATGATATAGGCTTTGCCTTTTTCTTTCTTGAAAATCACGCCGGAACCCAGCGCCGCCTGCTCCGGATCGCCTTTGGACAACTCGCTGTGGTTAAGGATGCTGACCACGGCCGGCGCGACCTTCGCCGCAGCCATGCTGATCCGGTCGTACGGATCGCCCGAGTCCGAGGCATATGCCGCGATTGCGGCTTTGTCCCCGGCAGAGGAAGGAAGTCCTACGATGAAGCTGAACAACAGCACGGCAACCACCGCGCTGAGTACGGAGGAAATCAGGGAAATTTGCAGAGTGGATAACCCCGTCGTACGCCATCCCCAATGCCATTTCCCGATTCGTTCATGTTTGTGTTTGCGTACGTGACGCCCTGATACCCTTGTGGAATAAAAATCATCGTCAAACAATCCCATCCGTACTCTCCCCTTCCATAGCTCTACCCCAGGTATCGGTTGTCATCTGTCTCTTGTCTATTCCCTGCAAGCAAAGGTCCCTTTCAACTGTATGCCGATACGGCAAAGCCATATGCCTCATGACCTTCATACTATGTTTAACGTCATGAACGAGGCATTAGTTGCCGACCGGACGGGGCGATTTGCAGCTTTTTTCTGTATTCAGGAATGTTTGACCCGGTTCCGGACTACACTAATACTAATACGCGATAGATTGATAGATTTATTTTACCATATTTTGAGCACACTGAAGCATTTTCCTATCAGGGAATTTTCGGGAGTCATCCCATGCATTTGAAACCAAATTTGGAGTCTATGCTTCCGATGCGAGTTTTGTTCGAAGCCGGCTCAGGGAAGTATCGCTCACAAAACTAAGCCTATGCTTCCGATGTAAGTTTTGTTCGAAGCCGGCTCAGGGAAGTATCGCTCACAAAACTTTTAGGAGGAAACAGGATGGATGCCAAGTCTTTTTCGCCGATGAACGAGATCAATGTTTTGGCCAAGCTGGCCGATATGAAGGAGGAGCATTACCGGCAGCTCATTACGCTCAGCGCGATGATGGAACTTTTGGTGGAGAAGGGGATCATTACCCGGGAAGAAATTGAACAAAAGGCGATCGAAATCGACCGTTTCATGTTTCCTACCTCCTATCCAACCATGTAAGTCATAAGTCCCCTCCGCTTCAGCTTGTATTCCCGGTCCGTCGATCATTTCATGTAAACTAATGTGACGCAAAAATGCTCTTAATCCGAAATTTCAACTCCTCTCCAACTCTTAACCACCCCTTTTTATTAAAATTGTCAAATATAATGTTAGGTTTCGTAACAGTAAGCGATTTCATTTTTGAAAAAACTATTGATTATTTGTAAAGCATCCTCTATGATAATGGCAACAGGTTGATCAAAAGTTAAAGCACTTTAACTTTTGGAATAAAAAGTCAGTATTATCTTCGATTCTATCAGATTTTCTCGCTTGAAAGTTAAAGCGATTAAACTTTCATAGAAAGGCTGGTGCAATCCTTGAACCATCGTGAGAACCGGCGGCGAACACTTTATATGTACCTGTTCATTTCGCCATGGCTGGTCGGCTTTTTGGTTTTTGCCCTCTATCCCATTCTGGCATCCCTGTATTACAGCTTCACCGACTATGACATCATCCACCCGCCCAAGTTCGTCGGCCTTGCCAATTACAACGAAATGTTCCATAACGATCTATTCTGGAAATCCGTCACGGTAACCCTGAAGTTCACCTTTCTCAGCGTACCCGTTCAACTGCTGCTGGCGCTAGGGTTCGCGCTACTGCTCCATCAGAAGCTCCCTTTGCGCGGCTTCTTTCGGACGGCGATGTATTTTCCCAGCATGGTGTCCGGCGTAGCGATGTCGCTGCTCTGGTACTGGATTTTCAACCCGCAGATCGGCTTGTTCAATTACATGCTCTCCTGGTTTGGCATTCACGGTCCGGCATGGCTGATGGATCCGGACACCGCGCTGTACGCCCTGATCATCATGACCTTCTGGACGGCGGGCTCGGGCATGATTCTGTTCCTGGCCGGCCTGCAGGGTGTGCCCGCCAGTTTGGTGGAAGCCGCCAAGCTGGACGGGGCCGGCCGCCTGCGCATTTTTCGAAATGTCGTGCTGCCGATGATTTCCCCCGTGCTGCTGTTTCAGCTGATCATGGGGATCATCGACTCGTTTCAGGTGTTCACGCAAGCTTTTGTCATGACCCAAGGCGGTCCGAACTATTCCACCTGGTTTTACGTGTATAACCTGTACACGAGCGCCTTCAAGGAATATCGCGCCGGTTATTCTTCAGCTCTCGCCTGGGTGCTGCTGATCGCCGTCATGCTGTGCACCGCGATCATTATGAAGCTGTCGAATCGTTACGTTCATTATGAAGGAGGCGGAGGCCGGTGAGTTTTTTGTCAGCTCCTACTGCTCGGTCTGCGCATTCGCCTGCCAAATCGCGCCGAAAAATAGAACCCGTTAAGCTGCTCAGTCTGATTGCTTTAATCGTCACCACCTTTCTCATGCTGCTGCCCTTGTTTTTCATGGTGTCGACTTCACTGAAATCGCATCGGGAAATGCTGAAATTCCCGCCGACCTTTTTGCCCGAGAGCTGGAGCTTCGGGAATTATCGAGAAATTTTCGACACCTTGCAGTTTGGCACCCTGTATAAAAACAGCTTAATCATCGCTGTGCTCACTGTTGCTGGCACCCTGCTGTCCTCGGCGCTCGTCGCTTACGGCTTCGCCCGGTACCGGGGCAAAGGCAACAGCTTCTGGTTCATGTTGCTGCTCAGCACGATGATGCTGCCTTATCCGGCGATTATGGTGCCGCAGTTTATCCTGTTTTCCAAGCTGCACTGGATCGATACGTTCCTGCCGCTGATCGTTCCGGCCTTCTTCGGCTCGGCCTATAATATTTTCCTGCTGCGCCAGTTCTTCTCCACGCTGCCGGAGGAGCTGTTCGACGCCGGACGCATCGACGGCTGCGGAGAATTTCGCATGTGGTATACCATCGCCCTTCCGCTCTCCGGGCCGGCGCTGGCCACGGTGGCGATTTTCGCCTTCATTTACAGCTGGAACGACCTCCTGACACCCGTGCTTTACTTAAGCTCGTCCGATCAGTTCACGCTTCCGGTCGGCATGGCCTCCCTCACCTCGTCGCGATTCCGCATTCCGCCGTGGCATCTGCTGATGGTCGCCTCCGTGCTGGCGATGGTCCCGATCGTCGTCTTGTTCTCCGTCGCCCAGAAACAGTTCGTCGAGGGCATCGTACTTACCGGCATCAAGTCATAATCCGCCGCGGGAGCCTTTTGAGTCGAACAAATTTACAACAGGTGGGGGCATCCATGTGAAATATTCTTTCGATCGCTGTTGTTCCCGGATTTCTCTTATCCACCAAATTCAAATGGGGTAGAAATCCGTCACAAAGGCGAACACTTCGTTTCTGCCAGAACATTTCACTCTCCTGCTTTACCCTGTTCTATTCTTTAACCCGACTCAAATGGCCCATAGCGGCGAATCACTCATATTCAAAGGGAGGAAACACGGAATGAGAAAAAAACGCGTAAAGTTAAGCTTTTCCGCATTATTGGGGACGATATTGCTGATCGCCGTGGTGATGTCCGGCTGCAGCGGCGGCAAGTCCGCGGGCGACGTGGCCCCGAACGCCGCGAACAGCGGCTCCGAAAACTCGGGAAACAGCGGCAAAGCGGAGCAAGTGACGATCACCCACTACACCATTGATTCGCCGGACCGGACGTTCATCGAAGAACTGATCCCGGAATTCGAGAAGGAGCACCCGAACATCAAGGTCAAAGTGGAAAAAGCGCCTTACGAGCAATTTGACAGCAAACTGCAGACGCTGATCGCCGGCGGCAACTCGCCCGATGTGACCAGCCATTATGGATACGGCGGATTTGCCGAATATTATAATAAGGGCATGCTGATGGACTTGACCGATCTGATCCAGGAAGACGGCTTCAACGCCGCCGATTACAGCATCCCGGACAATCTGATGAACATCTATAAAGTAAACGGCAAAACCTACGGCATCCCGGTGAATATATACGTCACCCTCCTGCTCTACAATAAAGACATGTTCGACGCCGCCAAGCTGCTTTATCCGCCAAGCGATTACGAGGACAAGAGCTGGACGTTCGACAAAATGGTCGAGGACGCCAAGCAAATGACGGTGGTTTCCAAAGACATCGCCAAAACGCAATACGGGCTTGACTTCACCTGGGCCGAACGCGATATGCGGCCGCTGTATTTCGGGGCTCAGCCATACTCCGACGATACCTGGACGAACGGCGGCGTGCCTTCCGAAACGCATTTTGATTCCCCGGAAGTCATCGCGGCGTACAATAAATTGTTCGATCTGGTGTTCAAGGACAAGGTATCGCCGGACTCCGAGTGGAGCAAGAGCGTGGCCGGCCAAAACGGCGACCCATTCGTCGCCGGGAAAATCGGCATGTCGGTCGGCGGTTCCTGGAACCTGGCGGGCGCCAACGATTTTCCGTTTAAAATCGGCGTAGCCGCCGTGCCTTGGGGCGGCAACGATAAAGTTCGCAGCACGCTGTTCGTCGACCCTCTGCTCATCCTCAAGGATTCGAAGCATCCGAAGGAAGCCTTTGAATGGATCAAGTATCTTTTGACCGAGGAAGTCCAAGAGAAGTCAATCGAGCTGAGCGGCGGCAACCCGCCGGTCAATACCGAAGCTGCCGAAGCCTATTACAAACATTTTGACGGCATCGATCCGCAGGATGTCAAAAACGTGTACGAAGGCGCCACCAAATATGGGTTCGAAAGCTTCAACCATCTGATCACCAACTACTCGCAAATCAACGATATGTTCATTAACGAGATGCAGCCGATCGAAACCGGGCATAAAACAGTGGAAGAAGTGATGCCGACGATCCAGGAGAAAATCACCGAGATCCTTAAGCGGTGACGGGCTGCAAACGAAACTAGTTATCTGGAATATAAGTCGATCATAAGAAAAGTATTATGGCAAGAGGGTGAGATGTTCTGGCAGAAGCGAAGCGTTCGCCTTTGTGACCGGGTTTCTACCTTATCTGAATTCATAAAATCTTAGAAACCCGGGAACAACAGCGATCGTAAGAACATTTCACACGGCTGCCTCTATACGTTCAGTCATTAGTCCGACTTATATCCATGCGCGAGCCGTCCCGCCGGGGCGGTCTCCCGCATCTTGAGAACCCTACGTTTAGCGGATCGCTTTCCGGCCATGTATACTATTAGATAGAGGTTCCAGGTACGGAAAAAAACGGTCCCAAGGAGAAGAGAGATGAAAGTAAGCATTTTTGACGTAGCCAAGAAATCCGGGCTGTCCGTGGTCACCGTGTCGCGGGTACTGAACGGGGCCGAAACCGTACGGGATAAAAATCGCCAACGGGTGCTCGACGCCATCAAGGAGCTGGATTACCGGCCCAATGCGGCGGCGCGCAGCCTCGCCCGGGGTAAGACCGGCATCATCGGACTGATCGTGACGACGCTGCAGGATTCTTTTTTCGACGCGGTCGTAAAAGAACTGAATGAAGTGCTGGCGCTGCACGGGTATTTTCTCGCGGTGGCGATTTCGACCGGCATCGGCTCGGACGGCAACCACTACCTGATCCAGGAGGATCGGGTCGACGGCCTTATTCTGCTCTCCCCCATGGAAGAGGACAGTTATATCGTCGAACTCAAGCGGCGCGGCATTCCTTATGTGCTGATCGACAATCAAAAGCCGGAAAACGACGGGTTCTCCGTCACCATCGATAATTTTAATGGCGGATATACAGCGGCCCGCCATTTGCTGAAGCTAGGGCATACGTCCATTGCCCATTTATGCGGACACGAAATGTTCCGCAGCACGCGGGAGCGGCGGAGCGGATTTGTACAGGCCCTGCGGGAGCAAGGGCTCGAGCCGTTTGAAATCGTTCACGGCGATTTTGATATCGGGTTCGGCTACGAGACCGCCAAACGCTGGCTGAAGGAAGGCAAGCTCCCCTCCGCCGTTTTTGCGGGGGATGACCATATCGCGCTCGGGGTGATCAACGCCCTGATGGAAGCCGGGATCTCCGTGCCCGGTCAGGTGGCCGTCGTCGGATACGACGATCATTACATTGCTTCGCAGCTGCATCCGCATTTGACTTCGGTGCGCCAGCCGGCGGACAAAATCGGGCTCGCCGCCGCCGATATGCTGCTGAAGCGCATGGACGGCAAAACGAAACGCGGCGGAAGCCTCAAGATCGACCCGGAGCTGGTGATTCGGGAATCTACCGCATACAGGGAGTGACGACGAGTGGCTTACTACTTGGGAATGGACGGCGGAGGCACGAAGACCTATGCCCTGCTGACCGATGAGCGCGGCAATGTGCTCGGCCGGGGCAAAAGCGGCAACGGCAACCACCAGACCGGCGCGGCCGAAGCGGAGAACAATATCCGGGAAGCCGCCTTGGAAGCGCTGGTGGAGGCGGATCTCCGCATGGACGACATCACGCACGCGTTTCTCGGACTCGCCGGGGCCGACCGGGAGACAGACTACCGGATCTTGCATCCGCTCGTCCGCCGGGCCGGCTTCACGAAATACACGATCGACTGCGATACGATGATCGGCCTTCGGGCAGGCACCAATCACCCGTACGGGGTGGCGCTCATCTGCGGCACGGGCACCAACGCGGCGGGCCGAAACCCGCGGGGCGATCACTTCCAGTGCGGCGGCTTCGATTACATGTACGGTGACTTCGGCGGCGGCGGATCACTGAACATCGAAGTGTTCCGCTCCGTCATCCGCGCCTGGGACGGCCGGGAACAGCCGACGCGGCTGACCGGACTGCTGCTGGAACGGCTGGGATACGACCGGGTCGACGAGATGTACAACGATTATCTCGACCATGGCCGGCACGTGCCGATCGACGTCGCGAAGCTGTTGTTCACGGCCGCGGCGGAAGGCGACGCGGTCTCGCTGGAGATCCTCAACCGGCAGGGCGTAGAGCTCGGCAAGTCGGCTTCCGCCGTCATCCGGCGGCTCGGCATGGAGAACGACACGTTTGACGTCGTTCTGGCCGGCAGCCTGCTCACCCGGGGCGACCGCGGCTGGATCCGCGGGCCGATCGAGCAGGCCGTGATGGCGGCTTCCCCTCGGGCTTCCGTCGTGACCCTGTCCGCCGAGCCGGTCGTTGGCGCCGTGTGGGCGGCGATGGAAGCGGACGGGCGGACCGTCAGCCCGGAGATTTACGATACGATGCGCGTTTACCGCGAATTCGCGGACATTAAACTTACGACAAGACAGGAGTGAACCAACGTGGCAACGGATCAAGGACTCAAGATCGCCGTCATCGGCGGAGGATCTTCTTATACGCCGGAACTCGTGGAAGGCTTCATCCTTCATCACCGGGAGCTTCCGGTGCGCGAGCTGTGGCTCGTCGACATTGAGCCGGGACTGCACAAGCTCAACATCGTCGGAGATTTGGCGAAAAGAATGGTGGAAAAATCGGGCCTCCCGATCGAAATCCATCTGACGACCAACCGCCGCGAAGCCATCGCGGGAGCGGACTTCGTCAGCACGCAAATCCGTGTCGGCATGCTGGATGCCCGGGCCCGCGACGAGTCGATCCCGCCGAAATACGGCGTCATCGGCCAGGAAACGACCGGCCCCGGCGGCATGATGAAAGCCCTGCGGACCATTCCCGTGCTGCTGGGTATTTGCCGGGACATCGAGGAGCTTGCCCCGAACGCTTGGCTGCTCAATTTCACCAATCCGGCCGGCATGGTTACCGAAGCGGTCCTGAAATACTCCAAGGTGAAAAGCATCGGGCTCTGCAATGCGCCGATCGGCCTGATCAAGCAAGTCTCCGGCAAATACGGGGTGGCGCCGGATCGCGTGTACGCCGAATTCGTCGGCCTCAACCACCTGCATTGGATCAGCCGGATCGACGTGAACGGCGAAGACAAGCTGGACGAAATGCTGACCGACACCGCCGGCTACAGCGCCAAAAACGTGCCTGCCCGGGAATGGAATCCCGAGTTCCTGCAGTCGCTTCGCGCCCTGCCCTCTTATTACCTGAAATACTACTACATGACCGACGCCATGCTGGAGGAGCAGCTCGAATCCCTGCGGCAAGGAGAGAATCGCGCCGAGGTTGTGAAGCGCGTGGAAGCGGAGCTGTTTGAGATTTATGCGGATCCCGATCTGCAGGAGAAGCCGAAGCAGCTCGAGAAACGCGGCGGCGCCTTTTATTCCGAAGCGGCGGTCAATCTGATGCGCTCGCTGCACAACGGTACCAACGACATTCAAACGCTGAATGTGCAGAACCGTGGCATCCTCGACTTTTTGCCGGACGATGCCAGCATCGAGGTCAACTGCGTCGTAACCAAAAACGGCCCACTGCCGCTGCCGCTCACCAAAATCCCGCCGATGGCCAAAGGCCTTATCCACGCGGTCAAGACCTACGAGCAGCTCGCGATCGACGCCGCCGTAACCGGCGACCGCAGCCTGGCGATCCAGGCGCTGGCGCATCATCCGCTCGTCCCTTCGGTGGACGTCGCCATCCGGATGCTGGACGAAATGCTGGAAGCGAACAAGGAGTACCTGCCGCAATTTTTCAAACGCTAAGTAAGGCATACGCATAAACGACAAAACCTCCAAACGGCTGACGGGGATCAGCGGTTTGGAGGTTTTTTATCGCAAATTGGGGTTTTAATTTAAGGTTTTATACTGCCTTTCATCCCTTCAGGCCGGTCGTCGAAATCCCCTCGACGAAATACTTCTGCGCGAAAAAGAAGAGCAGGATGCAAGGCACGATGCTGATGACCGACATCGCGATGACCTGGTTCCATGAAACGGCCGAAGACGCGTCCAGGGTCATGCGGAGCCCAAGGGAAACGGTGAACTTTCTTACGCTGCTAATGTAAATGATGGAGTTGAAGAAGTCATTCCAAGTCCACATGAATTGGAAAATTCCGACGGAGAAAATAGCTGGCTTGCACAGCGGCAACAGCACCCGGATCAGCACCATGAACGAGTTACAGCCGTCGATGGTCGCCGCTTCATCCAGATCGCGGGGCAAGCCGCGAATGAACTGGATCATCATGTAGACGAAGAAGGCGCTGGTCGCGAAGGCGGCCGGAATGATGAACGGTAAATACGAGTCCAGCCAGCCGAGATTTTTGAACAAAATGTACCGCGGAACCATAATGGATGCGTTCGGCAGCATCAACGTCGCGATCATGATCGAGAACAGCGGCGTCTTCAGCGGAAAATCGAACCGGGCGAAACCGTAAGCCACCAATACGCTCGATACGATCGTAAGCAGCACCGTCGGTACGACCAACTCAAAAGTATTGAGAAAAAACTGCGCAAACCCGTACTGCCCCGTACCCTTCCATCCCAGCGAGTAAGCGTTCCACACATAGGTGCCGGGCAGCAGCTTACTGGAGCCGAAAATATCAGCGTTGGTCTTGAACGACGACGCAAGCAGCCAAATGAGCGGATAAACCATGACGAAGCCGAAGAGAATCAGAAAAGTATAGTTGAGCCAGGTGTTTGATCTTTCTTTGGGCACTCTCATGTTTATCCCCTCCCATCCTCGTAGTACACCCAGTTGTTCGACGTTTTAAAAATGACCGCCGTAACGACCATGATGATAACGAACAAGACCCAGGACAACGCCGATGCATAACCCATGTTGAAGAAAGTAAAGGCTTCATCGTACAGCTTCAGCGCGTACAAATAAGTCGATTTCATCGGCCCGCCGTTTGTGATAACGAATGCGCCGGTAAATTCCTGGAACGCGTTGACCATCTGCATGACCAGGTTGAATAAAACGATCGGCGTCAGCAGAGGTACCGTAATTTTAAAGAACATCCGGAATTTCGACGCTCCGTCAATAGAGCCGGCCTCGTACAAATCGCCCGGAATTTGCTGAATTCCGGCCAGGAACAGCACCATCGACGAACCGAACTGCCATACTGTCAGCAGCCCCAGCGTATACAGCGCCACATCCGGGCTGCCGAGCCAGTCGACCGCGCCGATGCCCAAATGGCCAAGCAAGTTATTGACGACCCCTTCTTTCATGAACAGGAAGCGCCACAAGACGGAGATCGCTACGCTCCCCCCCAAGATGGAGGGAAGGTAGTAAACCGTTCTGAAGAAATTAATCGCTTTCAGTTTGGCGCTCAGCAGCATGGCGACGAACAAGGCGAAGGCCAGCTTGACCGGGACAGCCAGGATGACGTAAATTCCCGTTACTTTCAGCGACTGGTAGAAGTCCGAGTCGCCCGTAAATATTTTCGTATAATTATCAAGACCTGTGAATTTCGGAGCGCTGATCATGTTATAGTTCGTAAACGAGTAGTACAGTGAAGACAAAAACGGATAGAACTGAAACACAAGCAAACCGATAATCCAGGGCAAAATGTAAAGCAGTCCGACGTACTGGTAATTTCTTTTCGTCTTTAACACAGCGGACTTCTCTCCCTTCCCACCGCAAAACTTATGACATGTTATCTGCCCTTGATTTCTTCCAGCTTGGAGGTCATGGTCTTAACAAGTTCGTCCCCGGCTTGATCCGGCGTGACTTTGTTGTAAGCGACCTTCTGGATGATGTCGTCCACGACCTTGGTGACTTCCGAATTGTTGGAGATGCTGTTATCCACCAAGCCCGCTTCGCTTAAACCCAGCTGCACCGCGTTGGTGATGGCCGGATCGATTTTGCCCGCTTTCACGGCAGCTTCTTGGGCCGACTTCACCGGCGGTACGGAACGCACGTCGCCCAAAATCGTGGCTGCCTCCGGATCGTTCATGAACCAGCCCAGGAATTTAACGGCTTCTTCCTTGTTTTTGCTGTTTTGGCTGACCGCAAACAATTGCGCAGGTCTGACCACAACCCCGGTATTTTTGGCGTCTTTGGAGATCGCCGGCAGAGCCGTCACAATTTCTGTGCCTTCCGGCAGTACCGTTTTCAGCGTTGGCAGCGTACTGCTCATCGAAGGCGTCATCGGCATATCCTGATTAATCCACTTCGGATTTTGGTCGAGTTTGCCGTAGAACAGATCCGCTTCTCCGATCGGTTGATAAACGCCGGCCTTCATGGCTTTTTGCACCCAATCGAATACGAAAGATGCATCCTCTTTAGTGAAGCCCAGCGTATAGTCTTCATTGATGAATTGATTGCCGGTGCGCTGCTTCAGCATCGTTCTGAAGTCTTGGCTCAGTACGCCATGGTCCGAGAGCAGCAAATACTTCGAAGGATCCTGCTCATGCAGCTTTTTACCGACGTCGTACAGCGTATCCCAGTCCCATTTAATGTCGGTCGGCACTCCAAGCTTATCGGCCACCGCCTTGTTGATAATGATGCAATACGCGTTGACCCCTGTAGGAATGGCCAGGAGCTTGCCGTCGTACTCGCCGAAATCTTTCAGGAACTCTTGGTCAAAACCCGTAGTGTCAAAGCTGGAATCCTGTTTTAAATCAACGAAGAAATCTCCTTTTGTCACGAGTTCCTGCACCCACGGAAGATCGAGCTGCATGATGTCCGCCGACGTTTGGCTTGTCAGCTGGGTTTTGATTTTTTGTTCGTATCCGTCGTAACCCTGATATTCCGCTTCGATCGTAACGTTCGGGGCAATCTTCTTATAAGCCTCGATTGCTTTGAGCGTCGCCGCATGGCGGTCTTCCCCGCCCCACCAACTAAAGCGCAAAGTCACTTTTTCTCCGGAGCCCTCTTTGCTGACGTTTGATCCGCCGGCGTTGGACCCGGTATTGGATGATGCCGAGTTCCCTCCGCCCGAGCAGCCGCCCAGAATCGAAAGAACCAGTACAGCAGCCACGCATAACGCCCCTACTTTTCTTTTTTTCATCATCGCATTCTCCTTTGACCCGATGTGATGTAAACGCTTTTACGGGATTAATTATAGAATGGTCTCCTCTCCCTCCGAAAGGTAGCGGCTCTTAGAAAAAGGTATCATTATCCGTGCAATATCGAAGGGAAGGTATCCTCTTTTCGTAAAAAGAATCGTTTCTTCAGAAGTTTGCGCAATTCGGCAAATCTCACACAAAGCACTTGAAACGATCTGATATAATCAAATGTAAGCAGTTACATTTTACAACAGAGAGCTTGAGGTGAGTTTAATGTACAACCTGCTGATCGTTGACGACGAAGCGGAAACCCGGGAGGCACTTTCGAGCTATTTCCCCTGGGACGAAGTCGGGTTTCGCATTGTCGGCCAGGTGAATAATGGACAGGAAGCGCTTCATTTCATTGACGGGGCGGAACGTGTGGACATTGTCTTGACCGATATCAAGATGCCGGTTATGTCCGGCATTGAACTGGCGGAAAATCTGTACAACCACAAGCGGAATATTAAGATCGTCTTCCTTAGCGGTTACCGGGATTTCGAATACGCCCAAAAGGCGATGCACTACCGGGTCAAGAATTATGTGCTGAAGCCGGCCAAATATCATGTCCTCATGGACGTGTTCGGCAAGCTGAAGGAAGAAATGGAAGCCGAAACAGCGCCCAAACCCGAAGATGAAACCGATAAGCTGAAAGGCGACGAAAGCCTCATCATTCAGAAGATCAAAGATTACGTCAAAACCAACTACAAAAACGCCTCCCTTGATGAAGTGGCCAGACTGGTCCACATGAACGCCAACTATCTCAGCTTCTTTTTTAAACAGAAGACGGGTCATAATTTCTCCGATTATTTGCTGAAGACCAAAATGGAAATGGCGGTTAGCCTTCTGCGCGACATCAGCTACAAAACCTACGAGATCAGCGAGATGGTCGGATACAGCAACGCCAAAAATTTTACCCGCACGTTCAAAAGTTATTATGGGAAAACCCCAAGCGAATACCGGAACGGACAACCGACTCCATGAAGGAAAAATATTTCATCAAGCAGCTCATGACCTTTCTGATTCCGCTGCTCGTTCCGATCATTATCCTGGGCTCGCTATCGACGCTAACAACCCAGCACGATATCAAAGCCGGTATTAATGAAAACAGCAGCTTTTTACTCCTGCAATCCAAGACCCAGGTGGAAATGATCCTGAACGAACTGGACACGCTCTACTTGTCCCTTTACGACAACACCGAAATCTTCAACGAGTTGTCGAATTTGCTGAAAAATTCGCACTACACCTACGAGAGCTCCAATTCGTACCAGATCATCTCCAGCTTTCTGAACGGGTTCACGAATTCCAAGCCGTATATTCAGTCCTTTTATTTGTACGTCGACAATCCGTATGACCGCTTCCTATCTTCGGTGGACGGTCTGGTGACCTTGAATCATTTTTACGACACGGGCTGGTATGACCAATTTATGAGCTACACGGGCAAGCCCAAAAAGTGGACCTCGCTGCGGGATATCCGGTTTTACGATTTCGAGTCCACGCCGACGCCTATCGTCACGTTTTATAATGTTCTCTCACCGCAAAAGGTCGCGATTATTCTGAATATCAAGCCAAAATACATCGATTCGATTCTGGACGACATCACGACGTACAAAGAGCAGCAGCTGTTCGTGCTGGATGAGCAAAACCAGGTCATTTTCTCCAATCATCGCGGAGATTTACCGGACAAGCAGGAAATCGAAGCGATCGCGGCCAACCCAAAAGAGGTATTCGACATGAAAACCTCATTGGGCAAAGTAAATGTGACGAAGGTCGAATCCGAGCGGTACAAATGGAAATACGTTTCGATCATCCCGCATTCCCAGCTTTACCGTTCGCCTACCCGCATTTTTCATTACACGCTGGTCTTTGTGGGCTTTTCCATCGCTTGCGGAGTCCTGCTTACGTATTTCCTGATCCGGCGCAACTACAAGCAGCTCGTGATGATCCGGACGCTGATCAAGTCGGCCGACGATAATCTTGTGCCTTTGAAGCCGCCCGGCAAGGTCAAGGATGAATATTCCTCGATCATTCACAACATGATCACGCATTTCATCGAACACCGGTATATCAAAACGCAACTGCTGGAGAAAAAATACCGGCTGCAGGTAATGGAGCTGCTGGCGCTGCAGTCCCAGATAAGTCCCCACTTCCTGTATAACACGCTGCATTCGGTTTATTGGGAATCGGTAGCGTTGACCGGGAAACCGAATAAAGCCAGCGAAATGGTCGAAAATCTGTCGGACATTCTGTCGTATTCCTTCAGCAATCCGACCAAGACCGTAACCTGGAGTGAAGAGATCGCCAATACGATGAGTTATTTAAATATTCAGAAGAAGAGGTACAAGGATAAATTCAATGTAATTTGGGAGTACGACGAGGATATTGCCCAGCTCTTCACGATGAAGCTTGTCCTGCAGCCACTCATCGAGAACAGCATTTATCACGGCATCAAGGAGAAGGAAGGCCCTGGACTGATCAAAGTGAAAATCCAGCGCAAAAAAGAGAGCCTCTCCATTGTCGTACTCGATAACGGCATCGGCATGCCACCCGAGCGGCTGAGCGAAATCCGCCAGCGCCTCAACTCCGACGAAGAGCGGACCAAACACGTCGGCTTGTTCAACACGAACAAGCGGTTAAGGCTAACCTATGACTATAACTACAGGCTCCGAATCAAAAGCAAGCCCGACTTGGGCACCATGGTGGAAATCATCATCCCGGCCAAACTCCCGCCTGAAGAGGAGGAATAAGGCGGGGCGCGCATCCATGGCCGAACAGCTTTGGCAGAAACAGCTTTAACGGAACAGCCGCTGCTCCCTCCGGTATTCCTGGGGCGAGAGCCCCTTCGATCTTTTGAACATCCGGCCGAAATGGGTAACGCTTTGGTAACCGACCCGGTAGGAAATTTCCGTCACGGGGAATTCCGTATCCCGAAGCAAACCGCAGGCGTGCTCGATCCTGACGCGGTTAATGTAAGCGACCAGCGTCATGCCGGTGACCCGCGGGAAAGCATGGCTCAAATAATACGTGCTGATATGAAACCGGTCGGCCAATTCGCTTAAACTCAAGTTTTCTTCGTAATGGGCGTTGATATATTGAGCCGCTTCCGTGATTTCACGGTAAGGGCGGCGCCACGGCTCCGTCTCGCCCGACAGGCGCGGGCGCCCTTCGACGAGACGGAACAAGCTGAGCAGGAGCTGCGAGAGAAGAAGCCGGGAATACTCCTCGTATCCGGCGCGTTTCTCTTTCTGCTCCGCCAGCATCCGGGCCAGCAAGGGCTGGATGTCCTCCTGCTCCTCCGGGTTCAACCTCAGCACCGGATACTCGGCGAACAGCCGGCCGATCCCATCCGATTTGCCGGGCGTGAGCCCAAACGCCGCCTCGCTGGAGAAATTGACCAGAATCCGCTCATGCGGCTGGGACAGCCGCCCGGATACCGAGGTCTTGTGGAGTACGTTTTTCGAAATCAGTACAAGATCGCCGGGGCTGATGCGAAACGTCCGGTCTTTGATGAAATAACAGCGCTCGCCGGACACCAAGTAGTAGATTTCCCAGGCATCATGGGAATGCTCTTCCTTCATGGTGAACCTGCCCGGCTGCTTGGCGGATTCGATGCTGAAATAGGGTTGAACCGGCTCAAAACGTTCTTCTTGTTCCATGCGCGCGTTCTCCTTTTTGGGTTAAATCGATGATTAACTCAATTATAGCAAAAAATGTTGAATGAAGAGCAAATCAAGCAATAATGGTGCTGTTATTTCTCTCATTTTGCTCTATTGTTTGGGTACTACCACATAAGGAGTGAATGAAGCAATGCATGCGACATCAACCATAAAAGACTTGAAAATCGCTTATATCGGAGGAGGCTCGCGCGGTTGGGCCTGGGGTTTGATGAGCGACTTGGCCATGGAGCCGGCGCTGTCCGGGAAAGTTTCTTTGTACGATATCGACTTTGACGCAGCCAAAGCCAACGAACAAATCGGCAGCCGCATCCAAGCGCAGGACAAAGCCGTAAGCCAGTGGACTTACGAAGCTGTCCGCACGCTGCCAGAAGCGCTGAAAGGCGCCGATTTCGTCATTATTTCCATTCTCCCGGGGACGTTTACGGAAATGAAATCCGACGTCCATACCCCTGAAGCCTATGGCGTTTATCAATCCGTAGGCGATACCGTCGGTCCGGGCGGGGCCATCCGCGCGCTGCGCACGATTCCGATGTACGTGGAAATCGCCGCCGCCATCCGCGATTTTGCCCCTAACGCCTGGGTCATCAACTATACCAACCCGATGAGCCTGTGCACGCGGACCTTGTACGAAGTATTCCCGGGCATCAAGGCGTTCGGCTGCTGCCATGAGGTATTCGGCACGCAGGAACTGCTGGCCGAAATGCTGATGGATCTGAAGGGTTTGGAAGACGTTCATCGTCAAGACATCGAGGTGGGCGTGCTGGGGATCAATCACTTTACCTGGCTGGACCGAGCTTCTTACCGGGGGATCGACTTGTTCCCGCTGTACAAGGAATTCGCCGACAAGTATGCCGAGGAAGGCTTTAGCGGCCAAGGGCATAAAGACCACTGGATGAACAACAGCTTCGCGTCCGCCAACCGGATCCACTTCGATCTGTTCCGCCGCTTTGGCCTGATCGCCGCCGCCGGAGACCGCCATCTGGCCGAGTTCATGCCGAACTCCTGGTATCTTCGCAGCCCCGAGCACGTCAAGAATTGGAAATTCGGCCTGACGCCGGTATCATGGCGGACCGAGAACCTGAAGAAACTGCTCGAACGCAGCAAACGTCTCGTTTCCGGAGAAGAAACGTTCGAGCTGAAAGCAAGCGGCGAAGAAGGCATTGCCATGCTGCGCAGCCTGAGCGGCGCCAGCGCGCCTATCGTGACCAACGTCAATCTGCCGAACCGGGGCCAGATCGCTTCCCTGCCGATGAACGCCGTCGTCGAGACAAACGCCGTGTTCGGAGCCGACAGCGTACAGCCTGTCGTAGCCGGCAGCCTGCCGGAAGACGTGAACAACCTGGTCGTCCGCCACGTCTACAATCAGGAAACCCTGCTCAAAGCAGCCCTGCACAAAGACCGGGCGCTCGCCTTCCATGCTTTCGCAAACGACCCTCTCCTCTCCGGCCTCACGCCGGAACAAGCCGAGGAGCTGTTTACGACCATGCTCAGCAACACGAAGGCGTATTTGCCGGGTTGGGATTTTTAAACTTAAAAGCCGGCTGCCCAAGGTAGCCGGCTTTTTTCTTTGAACTAATGGGGGGATCCCCGGCCGATCCTCTTGCTTAATTACTCCTCTTGCTTTGGTTGCTTTACTCGACCCGCCCTTTCCCGCGCCTCACGCCCGCCCGCTTCCAGCACCCATATAGCACCCTAGTCATGCGTAATAACTCTCAGGCCACCGCCGTCACACTGTAACGAATCCTATTGACGCTATTTGAGCGTTTTCCGGCAATTTCAAATTCTAACGGACCCCACATTCGCTATTCACCTCAAATGACCGCAATCCGGCCCAATCTCCCCCGAATAACGTCGCTCAGATCCGTTAGAATTGCAAACTTCCCTTTTTCGGACAAATAGCGTCTCTCCGGTCCGTTACACCCAAATATCTGTGGAATCCATTTTCTCAGTCAACTTTTGGTATTCCTGCCTCACCGCTTCGGAAGCTAGGTTCCGAAATTGCCCGAACAATTCAATACCTTTTAGCATGCCTTGTCCGCTACGCATTTTGATAGCTAGCGCCAAACTGTCCAGAACAAACCGCAAGCCCTGCTCGATATCGTCTTTCTTTAAATAGTACTCTCCCAAACCCGTCATTAGTTTTAGGTACCGGTCATTTGTGTTCTGCTCTCTAATTTTTCCGATACGGCTTTGTTGCTCTCTGTAATTTAAATAAGATTCGTACTTGCCCAGTACAAAATCAATATTTAGATCAAAGCGGTTAGCAGCGACTACGATCTCAGTTAAAGCGGGAAAAACCTCGTTTTCCCGGCTAGAAATATACTTTTCGTAATCCGGTAGAACATCCGTTTTTCCTGACATTAACTGATACATGTACCTGTTCCCCTCAGCCCATTCCTGAAACTGAAGAATCACCGTCACTTCATCTTCAGAAGGATCTTTTACCCAACTATTGTCCGAATACATAGAGACATAATACAGTGCGACCTTATAATCTTCCAAATAAAAATGCGCATCGCCTAGCATCAGATAGGCATACAATATGTAAAATATATTTTGTTTTTTTGTCTCCGCTGATTTTATATTTTTGTTTAATTCATAATGGACGGTCGCTTTCTTCTTTAATTTTTCGCTCAGCCCCTTTACCTTGACCCATCGGCGCAGCGAAGCAAACACGTTAATTAAGTCATTAAGCGCATCAAGCTGGTAAGATTCGTCAAGCCGGTCAACGAAATATTCGAATTGGGAAGCTATTAACAAGTTGTTGTTCTGATCCTTGGACAAGCCTAGCGTAAATAAACGGTATTGGCAAAGCGCCAGCCGTTCTGAATGCTGCTTCTGCTCACTTTCCGCAATGGATTTGTACAAAAGAGCAGCCGCACTTTGTTTGCCTTCATGGAACAGCTGTTCTGCCAAGTTAAAAAGCAACGGTATGTAAGAAAGGTTGTCCATCAGCAGTTGAATAGCCCGCTCAATATTTTCAAGCTTATCCAGCTCCGCGCACCGCTGCAAAAAAGGTCCCATTCTCCGCCAGTCCGGTGCTGCCTGAAAGAAGCATTCATCAATGTACAACTCGTAATAGTAACCCTCTGGATGGCCCATCCCTCTGGTAATCCGGTCGAGTTGCTGCATGGATATGGGACGATGGTTGTTTATAATACCGCTTAACGTTCCGGGATTGATCTGCGTGATCTCGGAGAACTGATTAAGCGTGATATTCTCGCTTCTTAAATAATTCTCTAATTGAGTACGAATTGCAGCGGCTGGTTTCAAGTAAACACCTCCTCCACACAATAAACGACGATGAGGAATAATCTCCCATTCACTTTTATCATATGGATATATATAGTATGGGTCAATGAGGACCAACCCTTAAGTTCTTCTGGATCAAGCGCATGCACCAGTGATATTTTCAAAAGCAAAAAACGTTCCGGAATTTTAGTTCCGGAACGTTTTATTCATTTAGTATTTAACTCCCCATCCCAAAACCGTTGGTACTAAAAATCACAGGATTGGTCTGACCTTCAGCTGAGTTAAAAGTAGTAACCGGAGCCGCTATAGCTATCGTCAAACTAAACGTAGCTATCATTAAAATCAATTTCTTCTTCATTCAGTTTTTGCACCTCGCCTATTAGATTTTTATACCGCCGCTTCACTGCTTCGGTTGCAAAATTCCGATATTGTTCATATAATCCTACACATTTAAGCATACCGCGTCCGCTGCGGATTTCAATAGAAAATGCGAGACTATCTAAAACGTAGTTCAGCCCTCGGTTGAAGTCGTCCTTCCGTAAATAATACACTCCAAAACCCGTTAATAAGCTTACGTATCGATCATCAGTATACTGCTCGCTAATTTTCCCGATCCGACTGTGTTGTTCTTGATAACTTACATAGGACTCGTACTTTTCAAGTACAACATCAACATTAATATCAAATTTATTAGCCGAAGAGATTGCCTCGCATAAAAATGTGAATATTTCATTTTCACGAGTAGAAACGTACTTCATAAGTTCCGGTAAAACATCAACTCTGCCGGACATTACCTGATACAAAGAACGATTACCCTCGGACCATTCCTGAAACTGGCTAAGAACAATGATCTCATCTTCATTCGGGTCTTTTACCCAGCTGTAATCCGTGTACAAAAAAACATAATTCAACGCATTTTCATAGTCTTTAAAATAAACATTTGCCTCACCTAAAGCTAAATAGGCATACAATATATAAAAAATAATTTGCTTTTTGGTTTCCTTGGACTTTTTATTCCCAATCAATTCATAATGAATGGTCGCTTTCACCTTTAACTTCTCCGCCAGCTCCTTTACCTTATTCCACCAGCGTAAGGAAGCATACACGTTAATCAAATCATTAAGAGCATCCAATTGATATTCTTCTTCAAGTCGGTCTACAAAATATTCAAACTGTGAGGCAATGAGCAAATTTCGATTCTGGTTTTTGGACAAGCCTAGCGTGAATAAACGGTAGTGGCAAAGCGCCAGCCGCTCGGAGTGCTGTTTCCGCTCACTCTCGGCTATGGCTTCATAAATCGGCGCAGCCGCCCTCCATTTTCCATCCCGGAAAAGTTGTTCGGCTAGGTTAAATAGCACCGGTATGTAAGAGAGACTGTCCATCATTAACCGAACCGCTTGTTCAATACAATCCAGCTTATCCAGCTCGGCGCATCGCTGCAGAAACGGTCCCAACCTCCGCCAGTCCGGCGCGGCCTGGAAAAAGCATTCGTCTATATACAGCTTGTAAAAGTAGCCTTCGGGAAGTTCCATTCCTGCGGTAATCCGGTCGAGCTGTTGCATGGCAATCGGGCGATGTCCATTGATAATACTGCTTAACGTTCCGACATTAATTTGCGTAATCTCGGAGAATTGGTTAAGCGTCATGTTCTTTAAATATTCCTCCAGGTGAGCGCGGATCGTAGCCATAGTTGGTAGGTTAACACCTCCTTCACACGGAATCTATCAATTGGAATATACTACTATAATATGGTTTATTATAACAATGGTCAATAAGGGGAATGTGGCAGAGAAGTGGATATTCGCAAGAGGTCAAAAGTCTCAGGAATTCGGAGCAAATGGAGATGATTTGAAACGAAGGCAAGTCGGATAATCTGTGCGAAAAAGCGCCGTCCGAGTAGTTATCCGAGC